>JAFWYO010000130.1 GCA_017517715.1 Bacteroidales bacterium
GACATCCTCGATGAAGAAATGTGGTTTTGCGCCATTTTCTTGTTTCTTGGCTGTCACTTCGCCAGCTCCGCTGCACTGGTCAACGATAAATTGCACAAAATCAGGTTTGCTTGCCATAAATACGATTATTAATGTTCTGCAAAGATACAAAAAATTAAAATAATGGGGTGATTTTTGTGTTTTTTAACTCTCAAAATGATGAAAAATGAGGTTTTTTTCATTTGCTTTTAAATTTTTATTTCATTTTAAACCAGTATTATAAGTGTGTGATTTAAAATTTTATTTGGTTTATAACATAAACTTGTTTATTTTTGCATCGTCAATTGAACAAAAGGAGAGGTGCACACTCTTGGTTTAATTTTTAAAACATTTCAATTATGGAAAACTCAAAAGAACAAAACAGAGAGATGACGGCCGAAGAGAGCCTGTCGCTCATCACCGAGACGCTGAACAACAGCCGCAAAGAGATTACCCGCCGCAGCGGAAAATACTACATCCTGTGGGGTGCGCTGCTAACACTATTCTCAATTGTTATCTATTTACTATGGAAACTGACCGACCAGGCGGCCTGGAACAACTTGTGGTTTGCGATGCCAGTCATCGGCTTTTTGCTGGCACGGCTGATGAGTCGCAAAGACACCGAAACACACGTGCAGAATGACGTGAGCCGCATCACGCAGGGCATCTGGTCCGCCTTTGGCATCTTTGCCTGCACGGTAGCGGTCTTCACGATTGCCTATTCCTATGTGAGCGATGGTGCACTCGATCTTGGCAGAACCATACGCGCTATGGTGTCGGTTGCAAGTCTCACGGCCGAAATTGTGCTGCTCTTCGGTTTGGCGGAAAGCATCTGCGGAGTGGCGCTGAAGAACTGGGCTATGAAGATTGCCGGTTTTGTGACAGGCATCGGAGGATTGGCTATTTACTATATCACCGGCGCAGCAGAAGAGCAGCTGTTCATCTTCACCTTTGCCGGCCTGGTGCTGGTAACCACTGGACTGATTATCAAACGTCAATACCGTTAGGCCTATGTTACCGAAACTGGATCCACTTTTGCACTCGGAGCTTCGGCTGGCGGTGATGTCGCTGCTGGCAGGCGTCGAAGAGGCCGACTTCACCTACCTCAAGGAGCAGACCGGCGCCACGTCGGGCAACCTGAGCGTGCAAATAGACAAACTGGCCGAAGCAGGCTACATCGCTGTCGAAAAGGGCTTTCGCGGCAAGATGCCCCGCACTGTCTGCCGCATCACGCCGCAAGGCAGCGAGGCTTTCTGCGCCTACGTCAAAGCACTGAAGAAATACCTGTCGGCAGGGAAAAATTGAAAAGCACTGACAATATAGTTGCCGACTCTGCGTTATTTAATGACCAATAGGAAGAAAGCAAAAAACTGTAAATCACTAAACTTGCTAATTTTATGAAAAGAATTGTTTTTCCGTTACTTACGGCGTTGATATGCCTTAATTTCGCGGGCTGTGACCGTGAAGGATTCACACACGAAGGCTACACGGAACCAAACCTGGAAGGCGCTCTGCCCTCGACGTTCAGCGTTGCCGAAGGCAAAATGGTTTATTTCTCTAAAGGCAACTTGCAGTACACCACCCAAGGGACCCACCAGACGCAGGACAGTACGGCGGCCTACGGCACTTTCCGCTTTGCTGAGCACCAGTACGACTATCTTGGCGAGGCCAATGCCCAGGTGTCGGCCACCAACGAGGGATGGATTGACCTGCTTTGCTGGGGTAGTAGCGGATGGCAAGTGGAGCCGTGGTCGGAGAAGGACGGCAACTACGACATAGAGAGTCTCTGTGGCGATGAAGCCTATGCCGACTGGGGTGTGTATAACGCTATCAGCAATGGCGGCAACCTTTCGGGAATGTGGCGCACGCTCACTCAGGACGAGTGGGACTATCTGGTCAATCGCCGTGCCGCATCGATTGTGGATGGCGTGGACAGCGCCCGTTATGCTGAAGCCACAGTGTGTGGCACTGCTGGCCTGATTCTTTTTCCCGACAGCTTTGTCCGTCCCGACGGCATAGCTCCAATAACAGGCATCAACGGAAACAATTTCACAATCAGTTTTTCCAATAATGTGTATAGCGCCGACGAATGGGCGCTGATGGAGAAAGCGGGAGCTGTATTCCTGCCCGCTGCGGGATTCCGCGGTGGCACGTGGCTTTCCACCATTGGCGAGGGAGGCAGCTATTGGGCAGCAACCTGCAATGCCGACCGTCAGGCTTATGCCTTGCTGTTTATCGATGGACTTGTCAACGCCAGTGCTTTCGGCAACTACGAAAAAGACCGTGGCTATGGCCGTTCGGTGCGACTGGTGAAGGATGTCCGCCGGTAATATAGGAAAGCAACAATAATTATTTTTTGGGTTAGTAAATTACGAAAAAGGGATGCCGCATTTGGGCATCCCTTTTTTTTGTTGTCGCAAGGCGACGTCTTGTTATTCGACGTCGGCGCGGGCCATAGAGTCTTTGTAGTACTTCTGGTTGACGAAGACGTCCTCCTTGTAAGGATTGATGTGGCGCTTCTTCGAGACGCTGATGATGTAGCAGATGGCGATGATGTTGGTAATCAGGGCCAGTGCGCTGATGACGGTCATTGCCGTTGGGTTGGCGTTGGCGGTGCCGCCCTCGACGATGCCGTTCAGCGTGCCGTCAGCATAGGTGGTCGGCAGGGCCACCCAGTTGAACTTGTGGAAGCCGTCGTGGAAAGTCTCCTGGAAGAGTGGGAACACCTGTGCGAACATACACCAGATGGCCAGCGTGTTGGCGCGGTTCTGGATCCAGCCGCCGCGGTTCCAGAGCAGGGCAGCCACGGTCGGGGCCAGCAGCAGGGCGATGCCGCAGAACCAGCTGTGGGTGGGCAGGCAGTTGTAGGTGTAGGCGAAGTTCCAGATGTCGTAGATGACGATGTAGACCCACGTCATATCGGCCCAAATCATATCCTTTTTGTCCTTCGAGGCATAGACGTTCCACCAGGCGGTCATACAGAAGATGTT
Source organism: Bacteroidales bacterium (assembly GCA_017517715.1). GTDB lineage: Bacteria > Bacteroidota > Bacteroidia > Bacteroidales > P3 > Colimorpha. Next base: position 3,009 of record JAFWYO010000130.1, read on the forward strand.
GATGATGCCGGCCAGGCCGTTCATAACGTTGTGCCAGCCGCCATACAGCCACACGCCCTCGCTCGAGAGCCACCAGCAGTTCCAGCCCTTGATGGCGCTTTCGAAGTCGGAGGCCACGGCGATGAGGATATTGATTGCCACGATGACGAATGGGAAGGGCTTGAACCAGTGTTTGGCGCCGATGCCCCATTTGTACTTGATCATCATAAAGCCGATGCAGCCTGTCAGGGCGGCGTAGAGCTTGGCGTAGTGGAACCAGCCGTTCATATAGAGGTAGGTCTGGTTGTTGACCGCCCAGTCGGCGCCGGTGCGGGCACCGATGGCGATGGCCACGAAGTAGACCGTCAGGGCCAGGGGGATGGCGAGGAAGGTGATGATGCCGCCCATCTTGGTGCGACGGGCAAATTCGTTCCAGAGGATGAGTCCGGTCAGCACGACCAGCATCATTCCCCATTGCAGCAGCGCATTAGCGCCATAAACGTGAAAGAACATAGTTTTTTGGTTTTAATTTTGTTTATAAGTTATGTTTTATTTGTTTGATTATCTTTGCTGTGTGCAAGGTTTTGCCGTTGCCGGACAGTCTGCAAAAATAATCATTTTTCGCAAGGTGCCAAAAAAAGTGTACTTTTGCAAAAGAAACGACGATATATGAATGTGGCGATTTTCATACACTACCTGCTGACCATCAACTTGCTGACTTTCGTAGCCTACGGCCACGACAAGTGGAAAGCGCAGAACCCCGACCCCAAGGCCGCTCCGCGCAAAATGCGTTCGCGCAAGAAAAGAAAGAAAGGCCGCGGGAAAAAAGTCAAGAACGCGCGCCGCCGTACGCCCGAAGCGACGCTGCTGCTCTTCGCAGCCCTGGGCGGCAGCGCCGGAGCCCTCTTGGCTATGCACCTGTTCCGCCACAAAACCCGCCACAAGAAATTCACCATCGGGGTGCCCGTGATGCTGGCGGCGCAGGTGGCGCTGACTGTTTTTGTTCTGTTTTGAAATTGCCTGTCCGACAAGCCGTTGGTTGCAGAGCGGGCGAAGATGCTATCTCAATACATCGTGGACAATGTTTGAGCTGCCAGAGGTACTGCATCCCGTGGTTCGGGCACTGCCGGTGTAGTAAAGGGTGCTCGCACCCGAGAGATCGACCGATATAAAACCGTCGCAGTGGATATAGGCGTCGCTTGAGCCCGACAGACCGCCCTCGCAATTGCCCGTGACGAGGGCGTAGCGGTCGTCGACAATCTTCTTTTTTAGGGTGCTCGAACCGGAGAGGTCCAGGTCGAGGGTTTCGACCGTGCCTTCAATGGTGGCGTCGGACGAGCCACTCAAATCAATATCGAGTTCTTTGGCTGCCACCATTCCGCTGAAATCCGATGCGCCGGAAAGGTCGAGAGAGATTTCGTCGGCCTCGATGTCGCAATTGCAATCTGAAGAACCCGACAGGTCCACTTCCACCTTCGTGCCCTTGAGGCCATACACGCTATTAAAACTGGAAGCGCCCGAAAGGTCGACATCGGTGAGCGATGCATTGTAGGGCAGAATTACCGTCATATCGCTACCTCGGTTGCTTCGCCAGCCTTTAATATAGATATTCAGCGTCTTGCCTTCCTCCTTGACCACGATGTGTGGCATAATATTATCGCCAGCTGTAATGACGACCTGGTCGACAGTGTCGCTGACGGTGACATCGAATGCGTCTTCAACTCTGAGCTCGGTATAATTGCCCTTAATGCTGAATGTCTGCGTGATAGGGTCTCCGGCCCATTTGGAGCATCCGCTAAGAATAATTGTCGCCAAAGCGAATATGGATAAGGCTAATTTCTTCATTTTTAGTATTGTTTGGATTTTTTGTATAAAGCTTATAAAATGCAAAGATATATATTTTTTTGCACATACAAGGATTTTTCGTTTTTTTTGGGGGAAAACTGCGAAATGCACTCTCCTTTGCACACCCTCTATAGCAACCGAGGATTACCAACACGGCACCCATACATTGCCCGACACGTATATACTACTTCCTTTACACAGCACCGACACAGCTCCGAGAAAACGTATATACGGTTTTGCCCGAAAAGCAAAAGATTCTCACCCCCCAAAAAATGCAGTGCCAGCCCTCCCCGCCACACAGGGAAATCATAACAATTTTATAGTATAATCAAAAATTATTATAATAATTTTTTATTATAATCAAAAATTATTAAGTATATTTGCATCTGAAAAAAATGCAAATATAATGATTAATCGATTGATTTCAAATATAATTAGGCAAAAATTCTTTCGTGGAAAAGCTATTATTGTGGTTGGACCTCGGCAAGTAGGCAAGACGACGTTGCTGAAAATGCTCGCAACAGAGTTTGACCGCAAGGTGCTCGTATGGAACTGCGACGAACCTGATGTGCGTCGTCGCCTGACCGAGCCCACATCCACGATGTTGGGAGCAGAGACTGCTGGCTATGACATCGTTTTCATCGACGAGGCGCAGCGTGTGCAAAACATTGGCATCACCTTGAAGTTACTGATAGACAACTATCCGGACAAACAGGTTGTCGTTACGGGATCTTCGGCAATTGAACTTTCCAACTCTATCAACGAGCCACTTACGGGGCGCAAGTATGAGTATGTGCTCTTCCCTTTTTCGGCAGAAGAGTTGCTTGATGAATACGGTGCACAAGAGGAGTCGCGTCTGTTGGAACGCAGATTGATTTATGGCTCATATCCAGAGGTGGTTAATCTGCCGGGTGAGGAACGTGAGACGTTGACCAATTTGGTGAGTAGTTACCTTTACAAAGACATCTTTTCGTTTCAAGATGTGCGTAAGCCGGAAATCATCGAACAGCTGCTACAGGCATTGGCACTCCAGATAGGTAGCGAGGTGTCATTCAGCGAACTTGGACGCTTGCTTGGTTTGAATTCCATAACCATACAGCGGTATATCGACCTGCTTGAAAAATCGTATGTTGTTTTCCATCTGCGATCGTTTAGCCGCAATGTGCGTTCGGAACTGAAGAAGAGTCGCAAGATATACTTCTATGACAATGGTGTGCGCAATGCCCTGCTTGGCGATTACAAACCTTTGGATCTACGCAACGACATAGGTGGACTGTGGGAAAACTACCTAATCAGCGAACGGATGAAACATAACGCCTACAATGCGTTCTATGGCAAAAGTTATTTCTGGCGCACCCAGCAACAACAAGAGGTTGATTACATAGAGGATTACGACGGAGTGCTGCACACCTACGAGTTTAAATGGAGCAGCACTAAACAGCCTCGCTTGACTGAAACTTTTGCCAAGAACTACCCAGACCATACTTTTACGGTTGTAAATCCAGGTAATTATCAGGATTTTGTTTGCGGAAAGATCTAAATATACCGACTATGAAAGAACACGTAGACCTGATTTCCAGCGACCTGCCGTTGGCAAAGTTGTTCAACCGGATTCTATTCAAAGTAGAGACGATTCGCGTTATGAGTTCGCCACGTATCTTTGACGATTTGCACGGTGAGATGGCAACAGAAAAGATGCAGATTTTTTATGAAACCATTTTATGGGAAAAATGGATTCAAGGTGTATGGAAACGCTTGGAAGATTGGGCAGAAGTCATCAATGGGTATTTCGAAGAATACAACGGAAGGTGGGAGTATTACGCACTTTTACAGCGATTGGATTTCATTAAAGAATGGGGCTCGGACGATGATGATGACTATAATTCAGACGGAAGTATCAAAACGGAGGGAATCACACGCGAACAACTGAAATACCACACCGTGTTCAATGATCTATATTATAAAGAATGCTTTGACATTGTACAGGATACAAAGCCGGATGACCTAATACCCTTGATATGCTCACTTGGCGCACTGTCCAATATGTCCGTCATTGATGTTCTGCAGGATATCTCCGGTAAACAGGTCCCAACATTCATCGCCGACGGACAAGGTGGACTGCGTCAGGCATCATTCGCAGACAAGACAGAAAGGAAGCTAAATGACACCATCGAGACGGATAATTTAGGGCAAATGATATATCTCATAGCCAAAAGAATGGAAATGCTGACAGATAAATTCAAATCTTATACCGATTCAGAGCGCGCATTCGACGACAATAAAGAGATGTTAAACAGGTTGCTGCGCAATGTAGATGCTTTGATGCACTTGCGATTGGATGAAATCTGTAATTTGGAAGTTGAATGTTAGATGAAAAGTTATTGATGAAATAGTTAGCAATAAGCATTTTGATGAAGATTTTTAAAACCGGCAAAAAAATCATTTTGTCGGTTTGATTTTTTCGTGTATTTTTGCATTCGATTTCAGAGTGAAATCACGGAGCGTTATGCCTAATATTCAAGTGAGCAATGACATCAACCGTATGTAAGACGGGACGAAAGCTGAGATGGCTCTTCCGATAGAAGTTATCAACGATGCCCTCGACCAGCTACGCGCACAACCAACAATCCCGCGAAAACGGATAGGATTTAAACGAGATGGCAAATGACCGTGCTGGAAGAAGTGGGAAATAGGAAACTGCTGAAATAAAAAATAGAAACTAAATAATAATCGCAATGAAAACGAAAAGAAACAAATGTTTGAGTTTAATTGCAGTCGCATTATTAACATTATCCATAAATAGTTGCGGTATTGCAGAAAACAAAGCAAAAAAACTACGAGAGCAGGAGATGTTTATGGAATACCCAACACTTCCAGGCGATATAATGTGGGACATTTCTATCATTACCAGAAGGGAAAGGCTGGACACTATTTGTCCTGTAGAAAGAGACACTGCAATTATTGTAAAAAATGGGGACGAATATTGGCGAGTAAAGAAAGATGGATCTCGTCAGTGTGTAAAATATTTTAAATATAGAAGATAGTATAACGACCTAATTATTCAATTATGCCAAATACAATAATTTGTACAAATAGATTATGTGGGAAAGAATACCATGTCGACTTTAAGAAATGTCCATTCTGTGGAACAGAGAATCCTCAAATTGACAGAATTAACAAAAAGGAGGAACTGCGACGTATTGCTATCGCTCAAAAACTTGAACAAGAAAAGCAATTAGAAGCAAAGTCTGGTGGATTATTCCAAAGTAGTTTTAGACTTATCGTAGAGGGAGGTCACGTTAATAGCACAAAAGGCAATATATGGACTGATATTCCTTGGTTTTATTATTTGATTGGTGGTGCTGCTTTAATTGGAGTTATTGTACTATGCTCGTTTGCTCTGCATCAAAGACAAAGCGAGTGGTATATTTGGGGATGGATTACTTCAATTTCAGCGTTGGTATTCTCCTTAAGCCAAGTACTATATGAATATCTGCTAAATAAAGGATTTGACACGAGAGCTGCAAATGATGCAACACCTCCTCCTTTGGGTGCATGGAATGCAATTGGAATAACCTGTTTGGGTAAATATAGAATTTTGGGTGAAACACAGGTTTCATATGTTTTTTTATCTTTGCTTTTCCCAATAATACCCATAGGTTGCTATAGAGTAACTGAAGGGTTATCCACAACACCTCATAGGGATGGGCCAGCGTGGAAAAGTAGTACACAATATAAAATATATGGTTCAGAGAAATGGAACCTGTTGGAAGTATTACACGTTTATTTGTCTTCGTATAGCATAAAAATATTATTACTGTGTGCTTTCTGGTTCATTGTGTTATTGTTTGGATGGACATAAATGCCAAATTAATCAAAAAAATCCTTAATATAATTATACAATATGAACATACATAAGATAACAAAATTACTGGAAGATAACCGAGAGTCAATTCTGTCATATTCCACAAAATCTGACAGACTGGATTGTATTGTAAATCTTTTTGAACAGAGATTCCCACAAGTCA
>JAFWYO010000131.1 GCA_017517715.1 Bacteroidales bacterium
GGTACTGCCCCACGCCGATGCTCTTGGGGTCTATCTTCACCAGCTCGCTCAGCGGGTCCATCAGGCGGCGCCCTATGCTCACGGCGCCGCGCACCGTGATGTCGTAGTCCGGGAACTCGCGCCGCGCCACGTCGCTGGCGCTGTACACGCTGGCCCCGGCCTCGCTCACGCTCACGGCTATCACCTTGTTCTTGAAGCGGCAGCGCTGCACCACCTCCTCGGTCTCGCGGCCCGCGGTGCCGTTGCCTATGGCTATGGCCTCTATCTCGAAAGCCTCGGCCAGGGCCTCCAGCTTGCTCACGGCGGCGCGCTCCTCGCGCACCGACGTGAAGGGGTAAATTGTCTCGTTGTGAAGCAGTTGACCTTGCGCGTCGAGGCATACGACCTTGCATCCCGTGCGGAAGCCGGGGTCGATGGCCAGGGTGCGTTTCTGTCCCAGCGGCGATGCCAGCAGCAGCTGGCGCAGGTTCTCGGCAAAAACCTTGATGGCCTCGCGGTCGGCGCGCTCCTTCAGCAGGTTGTAGTATTCGGTCTCAATCGAGGGGGCCAGCAGGCGCTTGTAGCCGTCGCGCACCGCCTCGGCCACCTGTTGCGACGACTCATAGTTGCCGCGAACAAACTGACGCTCAAGGGCTTCAAAGGCTGGCTCGTCCTCCTCGGGGGCTATCTTGACGCGCAGCAGGCCCTCGCTTTCGCCGCGGAACATCGCCAAAATGCGGTGCGACGGGGCGCGCATCGCATTCTCCTTCCAGTCGAACCACGACTGGAACTTGCCGGCTTCTTCCTCCTTGGTTTTCACTACTTTGGAGGTAATCATCGCGCTGCGGCGGAACAGGTTGCGCACCTTGTTGCGGGCGGCGATGTCCTCGCTGACGCGCTCGGCAATGATGTCGCGCGCCCCGGCCAGGGCCTCGTCGGTGCTGGCCACGCCTTTGGATTCGTCGACAAAAGGCTCCGCCAGCTGTTCCACATTGCATTGATATTGCTTCATCAGTGCTTCGGCCAGGGGCTGCAGGCCACGTTCGGCAGCCATCGAGGCGCGCGTCTTGCGCTTGGGCTTGAAGGGCAGATAGAGGTCCTCGAGCTCGGTGAGGCTTTGGGCCTGATTGATGGCGGCGCGCAGTTCGGGCGTCATTTTACCCTGTTCTTCAATGCTTTGCAGTATCGCTTCGCGGCGTTTGTCGACCTCCTTCAGTTTCAGCAGCAGGTCGCGTATGGCGGCGATCTGCACCTCGTTGAGGTTGCCGGTCATTTCCTTGCGGTAGCGCGCAATGAAGGGCACTGTGGCGCCGGCTTCGAGCAGTTCGATGGTTTTCCCGACCTGTCGCGCGCCAAGGTTCAGCTGGGTTGCTATTATGTTTGCGTAGTCCATTATTTTTTGTCGAAATTTGTCCTAAAAATATGATTTTTCGCATTTTGTGCGCATTCTTGTCCGATGCTTCACGTTGCAAAGATAGCAAAATTTTTGCAACGTCTGCCGAAAAAGCGCAGACAAAGCGCTATTTGGCGCATTGTGACACGCAGTGGCACGCTGCGACACACTGGCGTGCAATTGATTACGCCAACAGTACTGAAAATCAACACCGTAACCCTACCCTCTCTGCCCGTTGTACGCTATATGTACGCTATATGTACGGTATTTGTACGCTTCGAAAGCGTACAAATACCGTACATATAGCGTACATATAGCGTACAACGGGCAGAGAATGTGGAGGGTACGATACGCGATAGGCGATGGGGCAATGGTAGAAATTGACACGTGTAAAATTATGATTTGCAATCGATAACAACGTTTTGCGCGCTGGCGGGCACTTTTTTTCTTTGGTTTGCAAAATAATTGTCTGCTTTCTGCGTTTTAGCGGTAACAATTTTTGCAAAAATGAAGAAAGTTTTACTTTTAGTGGCTCTGACGCTCTCGGTGCTGGCAATGCAGGCACAGGAGGTCAGCTCGCGCGCCAAGGCGATGCGTATGATGACTTATGCCAAACCGGAGTATATGATCAAGGATATCAAGGTTTTGGCCGACACGATGATTGTCTATTCGTTGGCCGATTACGTCATCTACCCCATCGGCAAGTGGGAAAACGTCGAACAGTATATCACCAACACCCAGCTGCAGTGGTACCGCGAGTCGGGATACAAGAATTTCTTCGACTCTATGTCGGTGTCGGTCAACACGTTGCGTCATCTTGACGGCAGCTATCTGGATATGTACCGCAGCATCACTACGGGCCGCGTCGAAATGATTGCCGGCCGCATCACCGACCCTGAGGTTGTGCTCGAAAACGGCCTCCACGCCGGAATGTCGAAAGACGATGTCTTTAAGGTGTTTTTCAAGCGGTTCCCAAAGTCGTATGTGGCCGATGTCGCTGTGCTTAAGGTCATCAGCGGAGCCGGCGAGGTGGGGCAGATCTACACCTTCCGCGGCAAGAAGCTGCGCCACATCGGAATCATTTCAAAGTACAAATACTATTAAGCGGAAAGCGGAAAGCGGAAAGCGCTTTTCGCATCTTAGTTCTCAGTTTTTCCGTTTCCCGCTTTCCGTTTTCCGTTTTCCGCTTTCCGCTTATGAAGCATATCGGCTTGTTTTTCGGTTCGTTCAACCCCATCCACGTGGGGCATCTGATTGTTGCCAACTCGATGCTGGAGCTGACCGATATGGCTGAGGTGTGGTTCGTCGTCTCGCCGCAGAATCCGCTGAAGGAGCGCAGCACGCTGCTGGCTGACCACCATCGGCTGCAGATGGTGCGTGTGGCCATCGACGACAACTACCGTATGCGCGCCTGCGACATCGAGATGCACCTGCCCATACCGTCCTACACCGTCGTCACGCTGGCGGCTTTGCGCGAGAAATACCCCGACCGGCGCTTCTCTATCATTATGGGCGGCGACAACCTGGCCAATTTCCGCCGCTGGCGCAACTACGAGTATATCCTTGAAAATTACTCGCTTTACGTATATCCGCGTCCGGGCAGCGAGCCCGACTCGCTGGCTCAGCATCCCAATGTGCACCTGGTCGATGTGCCGATGATGGACATTTCGTCGAGCTATATCCGGCGCCAGATTGCCGAGGGCCATCCGCCCCGCTATATGCTCACCGAGCCTGTTTTCCAGTACCTTACAGAGATGCACTTCTACGAATGATGAGACCAGCAGATTTATGGAGATTTCTATAAATTATTTTTTGAAAACGAATTTCACGAATTGTTGAGGTCGCCTTGTAGTGTATAATTTGCTTGAAATTTGAATAATTTCCACGCGAAGCGTGTGGTTGCAGATGCTGTAATTTTGTCGCCTGCGGCGAGAAATTTTACAAATTTTGTTCAAATTATTAAAATTTCAAATTTATATAATTTGCTTGAAATTTGAATAATTTCCACGCGAAGCGTGTGGTTGTCAGAGGTTTATTTCTTTTTGGTTGTTGTTTTCTTCGCGGCTGTTGTTTTGGCGGCTTTTGCAGTGCTTTTGGCTGAAGTCGCTTTCGGAGTTGCTTTGGCCGATGGTTCGGCTTTGGCTTTTGCGGCCTTGGCTTTGGGTTCGGCTTTGGTTTTTGTCTCTTTTTTCGATGTCTTGCGTGCTTCTTTCACCTCTTCGCGAACGGCTTTTACGGCTTCAATTTCAGCGCTTTCTTTTTTCTTGCGGCGTCCGCGGTGTTCTTCGGGCGGATTCTCTTCGCGCAGGATTCCTTCGCCCGAGTCGGCCTCTTCGAGCAGTGCCTCGATGTCGAGCAGCTCGTCGTCGTCGGGTTCCATATCGTCGTCCTCATCGTCCTTGTCGTCGTCATTGTCAAGATAGTCGTCGGTGTCGTCGTCAGCCTGGTCGCCAAATTCAGCGGCGATATCGGCGCTTGCAATCTCGAATTCCTTTTTGTTGTCGGGGATACCGTCCAGTATCTCCTCCAGGGCGCCGTGACGCATCTTGCCCACAGCACGGCTCGTGCCTTCCTCCTTCTCGATGGCTTCCGAAAGGGGTGCGAAATCGCTTTCGCTCTCGTTTTCGTCGCCATAGAGGTCCTTGTCCAGGTCTTCCTCGACAAGGCCTGTGTCGAAGACAACGTCGAATTTGACCATATAAGAGGTGTCCTCCGTTTCGAGAGGGACAACAAAAATAGGCTCTCCGTTGGGTTTGATTGTTTTCTGCAAATAGTCCTTATAGCCCTCCGGATAGGCTTCTTTGAATAGTTCCCGAACTTCTTCGGATAAGTTTTTATAGCTGATTATCAGTTTCTTTTTGCGATTTCTATGGTCTATCATTGCCAATAATTTTTGTGCAAGTATATGAAGTTTCCAGAAATGGACAAAATTTTTTTTTAAACAGAGGAAAAATAATGTGTTAATGTGGGAATTCGTTAATGTGTTAGTTTGTTAGTGGCTGCCGCGTTAGCAGCTTTCCGTTTTTCGTTTTCCGCTTTCCGCTTGTCAGGCCACCACTATGCTTTCGTCGTCTTCGACGCGCAGGTTGTCCATTATGAACTCGCGGCGTTCCAGGGTGTTGTCGCCCATATAGAAACCCAGGACCTTCTTGGTGTCGAAGTCCTTGTGCAGAATCACAGGGTCGAGGCGCATATCCTTGCCGATGAAGTTCTTGATTTCCTCGGGGCTGATTTCGCCCAGACCTTTGAATCGCGTGATTTCGGCATTGGAGGTGTTGTGGATGGCCGCGACGCGCTCTTCGTCGGTGTAGCAATAGGTGGTTTTCTGCTTGTTGCGCACGCGGAACAGAGGGGTCTGCAGGATGTAGACGTGGCCCGTGCGAATCAGGTCGGGGTAGAAACGCAGGAAGAAGGTCAGCAGCAGCAGGCGTATGTGCATACCGTCCACATCGGCATCGGTGGCGATGACTACATTGTTGTAGCGCAGGTTTTCAAGGCCGTCGTCGATGTCGAGCGCATTGTGCAGCAGGTTGAGCTCTTCGTTTTTGTACACGTCGACCTTTTTGATTTTCATTATGTTGCGGGGCTTGCCGCGCAGGCTGAAGACGGCCTGTGTGGACACGTCGCGGCTTTTGGTGATGCTGCCCGATGCCGAGTCGCCCTCGGTGATGAAAATGGTGGTTTCGAGGCGGCGCGCGTGGTTGCTGTTGTAGTGCACGTGGCAGTCGCGCAGTTTGCGGTTGTTCAGGCTGGCCTTTTTGTTGCTTTCGCGAGCCACCTTCTTGATGCCGGCAATCTCTTTGCGCTCCTTCTCGTTCTGGTTGATTTTCTGCAGCATAGCCTCGGCCGTGGCGGCGTTGATGTGCAGGTAGTTGTCGA
>JAFWYO010000132.1 GCA_017517715.1 Bacteroidales bacterium
AACATCTGATATGAAGAAACCGTGGCAGATAGTCAGTGTTGTCATCGCCTTTCTGGCGTTGGTTTTCGGTATTTGGCAGACCCTTTTGTCGCGCAAAAGCACCAAACACGAGCTTGGCGGCACGCTGTCGGCGAAAGTCGAGGACCGTCAGGTGGCCATTGGCGAAAGTGCTGACGTTGTGGTTTTTACCCAGGACGGCACAGTGGGGCTGAATGATGTCTGTTTTGTCCCGACGTTTACCAATGTTTCGCAGTACACGGTGCGCGACATCCTGGCCGAATATACCTTCTCGGGCAATGTAAATTTCACTACATCAGATTTCTACACGTCGCTTTCGCAAGGCGGACGAACGGTTCTGCAGCGCAACGAGCGCGTGCTTTATGCGCACAAACAGACCGAGCAGCCGTTCGATGCTTTGAGCATTTCGGGCAGTGAGGCCCGTGCCGAGATTGAGTCGTCGGTGACTTACGACGGTGCGATGATGCCGTTCCAGTATACCACTAACCTTCTGGTTATGAAGGTGGCGAAACGTAGCGGCCAGTCGATGGAGCAGTGGAAACAGCAGTGTCGCGACGCTGCAAAACGCCGACTTGACGGAAGGACTGCCGACCTGTATTACTGCACCTCGTCGTATGTGTCGAAAGAGACGAATGTGGCTTTGGCACAGACGGTTACGCAACCTGCAAAAACCGAGACGAAAACAGCGCAGCAGCAAAAGGTGTCGGCACCGAAGCCGTCCAGCCAACAGCAGCAACCGGCCGTTGCGAAGAAAACGGTTGAAGACCAGACGATTGGCGGTAATGCCCAAACAACAGAGGAACACAATAATCTGCTTACCGGAAACGGCCCGTATGACAGAAGCAAAGGCAATGTGAGTGTCTATTACAAGCCGTCGTCGCGGGCACGCTCGTTGGCCGTGTGGTATGCCTATACGTATGAAAATGGCGATTCGCTGCACTATTGTGTTGGTTTCAAGTCGTCTCCGAATGATTCCGAATGGACAATATGGGCCGGAAAGCGAGACGGCGTTTTCGCCGAGAAGTGCATTCCTTTGGATGTGATGGAGGAAGACAGCACCTTGCTTGCGGGATTTAAGATTTCAGGCAAAAGGGTGCGTAACAGGACTGGGGTTCCAGTGTTGTGCATTGCGACTTTGGCGGATGGCTCAACCCAATGGTTTATTTTCGACGGGAAAAAGTCGGTTGAAAACAAAAAGAAGCGTTTTTCGGATGAGGTGAAATCGGTGAAGCTGTATCCAATCAGAGAGGAGCTGCGTCCTGTGAGTTTCGGAAACAGTTTGTTGGGTATAATAATTATTTGCCTTTTCTTTATGGCTGTTCCTTGGATAATCTTTTTGTTTGATGAAGACAAAGATTGGGAAGGCGCGTTAGGGTGTTTGATTGGAGACGTGTTTATTGCATTGTTTTGTGCTGCTATTGTTTTGTGGGGATAGAATGAATTGTTCTCATTCCACCTTTAGTTTTGTGAAGACGGCTTCTTGGACATCGCGGTCGGTGTAGTGCCAGGTGCATCCGCCTGGAGAAATAAGTCGGCGCAACGACATCTATTTTAAAAGCGGGCTCCCCGTTGCGAGGAGCCCGCTTTATTATATCATTCTTGTTTCAAAATGCTGTTTGAGCGCACGTCAAACGCGGGGTGCAAGTGGATTATTTGTAATAGCTGTTGGTAACGAGCTTCATCTGCAGCGTCTTGCCGTTTTTCAAGGTGCCGTCGAGGGTAACGGTGACGGGTGTGCCGTCGTTGTTGCCTTGGATGCCAATCTTGCAGGCCGAAAAGCTTTCAGTGACATCTGAATATTCTCTGAACAAGACGCCTTGGAAACCGCACTGCCACGTCTCCGCGTCGTTGTTTACGGTTAAGACGTCGACGGTCTTGTTCCACATCGTGGGACGGATGTGCAGACGGCCAAACTCTACCATAAAGTTGCCGCTGCCATCAGTCTCTTGCGAAACAGCATCCACCGTTGTCAACCCAGTGTAATAGAAGCTTTGTACGGCATCCATATGGTAGGTCGTGCCATCGTACACCAGCGTGTTGTCGGCAAGATCGGACGCTGTGGTTTCAGGTTCGTTCTCCTTTTCGTCGCAGGCGACCATTGCTGTCATCGCAAATGCGACCATCAGAATTGAAAAGATTTTTTTCATAATTTGTAAAGTTTTAAAGATTAATAAAAATGTCACTTCTTGACGAACTCGACGCGGCGGTTCTTGGCGCGGCCTTCGTCGGTGGTGTTGGGGGCGATGGGGGAGTGGGAGCCTTTGCCCACGGCGGTGAGGCGCGAGGGGTCGATGCCCTGTTTCACGAGGGCCGCCACGATGGCATCGGCACGCCGCTGGCTCAGCGGGTCGTTGACGGCGTCGGAGCCCGTATTGTCGCAGTGCCCCTGCACCTCGAACTGCAGGTCGGCGTGTTCCTTCATCAGCTTGGCCACGCGGTTGATTTCGACCTCGGATTCCGGCTTGAGGTCGGCCTTGCCGGTCTCGAAAGTAATGGCATAGGTCACAATCTTGCCGTCGGTGGTCAGGCGGTCGTAGAGCGGCACGGCGCCCTGGGCGATGCGCACGTTTTTGATGAAGAAGCGGTCTTTCTCGTCGCAGTTAGAGATGGATACCAGCTTCATACGGGTGGGTCGCTTCACGTTGGGTAGGTTCACCATACGGGTGCCGTTGACATAGTATTTGAAGGCACGCTTGTTGAACGATACGGATACGTGGAGCCAAGAGTCGGCTTTGATGAGCGGGTCGAGGAGTTCTCCTTTGGCACTGCCCTCGCGGTCGTCGCCAGAGGAAGACACGAAGTTGTAAACGAGACTGGCGTGGTCACCCTCCTCGGGGGTATTGTTGAAAGCGGGGTTCAAATCTACATTGACGACACCATCGGAATATTCTTCCGAGTATAGCGACAGTCGAACCCAGTCGTTGTTGCTGCCGCCCAAGGTGGCGTTGGACCATACGTCGAACTCTATGGTGAATTCCTCGGGCAGGTAATCTGCTTGTTTCATCAGCGGGACTATCTCGGTGTACCATCCAGAGAGCTTGATGGCCTGCGTCCCTTTGTGGTTGACGATTTCGCACTCCTCGCCGCTGAGGATGTCCCAGTGCGAGGGGAACTCGCCCAGCTTCTCCTTCTCCACGGGGTCGTCGAAGATAATCTCGTCGCCGGGGACGAAATCGCTCTTGGAGTAGTTGGTCTCCTGCGCGCCGGCTGCCATTCCGAACAGCAGCGCCGCAGCGAAAAACAGTTTCTTCATAATTGTATGTTTTTAAGGGGTTTGCTAATCGAGGTTGTCTTCTTTCTCCAGGGTGATGATGTTCTCCACAATAGAGACATAGGCGTTGCTGGTGCAGACGGCGGAGCCGGTGGCTACGTACATCGAGCCGTTGTGGGTGTAGTTGTCGGCCCAGTTGGCGTTGACGCTG
>JAFWYO010000133.1 GCA_017517715.1 Bacteroidales bacterium
GCGAGCCTGCTCGTCGGTGACACCACCGACATACCAAACATCTAACGGGGTTAAAAGTTGAAAGTTAAAAGTTGAAACCGTGTCGGGGATGCCATACACAAAGCGGGCGGCATTGCTGATGACGCCTTTCTTGCCGTCGGCAAGGGTGCCCACGCCGTCGGCGGCGAGGTTGAGGGTGGAGGTCTTCGGGTGGCGGGCGGTGACGATGTAGTCGCCCGGCTCAGCCATTAGGTAAATCGAAGTATCCCAGTCGACGGCCACATCCTTGATGAACTGGAAGGCGTCCAAATGCGGCTCATAGTGCTCGGGGAAGTCGGCAGCCATCTGCAGCGGCGAATAGAAGGTGACGTACAGACCCAGCTGGTTGCAGATGGTGTGGCGCATCAGGTCCTTGTTCCACGGGGCGTTCTTCTCCATATCGGTCTCGAAGATGCCGGGCGTGTAGTCCATCGGGCCGCCCTGCAGACGTGTGAAGGGCAGGATGGTGGTGTGGCCGGGCAGGATGCGTCCGCGGAACTCGGTGCCCATAGCGCTCTCGTTGCCAATCATATTGGGCCACGTGCGGCACAGACCGGTGGGGCGCACCGCCTCGTGGGCGTTGACCATAATCTTGTGCTTGGCGGCCTCGACGATGGCGCGGTGGTAGTGGTTGATGATGGGCTGGCTGTAGTGGTGCTCGCCGTGGGGGACGATGTGGCCGACATAGCCGCTCTTGACGGCATCGTAGCCATACTTATTCATCAGCGAGTAGGCCGGCTCCATAAAGCGCTCGTAATTGCTCACCGACGAGCTGCTTTCGTGGTGCATAATCAGGCGGATTCCCTTGCGGTGGGCATACTCGTTCAGCGCCGGCAGATCGAAGTCGGGGTAAGGGGTCTGGAAGTCGAAGACATAGTCCTTGTCCTTGCCGTGCCAGTCTTCCCAACCGATGTTCCAGCCCTCGATGAGGAGGGCGTCGAAGCCGTGCTCGGCGGCGAAGTCGATATAGCGGCGCACGTTGGCGTTGTTGGCGCCGTGGCGGCCGTGGGGCTTGGCCTTGGTGTAGTCGGTGATGGCGCTTTGCAGCGAGGGCGGCAGCGACGGGTCGCCCGGCAGGCGCACGCTGGCGAAGTCGTTGGTGTAGCCCCACGTGCTGTGGTCGCTGATCATCTCCCACCACACGCCCATATATTTCACCGGGTGAATCCAGCTGACATCTTCAAGGGCGCAGGGCTCGTTAAGGTTGAGAATCAGGCGCGAACGCAGAACGTCGGTAGCCGTTTCGCACACCTGGATGGTGCGCCAGGGCGAGTAGCAGGGCGCCGTCAGGCGACCCACATAGCCCGTGGCGTCAGGCGTGAGGTGAACCCTTAAAGTTGGAAGAAGTGGAGATTTGAAAATTGAAGTGTCGATTTCCGCTTGCACGTCCAGGTTCATCGTGGGAAAATCCAGCACGGCGGCCTCGTGGATGTTGATGTAGAGGCCGTCGTCGGTCTTCATCTGCAGGGCCGTTTGCACGCCGCTGTCCGAGAAGCTTTTCCACGGCCAGCCGCCCGTCAGGTGCGGATTGTTGTGCAGTTTGCTCACCTCGCTCAGGCGGCTCTTCGTATAGTTGAACTCCTGCGTGTCGTAGTCGCCCGGAATCCACCACGCCGTGTGGTCGCCTGCAAGGCGGAACTCAGTCAGCTCCTCGGTCAGCCAGAACGTCACCAACGAGTTGGTAATGGCATTATTATCAGTCGCGTCAGCCTCGCTTTCCGCTTTCCGCTTTCCGCTTTCCGCTTCCTGCGGCCACTCGTAGCGGAACGCCAGGCCGTCGTTGTAGAGGCGGAAGCGGACAATCATCACCGTCGGCTTGTCGACGCGCTTGCCCTCGTAGTCGAGGTAATGGTCCTGCACCAGCGTGACGGCCAGCTCGTTATAGTGGTTGCGGATGTTGGCTTCCTCGCCCCACACGGGCTGCCAAGTCTCGTCGAAGGTGCTGCGTTCCGTTTTCAGGATGCGGAATCCGCTGGCCAGGTCGCTTTTGCGCCATTCCATCTTGAAACCCAGTCGCGAGTCGAACACCACATCTTTGCCGTCGCGCGAAAGGCGGTAGGTGATATATCCGGGGAAGGGAGCTCCCCAATATCTCAGCGTCATCTCCATCCGTCCGTCGGGACTTTTCAGTGGAGCGTAAGTGGTTGGCGAATAGGCAAAGGCTGCCGATGTGCCGATGACGGCCAGCAGAAGCAGCAGGAATATTTTTTTCATAATCATAAAATAAAAAAACGTTTATTTGGTTAATCCTCCGTACAGTTTGGCGCACTGCTCGAAAGCCTCGTCGGTGGTGAACTGCTCATAGTAGGTGCAGCGCGTGACGATGCCCTGCGACGAGCAGCGGTCGCCGTTCGTAAGCACCAGCGCCCAGCCCATCATATCGTTGCCAAACTCCTCGCCTACGAGTGCCAGGCATCCGTCGACAAGCGTAAACTCCGACTTTTCGACGCGCCGTTCGTTGGCCGAAATGCGCGGGGTGCGCGACGAGGCGTTTTGCCGCAACGTGTAGAGTTTCAGCTGGTCGCTGCGTTGCAGGCTCTCTTTTTTCAGGTTCGTCACCAGCGCGGGGACGCCATCGATGCTGTCCAGCCGCTGCACGATGGGGGGCATTGGGCCGTCGCTGACTGGCAGGCCGGGCATCAGCAGCGAAGCGCCGCTGGGGGCATACACCACCGGCATCCGGTTGGCCAGCGACGCAAAGCCGGCGTAGGTGCTTTTGCGTCCCACGAACATCAGGTCGAGGTGGTTCAGCTGTTGCCACAGCGCCGTAGTGTGTTTCATTCGCATACGTGCGTCGAACTGCCCGCGCGTGTTGCTGCGCCTTTCGTTCGAATGCGAACTGCGGACAATCAGTTGTCCGTTGCGGTGATAGAAGGTCACTCCGCTCTTTTTCAGAGTACCGTTGAGCATCAAGCCCGTCAATTTGTCTTTTGCCATAATTTTTTAAGGTTTTAAGTTATGAATAATCAATGTCTTCTCTGCCCGTTGTACGGTATATGTACGCTATATGTACGGTATTTGTACGCTTCGAAAGCGTACAAATACCGTACTTATACCGTACAAATACCGTACAACGGGCAGTACAGGTGTTGTGTGTCAGTATTTTATGATTGCGGTTTTGTACGCTTTCTGTTTGCAAAGTTACTGATTTTTTTCCTTACGGCAAAAAAAAATCGTCCGCTGTGGGACGATTTTGTTGTGTGGCGGGATGTTTGCCTGTTGGAAGGTGCTGGTTTATAGGCCTCTCTGTCTCA
>JAFWYO010000134.1 GCA_017517715.1 Bacteroidales bacterium
AACTTACAAATTAATATATTCTCAAAGAATTTCAACTCTCATCTTTCAACTCTAATGATCTATACCGAAGACTTCACATTGTCCACACTGATATGCGACTAGGATGACAGACTGACGCTATGGGGCCTGGCGCGTCTGTTTCAGGATGTGGCAGGAGACCACTCCGACAGCCTTGGCGTCGGCTTTAATGGACTTAAACCACAGAATAAAGCTTGGGTACTTACTAATGTGTATTACAGTGTTTTAAGGCTTCCGGCGGCAGGAGAGAGGCTGACCCTGAAAACGTGGCCCAAACCCGACAACGGACTGATTGCGCCGCGCGACTATCAGCTGATTGATTCTGAGGGCAATATCTGCGCCGCCAGCTCTTCCAATTGGGTCATCCTGGATATGACGTCACGTCGGGTGTGCCGGCTGCGCGACATTATCAAGGCTTTCACTATGGAAGATATGCATTCCACGAAGTACACCAAACTCGAAAAAATCAAGATGCCCGACGGACTGCAACCGCTAAAGAATATCGACATTCCATATTCGGCTCTCGACCACACGCGGCACGTGAACAACGCCGAGTATATGAAATGGATATGCGATTCGATAGCCGAGATCTGCAAACCACGAAGCACTAGACGCCGCGAGATTAGCGAATTTGAGATCAATTACCTTAAAGAAACCAAATACGGCGACCAGCAGACGATATTGTTGCACCAGCAAATCGACGAAGATCTGTATTTCCAGATCCGCAACAGCTCCGGAATTTCGGTCAACGCCAAAATCCGTCTGTCATAGTTTTAGAATTAGTTTTTTCATTGTTTATAAATCCGACTGTACTGGTTTTTTTGAATCACACAGTCGGATTTTTCGCATTTTTCGGTCGCCACCTGGCAGGCCATTTCCTATATATAGGAAATGGCGACGCAAACCTTTTTTTGTAGTCAAACAGACGCTGCTATTTTTTGGGTTATTTTTAAATTCAATTTCCATTATGTTAAGTATGATGTTGCGAGAAAAAAAAGAGAGCACTTATACAAGTGCCCTCCCAAAATGAAATTTAAAATATAATCATTCATTATTTTAGTTGTTTGCACCAGCTTCGATTTTGTCGAGACGGGCTTTAACAGGTTTTGCATCTTCGTACATTTCGAGCGTGACGTAGCAGATGTTCAAAGTACGCAGGCAGCTGTACAGTTGCGGACGATACTGAGCTTGCTCTTCTTCGTTCAGGCCGTCAATGTGGTTGATGGCGGTTTTCAGATATGGAATTGCCTGGCGGAAAAATGCGTTACGCTCTTCGGTGAGTTTTGCCATCAGGGCGTCCGACTCTTCCGAGAAATCGCCGGCATCAACGATCTTGTTGATGGCGTCGTTTTTCTCCGAGGCACGGTTGATCATCATACTGGCCATACCGTAGTTGGCTTCGAACTGGTTTGGCTGCAACTGCGACGATTCGTTGTATTTGGCCTCGGCGGTGGCATAGTCGCCCGACTGTTCGTAGACGCTGGCTGCTGCGCAGAGCATCTTGGGATAAGCGGGAGTGTTTTTGCTCTCATCTATTGCCTTGTTGGCCAGCTCGATAGCCTTGGCGTTGTTGCCGGTCCAGATGTAGGCATTGGCAAGCAGCAGGTTGGCGGCGGGGTCTTCAGGCAGCACTTTGGTGTAGCGCTCGGCGGTCTTGATGACGTTGGCGGTGTCTTTCAGGTCCTTGTAGACGCCGTACATAACGGTGTAGACGTGCTGCATTCTGGGCTTGAATTCTTCTTTGATTTTGGATCTGCGAACCAGCGGTCCGTAGTATTTCTTGACACCTTCGCTGTCTTTCAGCATCTGGCAGCAATAGCCGGCGATGTAGATCGACTCGTTTGCCAGGTCGGGGTCGCCCGAGTTGTTCAGCACTTTGGCGGCTTTGTCGCTGAGTTCCAGTGCGTCTTTGTAGTTGCCTGCATTGAAGAGCTCGATGCTCTTGTTGTAGTAGGTCGAGCCGACTTTGCTGAAAATATACTTAAGGTCAAAGTCGCCGGCTTTGTCCAGTTCCTTGCAACGCATAGCGGCGTCGTAGGCTTTCTGGCACCAGTCGGGATCAAGGTCTTTGTATTTCTTGTATTTCGACTGCGGGTCGGTAGCGGCATCGCCAATCATACTGTAGATAAGACCGGCATAATACCAGGTTTTGGCATCTTCCTTGGTGTCTTCGTGGACACAAGCTTTGTCGATGGAAGCTTTGGCTTTGTTTAAGTAGCCTCTTTTCAAGTCCGACATCGCACTTTGAACGTTGAGTGTCTGCGCGTTAACGGCTAGGCCGAGTGTTAGAAGCGCTGTAAACAATGCAATTTTTTTCATTTTTTTATTTTTTTGTTTTAAGTGTTATTTTCTTTTTTGTCTGTTTTGTGTCTTTATTATTAAAAGGATTAAGAATAATTAAGATTATTCTTCCTGTTTGTCGGTCGGGGTCTCCCCTTCCGGTTCGGTCGGTTCGACGCTCTCCCCTACTGTGTTTTCGTTGGTATTGTCAACATTTTCAGTGTTTTCGGCATTTTCGTGGATATTGACTTCTGCCGCTTCCTCGTCGGGTTCGGCATCGACCTTGGTGATGGAGGCGATGACGTCCTTGCCGCGCAGGTTGATGAGTTTCACGCCTTGGGTGTTGCGGCCCATAATGCGCAGGTCGGCAATATGCATCCTTATCGTGACTCCCGAACGGTTGATGATCATCAGGTCGTTGTCGTCGGTGACGTTCTCGATGGCCACGATACCGCCGGTTTTGTCGGTCACCTTCATCGTCATCACGCCCTTGCCGCCACGGTGGGTCGGACGATAGCCAAGGTTCTTGTCGACCTCGTATTTGAGCTGCGAGCGTTTGCCGAAACCGTTTTCGCTGACAACGAGGATGTCCTCGTCGTCGTTGTTGGTGCACAGCATACTGATGACGGCGTCGTTGTTGTCCTCCAGCGTGATACCTTTTACGCCGGATGCGCCACGACCCATTTCGCGGAATTCCTCTTCGCTGCAGCGGACCACCTTGCCCTGGCGCGATGCAATGAGCAATTCGCAGTTGCCGTCGGTCAGACGTGCAGTGAGCAGCTCGTCGCCTTCGCGGATGCCGACAGCGATGATGCCATTGGCACGCGGACGCGAATAGGCCTCGAGCGAGGTCTTCTTTATGATGCCGTTTTTGGTGCAGAGCACAATATAGTGGTTGTTTAGATATTCTTCATCCTTGAGGTTCAGCACGTTGACGTATGCTTTCACCTTGTCGTCGGGTTCGATGTTGATAAGGTTCAAAATGACACGGCCTTTTGAATCCTTGCCGCCTTCGGGAATTTCGAATGCGCGTTTCCAGTAGCAGCGACCTTTTTCGGTGAAGAAGAGGATGTAATTGTGGTTCGTGGCCATAAAGATATGTTCCACAAAGTCTTCGTTGCGGACCGAGCTGCCACGCGAGCCGACACCTCCCCTACTCTGTGCGCGGTATTCGCTGAGCAGGGTGCGCTTGATGTAGCCCATATGCGAGATGGTGATGACGACCTTGTCGTCGGCAATCATATCCTCGATGCTGAAGTTGGAGGCGTCGAACTCGATACGGGTACGGCGGTCGTCGCCGTATTTGTTGCGGATTTCGGCCAGCTCGTCCTTGATGACACCCATCAGGATGCTGTGGTCGGCCAGGATTTCCTTGCAATGCTCGATGAAAGCCATCTTCTCGTCGTATTCGGACTGCAGCTCCAGACGGTTCTGACGCGTCAGCTGTCCAAGGCGCATAGCGATGATGGCGCGGGCCTGGATGTCGCTGAATCCCCAGGTATCCATCATTGCGACGCGGGCCTCGTCCTGCGTTTCCGACCTGCGGATCAGGGCAATGACTTCGTCCAGGATGTCGAGGACCTTGATCAAGCCCTGCAGGATATGGGCGCGCTTTTCGGCCTCGGCCATTTCGAAGCGGGTGCGGCGTGTGACGACATCCTCGCGATGCTCTACAAAACACTTGATCAGGTCTTTAAGGTTCAGCAGCTGCGGACGGCCTTTGACCAAGGCGATGTTGTTGACGGCAAACGAGGTCTGGAGGTCGGAAAGCTGGAACAGCTTGTTGAGGATGATATTGGGCACAACATCGTGGCGCAGATAGTAGACGACGCGGATACCGTCCTTGTCGGACTCGTCACGTATGTCGGTGATGCCCACAATCTTACCGTCCTTGACCAACTGAGCCTGCTTCTTGATCATTTCCGACTTGTTGACGTTGTACGGTATCGAGTGGGCCACAATCATTTCGCGGCCCTTGCTGTCGGTTTCGAATGAGGTTTCGGCACGCAGCACCACCGAACCGCGACCGGTCGTGAATGCTTCGCGAACGCCGTTGTAGCCATAGATGATGCCGCCACCGGGGAAGTCGGGCGCGACGATGTGTTTCATCAGCTCTTCGATGGTGATTTCGGGATTGTCGATATAGGCGATGCAGCCGTTCATCACCTCGCGCAAGTTGTGGGTAGGCATATTGGTGGCCATACCCACGGCGATGCCGTTCGAACCGTTGATGAGCAGGTTCGGTATCTTGGCCGGCAGCACCGTCGGCTCCTCGCGGTCGTTGTCATAGGTGGGCATCATATCGACGGTATCCTTGTCGATGTCGGCAAGCATCTCGTTGGTTATCTGCTTCATTCTTGCTTCCGTGTATCGCATTGCTGCTGCTCCGTCGCCGTCGATCGAACCGAAGTTACCCTGACCGTCGACAAGCATATATCTCATTGCCCAAGGCTGAGCCAGACGAACCATTGCACCGTAGACCGACGAGTCGCCGTGCGGGTGGTATTTACCCAAGACCTCGCCAACGACGGTGGCCGATTTCTTATATGCGGTATTGTAGTATAGTCCCATATCGTTCATTGCGTACAGGATACGGCGGTGGACAGGCTTCAGTCCGTCGCGCACATCGGGCAAAGCACGGGACACTATCACAGACATAGCATAGTCGATATAGGCCGATTTCATTTCGGTTTCGATGTCGACTTGCGTTATTTTTTCGTTTTCAGATACCATTAAGTTCTATGTTTTATCAGTAATTTTCAATTAAATATATAATATGAATACATTAATTATATAGTTTGCAAAATTACGATTTTTCCAGCGAATAAACGCCCTTTTTATATTTATTTAAGGAAAAAGATATGAACAATTTAACAGCGCCCCTGTTGAAACGCGAATACGATTCCGCCGCGACAGAAGCCGGGCAAGAAAACTGACAGAAACTGACATATTGTCAGTCGCAATTCACATTGCTATGTTGAAAATATTGTTTGGCACCCTTATTGCAGGCATTTTTTTTGTAGTAATTTTGACATTTGAAAACGTACCTACTCGTTTTACCCTCAAATATCTGACATAAAGGAATATAAATGGAAGCCAGACTAAGCAAAAACAGCAAAAAGGTTATCGCAAACAGCCGCGACGAAGCTATAAGACTCAAAAATGGACATATAGGCGTGGAACACCTGTTTCTCGGCATTGTACGTGAAACGGAGTGTTCGGCATATAAACTGTTGACCCAGATGGGCATCGATATGCAGGATATGAAAAACCGCGTCGAGTCGGCCATCGGACGCCAGCAGACGAATATCACCTACAGTGAAGAAAGTGAAATTCCGATGCTGAAACAGACCGAAAAGGTGCTTCGCCTCGCTTTTCTTGAGTCGACAAAGCTCAAAGAGTCGGAAATCAAAACCGTGCACCTTGTCCTTGCGATACTTATGGAAGGCGAGAATGTGGCTGCCCGTCTTTTGGATCGCGAAAACGTGAACTACAACAAGTTCTATGAACA
This sequence comes from Bacteroidales bacterium, assembly GCA_017517715.1. Taxonomy (GTDB): domain Bacteria; phylum Bacteroidota; class Bacteroidia; order Bacteroidales; family P3; genus Colimorpha. The sequence goes on from JAFWYO010000134.1 coordinate 5,810, forward strand.
ACTGAAAAAGAACAAGCCCGATAGCGACGAGCAGGATCGTCGCAACCTCGACGCCTACGAGCCGCATTTCGATATGAGCGACGAGGACGACGACTACCCCTACGCCAACCCCGACGAACCACAACAAAGCGAATCCAAGAAAAACAGCAAGACCCCTGCCCTCGAAAACTTTGGCCGCGACCTGACCAAGGCCGCCGAGGAGGGCCGTCTGGACCCCATCGTGGGACGCTCCAAGGAGCTGGAACGCGTAGCCCAAATTCTCAGCCGCCGCAAGAAGAACAATCCCGTTCTGATTGGCGAACCCGGCGTCGGCAAGTCGGCACTGGCCGAAGGCCTGGCTCAACGAATAGTTGAAGGCAGGGTGCCTAGAACGTTGTATCACAAGCGTGTAGTGTCTTTGGATTTAGCCTCGCTTGTGGCTGGAACGAAGTATCGCGGACAGTTCGAGGAACGTATGAAAGCCGTTTTGAACGAGCTTGAGCACAATCCCGACATCATCCTGTTCATCGACGAAATCCACACCATCGTCGGTGCCGGCAGTGCCAGCGGCTCGCTCGATGCCTCGAATATGTTCAAACCCGCCCTAGCCCGCGGCGAAATCCAGTGCATCGGTGCCACAACGCTCGACGAATACCGCCAGTATATCGAAAAAGACGGCGCCCTCGAACGCCGCTTCCAAAAGGTTCTTATCGAGGCAACAACGGCAGAAGATACTTTTGAAATTCTCAACAACATCCGCGACAAGTACGAGGATCACCACTCTGTCCGATATACCGACGAGGCACTGAAGGCCTGTATCAGCCTGACCGAGCGCTACGTCAGCGACCGCTTGCTGCCCGACAAGGCCATAGACGCTATGGACGAGGCCGGCGCTCGCGTTCGTATCGCCAATGTGCGTGTGCCACAGGAGATTCTGGACAAGGAGAATGAGATAGCCGAAGTGGTTAAGCAAAAGAAGGCCGTTCTGGCTCAAAAAAGCTATAATGAGGCAGCCGTTCTGCGAGACAAGGAGCGCGAGTTGACAGCCCAGCTTGAAGAGATGCGGCGCAATTTTGAAGAGAGCGAACGCGCCAACCGCGTCAAAGTGACCGAAAACGACGTGGCTGAAGTGATAGCAATGATGACCGGCGTGCCTGTGCAGCGCATCGCGCAGAACGAGGGTACGCGCCTGCTGCAGATGGAGGACGAACTGCAAGGTTCGGTAGTCGGTCAGGACGAGGCTATTCGTAAGATTGCCAAAGCTATACGCCGTAACCGCGCCGGCCTCAAGGATCCCAACAAGCCCATCGGAACCTTCATATTCCTCGGCCCCACCGGCGTCGGCAAGACCTACCTGACCAAGGTTTTGGCCAAGTATCTGTTCGACAGCGAGCAATCAATGATCCGCATCGATATGAGCGAATATATGGAGAAGTTCGCCGTGTCGCGCCTCATCGGAGCGCCTCCGGGATACGTCGGATACGAAGAGGGAGGTCAGCTGACCGAGAAGGTACGCCGTAAACCCTACTCTATCATCCTGTTGGATGAAATCGAAAAGGCACATCCCGACGTGTTCAACGTGCTGCTGCAGGTACTCGACGACGGACAGTTGACCGACGGTCTGGGCCGCAAAGTGGACTTCAAGAACACCATCATCATTATGACCAGCAACATCGGCAGCCGCCAGCTGAAGGATTTCGGCACTGGCGTGGGCTTCAACACCGCCGCCCGCGAGGCCGAAAAGTCGGAAATGGAACGCGATGTTATTGAGAAGGCCCTTAAGAAATCTTTTGCTCCCGAGTTCCTGAACCGCATCGACGATATCATTTATTTCAACAGCCTCAAACGCGATGATATCCATAAGATTATCGATATAGAATTAAAGGGTCTCTTTAAGCGTATTCGCACTATGGGCTACGAGATTGAAATCGACGAGAAGGCCAAGGATTTCCTCGTCAAGAAGGGCTGGGATGCCCAGTTCGGCGCCCGTCCGCTGAAACGCGCCATCCAGCGCTATATCGAGGACGACCTGGCCGAAGAGATCATCAAGGCCGACATCCTGGCTGGCGACACCATCCGCGTCACCACAGCCAAGAGCGACGCCGACTCCCCTGCTCTCGACGACGAAAAGATTGTCTTCGAAATCGAGAAGGGCGAAGCCTCCAAACAGCTCAGCGACGCCATCAACGAGAGCATCGAAGAAGAGACACCGGCAACGGTCTGACCCATACTATCGTGAATAAAAAGGCGACTCACCGAGTCGCCTTTTTTGTTATATTCCATATCCTCGCAACTTTTTGTTTTTAAAGAAAATGGAAGGCCTTACTTAAAGAAAAGGGGAAAGCCGTTGCGGGCTCTCCCCTTTCTGTTAGATTGTTGAATTGTTGATTTCAACTATCAACTTTATTCGGCGGGCCAGACGGGCTGCAGATTGCGGTCGCCGTAGGCGTCGTCGATCTTGCTGATGGTCGGCCAGTACTTGTCGCCGTGTTCCATCGGGAAGGCAGCAACCTTGCGGCTGTAGGGGTAGTTCCACTCGTCGGCGCAGACAACCTGCATCGTGTGCGGAGCATTGGCGATGGGGTTGTTCTTTTCGTCGTACTTGCCAGTCATAATGTCGTCGATCTCCTGACGGATGCTGATCATAGCGTCGCAGAAGCGGTCCAGTTCGCTGAGGGGCTCGCTCTCGGTGGGTTCGACCATCAGGGTGTTGTGCACCGGGAAGGCCACCGTGGGAGCGTGGAAGCCGTAGTCGTCCAGACGACGGGCGATGTCGCCGACGCTGACCTTGAGGCTGAACTCGTTGAAGTCGACAATCATCTCGTGGCCGCACATACCGTTCTTGTTGGTATAGAGAATCTTATAGTATTTCTGCAGGCGTGCACGCAGGTAGTTTGCATTGAGGATGGCGTGGCGCGTGGCCTCGGTCAGACCGTTGCCGCCCAGCATCAGCAGGTAGCCGTAGGTGATGGGGAACAGCAGCGCGTTGCCGAACGGAGCGGCAGCCATTGCGTTGCCCTTGCTGCCACCGACCTTGTAGATGCAATGGTTGGGCAGGAAATCGAGCAGCTTCTGACTGACAGCGATGGGACCGACACCGGCACCGCCACCACCGTGAGGACCTGCGAAGGTCTTGTGCAGGTTGAGGTGGCACACATCGGCACCCATACGGCCGGGGCTGGTCAGGC
>JAFWYO010000135.1 GCA_017517715.1 Bacteroidales bacterium
CACCTATAAAACCGCTTTCCGCTTTCCGTTCTCCGTTCTCCGCTTTCCGCTAAAATCGCTTTCCGCTAAAACCGTTTTCCGCTTTTTTTAATTGTTAAATTTCGCAGAAAACTCGACCCCGAAAAACACCCCCAAAAAGACCCCAAAAAACGCCCTCCGAAAGGCCCCAAAAAGGGCAAAAAATGCCCTTTCGTAACCCCTTGTTTTCCAGGTATCATCTTCTTACCAAATTCTACCCAAGTTCTTACCAAATTTTTACCAAAGTCCAGCACGGTGAACTTTGAGAAAACTCTCGTCTGTTTTACGACAGTTTTTGGCCCAGTTTTATCGTCGAATTAAACGAAAAAATATATTTTAAATCAAAATTTGTTCTGCGAGCAAAACTCGAATTAAAACGAATTTTAGAGGTTGCCTAAAGACTCTATAAAAGCTGCTTCGTTATGTTGCATCTGGATTTGGAAATCAGCATACGACTTGGCTGTTTGGCTTATTTCTATGCCGTAGATTGAAAGAAGAGCAGAATTCCCGTTCAGTCGTGAAGTTGGGATGTTGGTTTGCTTCTGCTCAAGAGGAAATACGAATCCACCTCTGCTCGCCCGCAGGGTCGTCATATATGCCATAATCTGATGAACGTCGTTTCTGTCCAGCTGCGAAATGTTTTTGCATTCTCCAAGACGCTTGTATTTTGCGTCAAGCACAAAGTCGTCTTTGTAGAAGTCAGGATAGCGTATTCCTGTGTTGTCGTCAAACAGGTAGATGCCGCCTTTGTGCAGTTTGTTTTCCGGATGAATGAATCCTCTGCTTTTCAACAAGGTGTTTACATATTCTTCCCATAGCCACGCTCCGTCAAATAGGATGCCGCAGATCTCATCGTCACTTTCGCCGTACTTCACCTCCTCCATTTTGAGGATCTGAAGGCAAAGCATCTGCAGAGGGTAATATTCGGTATAGTAGGGGTGTTTTTTTAGACGCAGATTTTTGCTGATTACATTGTTGCGGTCGCATTTGTTGTACGAAGGTGTGCACTCGACGAGTGCATTGACGTTTTCGATTGTTTCTTGGTCCAGGTTCAACACCGATTGGCCATACTTCTTGGTTCTCATAAATTCGACAGTATGGCGAATTAGTTCGGTTACGCTGTTGTCGTGACTATATTCTCTGGTGGTGTAGGCAATTTTCCCGGCAAATGGGACATTCTTGGATATATGCCTGCCGATATCAATGTTCCCTTTCAGGTTTGAGTCGTTGTGCGGGTGGTTCTGATATTCGCGATAAATGCCCTGACGCATAGCTGACTTCAGAAAGTAGGGGAACATAAGCATCAGGAAGTCGAATACGTCCTCTTGCTCGCTGCTGTGGTTGAGGTCGAAGAGATTGAACGACAGAACCTTTTGGAGCATATAGTGCAACAGGAAGTCGTCCTGTCCGGATTCAAATCGGGAATTGATTTTGATTTGCAAGTCGCCTACACCGATAAAACCCATTATGTTTTCTGTAATGATGCAGACTTTTTCAGGGTCGTCGGTGTTTTGTATGCTCAAGACCGAAGATGCTCCAATACGGTCGTCTGTTGTATCGATGCTGAATGGGAAAAGAAGCAGATTCTCGTATTCTCGACATAGTTCTGCCACTGTCTTGTTTGCGATAGGAAACAGTGCAGACACATCCTTCCTGTAGAATGTGTTGGAACTTTGCTGCGTGAAGTTGTTGTCTGTCAGATTTATTCTCATTCGTCTGTCTGTTCTGCGATGTCGGCTTCTGTATTTTCATTTGTGCCGAAATAGGCCTCCTTGAATGTTTTCAGAGTCTCGGCAGACTTCCGGAATCCACGCAGGTATTCTTTCAGTAGCGGTTCGATATTCATATCCCACAGTCTTTTGAAGTTCCCGCTATTTTCGCTCAGTTTCAGGAAATATGCTGGTCCGATTTGATAGGCGGAACCCAGGCCGTCAGTTGCTGTTATGGCTTTGTTCAGGCGTGTCATTGCGGCTTTTGCCTCGTTGGCACAAGCGAGAGTGTCGAGCATATAGTCGGTGTCTGCTGGGGTTAGTTCTTTCCAAGTGAATCTGCGTCGCATAGCAAAGTCCATACTTTCAACAGAGCGGTCTATGTCGTTCATCGTAGCCAGTATATACACATTCTCCGGCACATAGAATCCTTTGGCAAACACATCGGTATCGGACACGAGATTCTGATACTGTGTCTGCACCATCGAGTCTTTTTCCCCGCGATAGCCAGGATCGATGGCATAGAACAGTTCGCCGAATATCTTCGATGCTTCGCCACGGTTGATTTCGTCTATGATTAAAACAAATGGTTTCAGCTCTACCTTGGATTGTGCCTCTTTCTTTAAGGTGTCATTCTGCCTATAAACCTCTCTGAGAACAGCCCAGTACAAGGACGCGTTACAGCCACCAATAACGCTTCTTAAGGAGTGATAAATATTTGGAATTGCATTCAACGATGCAATATTAGGATAGGCTTTTGCCAATTTAGAAATGCGGTCGTAGGAAACAGTATATGTGCGCTCGGTAGAAGTTCCAGGAGCTTTTAAGACGATGTTCTTATGGTTAGATATTTTGACAACATCTACCTTTTTCCCGACGGTTTTCATCTGGAAGTCATTGATTTCGCCATTTTCGATTTTATCGATAATCTCATAATATTTCCAATCAAATGATTTTTCTGTTTCCAGTTCTTCAACGGTTTTAAGACTATCTTCTATGTTTTTTATAGCTTCTTTGCAAAATTCTTTGAACACGCCATCCCGGCGTTCGAATCCTATTTGTCCATCGTCTTTTTCGACGGGACGTAGACCTTCTACAAAGTCTGTATAGTCGTATGACGGATGGAACTGAACGAATTTGATTTCAGCTCCCATTTCCTTGGCAATCTGCTGAGCGAGGTGGGTTTTTCCCGTGCCGGGAGCTCCAATCAGAACAAGGTTGCGGACCTCTTTGAGCAGATCAATGTATTGAGCATTTTTCGTCTGTCCCAGGCTATTGCTGTTTAAATTGTTTTCCTCGTTGCTTTTCGTGGCTACAGTTTTGTCTGTCGTCGCGTTGCTTTTTGAGGTGCTACCTTTCCACGCCATATATGATAACTCGTAAAACGATTTGCAGGGTATCTTGTCTGCGGTCATTGCTGCCTTTACATTTTCCATAATGGCACAATAGTCAGAATATCGTAGAGCCTCATAGTTCTTGTCGAATCCTATTTCTGCCAGATAGGCCCTGTTTTTGGAATCAAGCGCCAAGTATTTTTCAGGATCAATCCAATACAGGCACATCGTCAGGCTGTACTTGGGCATTCCATTATCCAAAACCTTATTGTATGCGTTTTCTATATTTTCACCGTTTAAGACTTTCTCGTATAAATCCCATTGGTCGCGAATTACGGTACGATTATTTTGACCCCAAGAAAAGAAGAAGGACCGTTGCGGATATATTGTTGGTATGCCGTTGAACTCTGACGGGACAGGGGATGAGAGGTCAAAATGTTCTTTGAATCGTTTCAGAACTCTTGATTGGTTCTCCCAACTCAAACTTCTTTGAAAGATGGCGAATACAGAAAAGGGGTCTATGTCTTGAATCTTTGAACCGTCACTCATATGCAGGTAATCTACAGGTGACTTGCCGGTGGAAAGTGTCACGTGGCTTAAGTCTTGGTAGATCCAGTCAACCAAATCTTTTCGGTTGCTTTTGTTTTTAAGAAGCGATTTTGCTAACTCTTTGTATAGCGGGATCCAGGCATATAATTCACTCATAAGGCGTGGTTTTGATAATGATGGTTGTTGTTCGGATAATAATTCAGGTATGTTGAATAACGCTGTTTGTGCATTCTTATTGTGTTAGTTATATCTGGTAATTTTGGTGGAATTGTGTCGGATTTTAATTTTGCAAATATACAAAAATTAATCGATTTCAATTCAAACTGGTGAAATTTGTTTGGTACGCAGACGCCTCGCCTGCGCACCCAACCTTGCGGCCGAAAAATCACTACTTTTAGGGATTTCGCGGGTGGAAGGGAATGTGTAATTTTGCAGGACAAAATAAAACAGGAATACTAATGTTACTATCTGAACTACAGACTGGTAAGCGTGGTGTGGTGGTCCGCGTGGCGGGTCACGGCGCCTTCCGCAAGCGCATCATCGAGATGGGTTTCATCAACGGGGTGACCGTCGAGGCCGTCCTCAACGCGCCGCTGAATGACCCTATCAAGTACCGTATAATGAACTTCGAGGTGTCGCTGCGCCGCAGCGATGCCGAAAAGGTTGAAATAGTGAGCGAGGAGGAGGCCGAGCGCGAGATTGTGGACCACGACGACTACCGCGGCATCGAGGTCGAAGGCAACACGGCGATGCAGCACATCGCCGCCGAGCGTTCGCATACGATCAATGTAGCCCTGGTTGGCAACCCTAACTGCGGCAAAACCAGTATTTTCAATATCGCTGCCCACGCCCACGAGCGTGTGGGCAACTACAGCGGCGTGACGGTCGACGAGAAGGTGGGCACCTTCGAGCACGGCGGATACACGTTCAACCTGGTCGACCTGCCGGGCACCTATTCGCTCAGCGCCTATTCGCCCGAGGAACTTTATGTGCGGAAGCACATCATCGAGAAAAGTCCCGACATAATTCTTAACGTCGTGGACGGCAGTAACTTGGAACGCAACCTGTACCTCACCACCCAGCTTATCGATATGGACATCACGATGGTGATGGCCCTCAATATGTACGACGAGCTGCAGCGAAGCGGCGACCGGCTGGATATCGACCAGCTGTCGACCCTGCTGGGTATGCCCATCGTCCCCACCACGGGACGCAGCGGCGACGGCATTGACAGCCTGTTTGACAAGATAATAGAGGTTTTCGAGGGGCGCGACATCAAAACGCGCCACATCCACGTCAACCACGGCCGTGAGCTGGAGCGATGCATCAAACAGCTTCGCACCGAACTGTACGAGCACGGTTTCAGCGATTCGCTGTCGACGCGTTTTCTGGCAATCAAGCTTTTGGAGAACGACAAGCAGCTGGAGCAGTATGCCGCCGAGCGCGATCCCGACGGCAGTGTGCTGCAGATGCGCGACCGGATTGGCGAGGAGTTCAGGAAGGGCAGCGGACGCCGCCTGGTCGAGACCGACGGCGCAAGCGGCCACAAGGTGGATGTCGAAACTGAGCATCAGGACATCGAGAGCGCCATCACCGATGCCAAATATGCCTTCGTGCGCGGCGCTTTGGCCGAATGCTATGCCCGCAACGAAAAGAGCACGCTGCACCACCTCACCGACCGCATCGACGCCATTGTCACGCATCGCTGGCTGGGCTATCCGGTGTTCCTCATCTTTATGTTCATCACCTTCTACTGCACCTTTGCCCTCGGCGCCTACCCGATGGACTGGATCGACACGCTGTTCGGCTGGCTGGGTGGCCTGGTGACCGACAATATGGCCGAAGGTCCTCTGCGCTCGCTGTTGGCCGACGGCATCATTGCCGGTGTGGGAAGTGTTATTGTTTTCTTGCCTAACATATTGATTCTGTATCTTTTCATTTCGTTTATGGAGGACAGCGGCTATATGGCCCGCGCGGCGTTCATTATGGACAAGCTGATGCACAAGATGGGGCTGCACGGCAAGAGCTTCATCCCGATGATTATGGGCTTCGGCTGCAACGTGCCGGCCATTATGGCCACGCGCACCATCGAGGACCGCAAGAGCCGCCTGCTGACGATGCTGGTCATCCCGATGATGAGCTGCTCGGCGCGAATACCTGTATATGTGATTCTTGTGTCGGCTTTCTTCAGCAAGTATGCGGCGCTGGTTCTCACTGGTTAGTACCTGGTGGGAATGATTATGGCTGTGCTGATGGCCAAGCTTTTTAGCCGCTTCGTGGTCAAAGGCGACAGCCTGCCGTTCGTTATGGAGCTGCCACCCTACCGTATGCCCACTGCCAAGGCCGTGCTGCGCCACACGTGGGAGAAAGGCAAGGAGTACCTCAAGAAGATGGGAACCATCATCTTGGCAGCCAGCATCATAGTCTGGGCACTCAGCTATTTCCCCACCAACGATGACCGCAAGCTGCAGGCCGAGAACTCCTATATGGCCAAAATCGGCAAGGCCATCGAGCCTGTGATGGTGCCCTGCGGATTCGACTGGAAGCAGAGCGTGTCGCTGCTGAGCGGCGTCTTTGCCAAAGAGGTGGTAGCCAGTACGATGACCGTGGTCTACGCTACCAGTAGCGAGGAGGCCGATGCCCTCGAGGACTTCGAGGATGAGGCCAACGGCAGCCGCATCTCGCAGCTGATTCAGCAGAATATGACGCCCCTGTCGGCAGCATCGATGCTGCTCTTCATACTGCTCTATATGCCCTGCCTCTCGACCATCGTGGCCATCAAGAACGAGAGCGGCAAGTGGAAATGGGCCCTCTTCACGATGGCCTACACCATCGGCCTGGCGTGGATCGCCTCGACGCTACTCTTCCAACTCGGCTCGCTAATTATTTAGAATTTGCCAGCGAATTTAATGGATATTCGTAAAATTCGATTAATTCGGTGAAGTTAAATTAGTTGTGGTGCAATGCAGACAATAGTTGTTATAGTTATCCTTGTCCTGACCTTGGCTTTCGTTGTGCGGTGGGTGGTGCGGACGGTGCGAGGCAAAGGTGGTGGATGCAGTTGCGGTTGCAGCGGCTGCCCGAAGACGGGCGGCAAGGAGTGCCATTGTGGCGACAAGTGCCCGAAACTGCCCGAAATTAAAGTCGACGACTGATGCAATAATCGGGGCCGAAATGCGTTACGACAGTATGAAAGATATAAGAATAACTGCCATACGCAAGGCCGACTATAAGGACTTGCAAGCCCGATACGAGAATCCTATCCAGCACACCTGCGACGTTGTCGAGGGACAACAATGGATTGCCCGTGGCGGCGACAAGCCCGACGGGATGTGCGACAGCGCTTGGGAGTCGATGCGGTGGTTTGTCGAAGAGCTTGCTGCCGGTCGCGGTAACTTCTACGACGGCTGGATGAAAAATCCCGACAGCGCCCTGATCAGTTGCAATGACGGTTTCCGCCCAGTCAGCTTCCTGATTGAGGCGATGTGAGGTGTTGATATGCTGTAAGTTTGTTTTTATTGTATTTTGCGTTTCTTTGTGCAAGTTTTCGTATTTTATGGTACTATATTAAAATTGATTTATCTTATGAAACTACACACGCTATTGTTTGCCGCATTCTTGCTCGTTTTGACAGGGTGCAAAAAGGATGAAATTACGGTGGTTGACGTAGTCGAGGAAGACACTGAAGTCGACGTGATCGACACCACTGGCGACTATACGCTCAGGGTCGTCTTCTCGCCAAGCGGCAGTGCATCGGTCAGTGGCACCGTCGATGGCATCACTGCCACGGTCAGCGGCAACGACGTCACCATCGTCAACAGCATTGCCGCTAAGGTGGCTTACAACGTCAGCGGCTCTACCAGCGACGGTTTCCTCAAGATATACAGCGGTCGCAAGCAAAGCATCACGCTCAATGGCGCCAGTATAACCAACACCCGCGGCGCCGCCATCAATGTGCAGGGTACCGCGGACGCTCCGAACAAAGGCAAGCGTGTCGACCTTGTGCTAAACGGAAGCAACAGCCTTGCCGACGGTTCGAGCTACAGTCTCACTCCCAGCACCGAGGATGAGAAAGCTGCCCTCTTCAGCGAAGGACAGATCGTGGTCAGTGGCACAGGCAGCCTTACTGTCCGGGCCACGGGCAAGGCGGGCATCACCAGCGACGACTGGGTGCAGTTCACGTCCGGCACGGTGTCGGTATCCTCGTCGGCAGGACACGGCGTGCGCGGCAAGGACTATATTGTTGTCAGCGGTGGCATGCTCGACATCAGCGTCTCGGCCGACGGCAAGAAGGGCTTCAGCAGCGACAGCCTGGTACGCTTCGAGGGTGGTACGACCACTATGACCATCAGCGGCAACACCGTCGTGACCACCACAGACGGGGTCGTCGACACCAGTGGCACGGCAGGCGTCAAGGCTGACCAACTGTTCGTGATGGAAGATGGAACGCTGACTATCACCAATAGTGGCCGTGGCGGCAAAGGCATAAGCTGCGACGGTGATGCTTATTTCAGCGGCGGTACCTTCGACATTACCGTCACGGGCCAAAACTTTGGCTCGTCAGGTGGCGGCGGTGGCTGGCACGGCGGCGGCGGAAACAGCAACAACAGTGTGGGTGCCAAGGGTATAAAGACTGACGGCAATATCGTCGTCACGGGTGGCAAAATCATCGTCAAGGCATCGAACCACGAAGGTATCGAAACGAAAGGCACCCTGACCGTCACGGGTGGCGAGATCTACAGCCAGTCGTCAGACGACGCCATCAATTCAGCATCGACGATGACCATCAGCGGTGGATATGTATGCGCCTATTCTACAGGCAACGACGGCATCGATGCTAACGGCAACCTCTACATCAAAGGTGGCGTGGTTTACGCCATTGGCGCTTCATCGCCCGAAGTGGCACTCGACGCCAACACCGAGGGTGGCTATAAGCTTTATGTTCAGGGTGGTACGCTGATAGCCATTGGCGGCTTGGAGAACGGCGCATCGCTGACGCAAAGCTGCTACCAGTCCTCGTCGTGGAGCAAGAATGTGTGGTATTCCATCGCTGTTGGCGATGCCACATACGCATTCAAAACCCCGTCGAGCGGCGGACAACGGCTCATCGTGTCGGGTGCGCAGCAGCCTGTCGTCAAAAGCAATGTCACCGTCAGTGGCGGCACCGAGCGCTGCAACGCAATGCTCAACGAAAACCCCACCATTAGCGGCGGCAGCAACGTCAGCATCACCACCTATTCCGGTGGTGGCGGATGGCATTGATTCTTTTTGTATTTGTTGATAATCATATAGGCAATGAATATGAAAAAGTTTTTTTCAGTAATAATTGCAGCCGCTTTCTTGAGCCTTGATTTCCAGGGATTGAAAGCCCAAACCGACGTTGAACTCGACCCCGAATTCGGCGGCCGCCTGTCGCTGTCGGTCGACAAGAAGTTGGCTCGCGGACTGCACGTCAGCCTTGAGGAGGAAATCCGTATGGACAACAATTTCGGCTCGTTCGACCGTTTCCACACCACGCTGGCCCTGAGCTACAAGGTCAGCGACTACCTGAAGCTGGGCGTGGGCTATGCGATGATAAATCCTTACAGCAGCAGCAACAGCACCTTCAAAAGCAGTCGCCACCGCCTGATGGTCGATGCCACGGGCAGCCTGCGCTTCGGCGACTGGCGCCTGTCGCTCCGCGAGCGCTTACAGGCCACCTATCGCAGCGGCGATATGAACGAATACCAGAACCCGCGCACCGCTTTGACGCTCAAAAGCCGTCTGAAACTTTCGTACAAAGGCCTGCGACGCCTCGAACCATACGCATACGTCGAACTGCGCAACACGCTCAATGCACCCGTAATCAGCGCCACTTACGACGGCACCAACTATATGACTGCCGATTTGTCACAAACCGGCGAGGCAGGCTGGTTTATTGACGGATGGAATGGGATGTATGTCAATCGTGTCCGTGGCTCCTTGGGCTTCGACTACAGGCTCAGCAAGGCTTCGAGCATAGACGTTTCGCTGATGGCCGACCGCATTATGGACAAGATCGTCGACGCCAACGCCGAGGGCACCAAACTCAAATCCTACACCCGCGAAACGGGTTTTGTAGGCTGGATTAATATAGGTTACAGTTATTCATTCTAAATCGTTTAATATGAAGAAACTCATCCTTTTACTGGTTACTGTGTGCCTTTTGGGCGGCACGCTGTGTGCCCAGGAGCAGAACAAACGCGAACGCAAGAAAAACCTCATCGTCAAGGAGTGGAACACCAAGGCGGGCTCTACGCAGCCCTATCTCGACAACAAGGTCACCTACGACGCTCAGGGCCGCAAAATCGAGGAGATAGAATACGCTTCGTATGGCCAAAAGAAGCGCACCACCTACAGCTACGAAGGCGCAAGCACCAAGTGCAAGGAGCAGGTGGAATATGACGACAAGAACCGCGTGGTGCGCGTCAAGCACTTCGAATACAATGCCGACGGAACGCGCCACAAGCAGCTCAACTACAAGCCCAACGGCAAGTTGGAGTCGACCAAAACCTTCGAATACAGCTATCAATGAGCGTTCTTGACCTGATGCAGCCCATCGGCCTCGACGATATGAAGGCCGTCAGGCTGATGAACCGCGTGGACCAGAAGTATATGGCCCCGGCATCGCTGCTCGACGAGCTGCTGGCGCGCATCGCCGACGGCTACTATGTGCAGCACATCGAGGGCAACCCGCTGGCGCCCTACCGCACGCTTTATTTCGACACTGACAACCTCGAAATGTACACGATGCACCACAACAAAAAGCTGAACCGCCAGAAACTGCGCGTCCGCACCTACCGCTCGACCGAGACTACCTTCTTCGAAATCAAGAACAAAGACAACAAAAAGAAGACCCGCAAGGTGCGCATCCCCATCGATGTGCGGATGTTCGACCGAAGCTTTGAGGTGCCCGAAGTGTCGCAGTTTGTCAACGAAAACACGCCCTATCCGGTGTCGGTGCTGCACCCCTGCCTCGAAAACAGCTTTGAGCGCATCACGCTGGTCGACAAGGCGATGAGCGAACGCGTCACTATCGACCGGGGCATCAGGTTCCACAACCGCGCCACCGGCATCGACGCCGACATCAGCCCGCTGCTGGTCATCGAGGTGAAGCACGAAGTCGGAGCCCCGATGTCCGACATCGAGCGCGCGCTCCACGACTTGCACGTCCTGCCGCGCCGTATGAGCAAATACTGCATCGGCACGGCCCTCACCGACCCGTCGGCCAAACGCAACCGCTTTAAACCCAAACTTTTATTTATCGAAAAAATTTCAAATCAACAATAAATTCTTATGAAAAAAATATTTGTATCCTTTTTCCTGGCAATGCTGGTGTCTTTTGCCAATAGTGTTGTGGCTCAGGATGTTGACGACGATATCGTTCTTCCCACCGAGGAATCCATTTTGGAAGACAACCAACCCGACGCCGATGCCGATGCGCTCGAAGATGCCGACATCGCCCTCCGTTTCGGCAACGCCGAAGAGCAGAATATCGACTTTCTCGGTCTGCCGTTCTTCGACGCTCCCGGCCTGTGGAAGATGCTCATCCTGTTTGGTATCAACCTGCTGGTTTGCTGGATTATAACCCATTTCCTCTATTATCCCAAGAGCCACCGCCGCGACTATTATTTCACCTACCTGCTCTTCAGCACGGCCATCTTCTTCATCCTCTATCAGCTTCAGAATATGAAGATTGAGGTCGGTATCGCCCTCGGCCTGTTCGGTATCTTCAGTATGATCCGCTACCGCACCGAGCAGCTGCCCATCCGCGAGATGACCTACCTCTTCGTCCTCATCGCCATCAGCATCGTCAACGGCGCCGGTATGGCGTCGAGCTACGTGTCGTTCATCGCCACCAACGTCATCTTCATCCTTTTGATTTGGCTGCTTGAGGCGGTCGGTATGTCGAACCGTAAGGCGCAGAAAATCATCACCTACGAGAAAATCGCCCTCATCAAGCCCGAACGGCGCGAAGAGCTGCTGGCCGACCTTCGCGAGCGCACCGGACTCGACATCGTCAAGGTGCAGGTGGGAAGCATCGATTTCCTCAAGGACACGGCCTTCCTCAAGGTGACCTACCTCTCCGACGACCCCGAGCCGAACGACATCGATATGGTCACCAAATTCAAGAAGAAATAGCCCTACGGCCTGCTATTGCTTTTGCAGCAACCCTACCGTTTCCATCATCTGACGGTAGTAGGCGGCTTTGATTTCCAGCTTCATAGGGAAAGCGCGCGACGAGGAGGGCATCCTCCACAGCCGCATCGGCCGGCCGGCGATATCGAACTCGTTGCATTCGCCCATCTTCGGCACGGGGACGCCATAGTCTTCCGTCAGAACGGAGAAACTCTTCTGTCCGGTGCAGACAATGTCGTGGCACAGCGGAATCTGTCCGAGCAGTCGCGGCAGGTCGGTTTTCTCGACGATTTCAAGGTCTTTGTCGGCTGCGGTGCCGCTCAGCCGGCGCACGGCACAGGCGGTGTCGAAGATGGCTATACCCTTGTTGGTCAGTAGCTTTACTATGTCGTCGAGCCGGAACGTCTTGCGCTCTGCATCCACCAGCCGCTGGCTGTCGCCGAAAAAAATCAGCCCAAAAATCTCCCACATCATATTGGTGCGGTTGGGGTAGAAAAAATCCATCGACCAGCGGCGGCGCGGCGGCGGGAAGCTGCCGAGCATCAGCAGGCGCGCGTTGGGCGGCAGGAAGGGCTCGAGAGGGTGCCGCTCGATATTGTCATAATCAGTTTCCATAAATCGAAAACGAATTTTCGGCCCTTTTATTATGATTGTTCCGGACTTTGATTGCCTAGCCTCCAAAATCCGGGTTCTGAATCATTTCCGTGCTTTCTGCGGAGCAAAATCCTATTTTAACTAAATTTAAGAATAAATGTTAAAATTTAACATTTTAGTCTTGAATTTCGCCCATTTTTCGCCCTTCCAACCCCCTGTTTTCCAGGTACCATCTTCTTACCAAATTCTACACAAGTTCTTATCAAGTTCTTACCAAATACTACTTCAGTAGAACTTAATAAGGTTTATATTAGTATGTTATAAAGCTAAAAACTGGGCCAGAATTGGTCCAGTTTTTGTAGGGCAAAATGTAAAATATTGAAAATAAATATAATACAAATGTTAATTTTTCAAAACTTTTGGCTTTGAAAAATTAACATTTGAACGATGTAAAAATAAGTTGGAGAAATATTCCGAATCGCAGGCGAGGCGCCTGTGTACCAGCTTGTGTGTCGGCTTATGTACCAGCTAGTTATATCTTGATTTTGCTGAAGCCGTGCATCACGGCGTCCCACCAGCGCGTGGGCAGCAGCCAGTGGAAGAAGACGCCG
>JAFWYO010000136.1 GCA_017517715.1 Bacteroidales bacterium
AAAAATGCTCCAAATGGCACGGTAAAAATATATTATATAATTAATAATCAATAGTATAACTTTGTTTTGTAAATATTATTTTTTTATTCAAAAAATAGTGTGTATTTTTGCAGCGTAAAAAGTGATATTTATGGACGGAAAAAGATTATATCGAAATAGGATTGCCGACAGTATGCTAAGCGATCAGCTTGAAGCTGCAGGTGCTGTATTGATTCAGGGTCCAAAATGGTGCGGCAAAACGACTACGGCGGAACAGCAGGCCAAAAATGTGCTGCGTATGGATTATCCTAAGATGTCGAAAGAATATCTTGCACTTGCTGAGAACGACCCCGAATTGCTGCTTGCAGGAGAGACTCCGAGGTTGGTGGACGAATGGCAGTTGGCACCACAACTGTGGGACACGGCTCGATATACTGTCGATAGAAGAGGCGAGGTGGGGCAGTTTATTTTTACTGGGTCGGCGGTTCCTGCCGACAAAAGCAGGATAACGCACACTGGCACGGGCCGTTTTGCCTGGTTGACAATGCGGCCGATGAGCTTATGGGAATCGGGAGAATCGAACGGAAAGATAAGTCTTGTGGATCTTTTTGCAGGTCAGGTGAAATCTTGCATTACACCAGACCTTTCGCTGGAGGAAATCGCATTCATTTTATGCCGCGGGGGATGGCCTGGAACCCTCAGCCTGAAGAAAACTACGGCATTGCGAGTGGCTACAAATTACGTCAAAGCCATCTGTGAGAGCGATATTTCGCGAGTGGACAATGTGCAGCGCGACTCTGGCTTTGCAATGCGTTTGTTGCGTGTCTATTCTAGGCATCAAGGCGGCCAGGTGTCGGTTGGCACATTGTATGCCGACCTTATGGCAAGTGGCGGTGGCTCGTTGGCTGAAAACACAATATCGCTTTACCTCTCGGCTTTGAAAAAGATATTTGTCATAGAGGATATGCCTGCCTGGAATCCAAACCTGAGGAGCAAAACGGCCATACGGACATCGGATACACGATATTTCGTCGACTCGTCAATAGCAACGGCAGCCCTAGGAGTTGGTCCAAGAGACTTGATGAACGACCTGAGTACATACGGCCTTCTGTTTGAAACAATGGCTGTCAGGGATTTGAGGGTTTATGCCGATGCTCTTGATGGCCGTGTTTATCACTATAGGGACCATAACGGACTGGAATGCGACGCTGTGGTTCATCTCAACAACGGTAACTATGGACTTGTTGAAGTGAAACTTGGCGGAGAAACTCTCGTGGAAGAGGGTGCCGCCAACTTGAAAAAACTGGCTGGCAAGATTGACACACAAACAATGAAGGATCCTTCGTTTATGATGGTGCTTACTGCCACTGGCGCCTATGCCTACCAACGCAAGGACGGGGTTTGGGTGGTGCCTATCGGGTGCCTTAAAGATTGACGAAAAAGGCTGCGCCTTAAATGTAAACGCCTGTATACGTATGATGTATACAGGCGTTTTTTGGATTGTAAAACGAACGGTTTCAGTTGTTGTCGCGGAAGGGCAACTTGATTGAGGGCAGTTCGATGGTGCGGAACGAGGAGAAAAGTCCGGATTTGGTCTCGTCCTGCTTGCCGAAGATGTCGATGATGAGGTCTTTGTATTTGGTCTGGAGCAGGTTGCGGCGCACCTTGAGGGTGGGCGAGAGCAGACCGTTGGCGGTGGTCCATTCTTCGCTGACGAGGCGGAACTTCTTGATTTGCTCGTGCGGGGCGAACTCTTTGTTGTATACGTCGATGACTTCCTGCATCTTTTTGTTGACTTCGGGCAGGGCTATGAGTTGCGTGTTGTCGCGATAGTGCAGATGGTGCTTCAAGGCCCTGTAGTGCAGCGTGTTGAAGTTGGGCGAGATGATGGCGGCGGCGATTTTCTGGTTTTCGCCGATGACCATCACCTGGTCGATGTATTCCGATTCGCGCAGCTTGTTTTCAATCACTTGCGGTGCCACGTATTTGCCTGCCGACAGTTTGAAGATGTCCTTCTTGCGGTCGGTGATTTTCAGATAGCGTCCGGCAATGATTTTGCCGATGTCGCCGGTATGGAACCAGCCGTCTTCGTCGATGACCTGTTTGGTGTATTCCGGGTCTTTGTAGTAGCCCATCATCACGTGCGGGCCGCGGGTCAGGATTTCGCCGTCTTCGGCAATCATCATCTCGGTGCCGCTCAGCATCGGTCCCACGGTTCCGAAGCGCACCAGTCCGTCGACGGGGTTGTTGACGGCGATGACGGGCGATGTCTCGCTGAGGCCGTAGCCTTCGTATATGTTCATTCCTGCTGCCGAGAAGAGGCGTACCAGCCGCTCGGGGATGCTGGAACCTCCGGAGATGATAATCATATGTTTGCCGCCAAATTTTTCGCGCCAGTGGCGATACACCATTTTGTCGTAGAACCACTGCATAATCTGGTACCAGAGCGACACTTTCTTGATTATGCCGTTGTCGAAGCGCATACCGTGCTTGAAGGCGCGGAAATAGATGGCTTTCTTGATGGCGGGGAAGTCCTTGCCGGCAGCGTAGAGCTTGTCGTAGAACATTTCGAGCACGCGCGGTACGGCGCAGAAGCCGCCGCATTCGATGTCCAGCATATCGCGTTGCAATGTGCCCATCGATTCGGCATAGTATATGCTGCATCCGAGATACTGGAAATGGTAGTTCATTGAACGTTCAAAGACGTGATTCAGAGGCAGGAACGAAAGCACTCGGTAGTCGGATGTCATCGGGTTCACTTTGGCGTGGGCCAGGAAGTTGCTGCAGATGTTGCGGTGGCTCAGCATCACGCCTTTGGGGTCGCCGGTGGTGCCGCTGGTGTAGATCAGCGTCAGCCAGTCGTCGGGCTTGGTCTGTTCCTTGCGCTGCTCCAGCTCGGCCAGGTGCTTTTCGCGACTGGCGATGCCCAGCTTAAGAATCTCGAGTGTGCGGTGTTCGCCTTCGATGGCGGCGAGGGTGTAGATGTCTGGCTTTGTTTCGAGTTGCTGTACTGCAGGTTTGATGCGGTTTAGCAGCACTTTGTTGCTGACCAGTATGAGTTTGGCCTCGCTGTGGCGGAAGATGTGCAGGTAGTTCTCGGTCGAGAGGGTGGGGTAGACGGGGACGTGGATGGCGCCCATCAGTGCCAGTGCCATATCCATAAAATTCCACTCCGGGCAGTTGTTGGAAATGGTGATGACGCGGTCGCCGGGCTGTATGCCAAGCTCCATAAGGCCATAAGCCATAAAATGAGCATATTTATAGTAGTCGTGCGAACTGTAGCGTATCCATTCGCCATTGACTTTTCCTGCCAGCAGGTCTTCCTTTGGATGGTTGACTACAAGATGGTCCAGCAGGTCAAAGAGTCGTGTAATTTCAATTTCCATTATGTGCGTAATTATCGTCTAAAAAGATGTTTTTCAAATTTGTGTATTGGGTGCGCTGCCAAAAAACATCGCCCCTTAGATATGCAAAAATACAAAAAAAATGTTTAAATTAATATTTTTATGAAAAAAATATGTGGAAAAATCTTCGAAAGATAGAGAACGGAGCTTTGGGCAGATGATACAAAAAAAGCAAGTCGTTCAGACTTGCTTGGCTTTGTTGCGGGGGAAGGACTTGAACCTCCGACCTTTGGGTTATGAGCCCAACGAGCTACCACTGCTCCACCCCGCGATGTTTTCGGGTGCAAAGATACAAACATTTTGCAAACCGACAAAACTTTATGCAAATTATTTTGCCGGCGCCTTTGTAATGCCTTGATTATAAATTGAACTGGGAATGCTAAAAAAAGAGCCGCAATCGGGTGGTTGCGGCTCAAATCAATATGTTTTGACAGTTAAAATGT
Source organism: Bacteroidales bacterium (assembly GCA_017517715.1). Lineage (GTDB taxonomy): Bacteria > Bacteroidota > Bacteroidia > Bacteroidales > P3 > Colimorpha. The sequence goes on from JAFWYO010000136.1 coordinate 3,827, forward strand.
CATTTTTTGTCGTAATTTCCCTTGCCTTCTTCCAAAAACGCCATAAATTTGTCTACATCAGGCGAATAGGCATAATTTTCCTTGGTCAGGCTTTTGCCCTCGGCATCGATGATGACGTAGTAGGGCTGCGCGTTCATATTGTATAACGTGCGCTGCATAAACAGGTTGCGGCGGCCAAGGGTCTTGATGGTGCGGTCGCCGTCCTTGACCCACTCGCTTTCGGGCAGGTCGATGTCGTTCATATCGCAATACAGCTCACAGAGCACGAAGTTGTCGTTCATATATTTTTTCACCTTGTCGTTCGAAAGCACGTACTGCTCCATCTTGCGGCAGTTGTTGCAGTTGATGCCGGTGAAGTCGATGAAGATGGGCTTGCCAGTCTGGCGTGCGTAGGCCTTGGCCTCCTCGATGTCGAAGAAGCCCTTGTAGCCCAGTGGTTCGTGCAGCTTGTCGGCATATTTGCGGTCGGCCGGTATACCGTCGTAGCTGACGGCGCTGACAGTCGCGCCCTTGTTGTCGACAACAATCTTCTCAATGTTGAAATCCTGCGTGTGCATCGGCGGCAGGAAGCCGGAGATGCCGTTGAGCGGAGCGCCCCATAGGCCGGGAACCATATAGACGGCAAAGCTGAGCGAAGCAATGGAGAGGAAAAGACGGACGACGCCGATGTGCTGCAAGTCCTCGTCGCCTTTGAACTTAAGCTTGCCCAGCAGGTAGATGCCCATCAGGGCGAAGATGACTATCCAAAGGGCCAGGTAGATCTCGCGGTCCAGAATGCGCCAGCCCCAGTAGAGGTCGGCCATCTGCAGGAATTTCAGTCCGAAGGCCAGCTCGAGGAAGGCGAAGACAATCTTGACCGAATTGAGCCAGCCGCCCGACTTCATATTCTTCAGCACCGAGGGGAAGAAGGCCAGCAGCGTGAAGGGCAGCGCGAAGCCGATGCCGAAGCCCAGCATCGACACGAGGCTGATCCAGCGGTTGGTGGTCGACGTGGCCAGCTCGACCAGGGCGGCACCGATGATGGGACCCGTGCACGAGAAGGAGACCAGCACCGTGGTCAGCGCGATGAAAAACGGTGCCAGCAGGCCACCCTTGTCGGCTTGGGCATCGCTGGCGTTGACCCACTTTTCGGGCATCTTGATTTCGAACAGGCCGAAGAACGACAGGGCGAAAACAAAGAAGATGATGAAGAAAATCAGGTTCGGGATGCCGTGCGTGCCGATGACGTTGAGCGATTCGGGACCGAGGAAGAGCGTCAGGATGGCACCCAGCACAGCGAACATAAACACTATCGAGAAGCCGAAGAAGAGCGCCTGGCGGCGGTTCTTGCGCTTGTTGTCGCTGCTGTGCATAAAGAAGTTGACCGTCATCGGAATCATCGGGAAAACGCAGGGCGTGAACATCGTGACGATGCCAGCCAGCAGGGCGCCGAAGAAGAGGCCCAGCAGCGATTTCTGCTTTTCGGGCTGCTCTGTTTCGGGTTTGGCGGCAGCAATTTCGGCCACAGGGGCGGCTTCGGGTTTGACGTTTGTGTCAACGGCAGCAGCAACCGGCACAGTGTCCGCGTTTTCAGTTGCAACCTCTTCGCTTTCCGTTTTCAACTCTCCGCTTTCCGCTTTTGCTGCCGGCACCTTGAAGGTGAAGGGCACATCGTCGGGGGCTATGCAGCTGCCGTCGTTGCACAGCTGGTAGTACATTGAGCCCTTCACTTCGAACGGCTTGTCGGTGTTGCGCTTGATTTTCTGGCGGAAAGTGACATTGCCGCTGAACGAACGCACCGTACATTTGAAAATGTCGTCAAACTCGTCGTGCGACTTTGGTTCCGCTACGCCGCCCACGCGCTTGTAGTTGGCATTCTCATCGAAGGTGTACTCCGACGGGATAGGCCCGTTGGGGTCCGACTTCTGCGAATAGATGTGCCAGCCGTCGTCGAGCTTCAGCTGGAACTGCAACTCCACTTCGGTGGGCGACAGCTCCTTGACGTTGAATTTCCAGTGGGCAGGGTTGACCTGCGCAAAAGCCGTCGAAAAAGCCACAAGGCAGACGGCGAAAAACAGAGCTTTTAATGTATGTTTCATTTTTATAATAATTTACATTTTGTTGTCGTAAAAATAGCAAAATGCAAAAATACATTTTTTTTCTCATTTCGCAACAGGATGAAAAAAAAATTTGAAAAAAATTGCTTTTAAATTTTTTTTTACTATTTTTGCATCGTAAAATGGAGTAGCCGAAAACCATACAGAGTAGGCGTAAACAAAACAATAAAAATAAGTTACAATGAAAAAAGTTCTTTTAACCTTAGCCGTCATTGCTACCGTTGCCTGCTTCAGCAGCTGCAACAAAACCTGCACTTGCACAACTCCTGCCGGTACAGTTGAGTACAAACTCGATGACCTTAACAGCGCATTGAAACAAGCTGGTTTTAAAGAAATTGATAAATGCAGCGATCCTATCACTTGGGAAGCCGCAGGTATTTCTCTCGAAACCGGATGGGCTTGCGAATAATGTTTAATATTTAATAAAACAGCATCTTTCACAGATGCTGTTTTTTTACCTACCACTTTTTACTCAAACTCATAAAAAATGAAAAAAATTCTATTGACTTTGGCTGTTATAGCCACCGTGGCCTGCTTCAGCAGCTGCAACAAGAAATGCAATTGCCTCGTTTATGTTGCTGGCATCAGCACTGAAGAGGAATTCACACTCGATGAACTCAACGAGAAGTTCAACACTAACTACAAAAAATGCAGCGATTTGAACACTGTAGTTGAAGTTTTGGGCGCCAAAGCCGGCACCGACTGCTCGGTTACTCTCTAAGCCAGAGATTTTGTTGTCACAAAGCCGCCTTTTCGGGCGGCTTTTTTTATTTCAGATTGAACTTCAGCCGCTTCTCGCCCTTGACGGTGCGGATATAGAGGGTGTAGTTCGATTTGGGCATACGGCTGATGGTGATTTTGGCCTCGTTCTTGTACTGCGGTATGGTGCGGATACTCTGCCCCTTGGCGTCGACAAACTCCACCTCGGCCACGGGGCTTTCCATCGTGATGGTGATGTAGCCCTGTTCCAGGTAGGGGTTGACGACGACGCGCTCGGCCGACGTGCCTTCGGCCACCATCGCCGACGAGACGATGAAGTCTTGTCGGAAACGGGCCCC
>JAFWYO010000137.1 GCA_017517715.1 Bacteroidales bacterium
GCCACGCGTGCGCCAAACAGCGGCGCACCGATATAAACGGCGTCGGCACCGTGGTTGATGGCCGCGATGCCTTGCTCGGCGTTTTTCGCCGGTGCCAGCAGTTCGAGTTTTGTTTCCATACCGACGTAAACGCCAGTATGTTTTTTTTATTGTGTGATGTATCTTTTGGGTTTAATGTGATGATTGTTTTTCTTTATCGCTGATGTCGGCTATGGAGTCTATCTCTTTTTCAATACTGTTCTTGGCTTTTTTATATTCCTTGACGCCTTTGCCGAGGCCTTTCATCAGTTCGGGAATCTTCTTTCCGCCGAAAAGCACAAGCACAATCAGCAGGATGACAATGATTTCGGGTCCACCGATAACTCCAAGCAAAAGCATAGCCTATTCCTCCGACAGAAAGATTTCACACGAGTCGAAATTAATCTCCCAATGTCCATTGGGCGTACTTTTCCAGTTGTACTGCTGCGACATACGGTCCCACCAGTTCTGGAATTTGGTGCCTGTCTCGCCCAGATCCTTCACCAGCTTCTGGTAGAGGGCGTCGTTGTCGGGGGTCAATATTTTGGCCAGTTCGTTGAGGCCGTTGCGCCGTTCGAAGAGCTGCTGGATTTCGTTGCGCTCCTCAGGGGTTACTTGTCCTACTTTTTCTTTCATTGTTGATTACCATTCCTTTCTGACCTCAAACGGGTCGTTGTAATTAAGTTCTTTGATTTCCACTTCGGGCATAAACACAGCCTGCTCACGGATGGCTGCCATCAGCTGGCGCGAGGCTTCGCGTTCGGTATGGGCGACAATGCACTGCTCGCGGCTTGGCGTATTGACCTCCAGTGTCGTTTTGCGGTTAAGCCAGATGCAGCGACGGCACTGGTAAGCGTCGCAGTGTCGGCACAGCGGAGCGTGGTCGAGGCGAAGCAGCTGCTGGTTCCTGATGTCCTGAGGGTCTATGCTGTCGTCGGGGTTGCTGTAGTAAAACGCCGGACAGAGATAGTACCTGCCGTTGGGGGCCAGCGTGATGTTCTCGACGCCGGCATTGCAGTGGTTCGGCCGGTCAAGCATCATACGGTCGGTCAGCAGGTTGAGCTGTGGCATACGACCGGCAAGGTACTCGTCCTTCAGCACCGAAGCCAACCCCTCGAGGACAGCGGCATAGCTCTTCAACTCTTCGTCCGTTATGGTCTCGATGTCGGTGACGACGATGTTCAGCCTCTGCATCTTTAGCAAAATTTTGCCTATGGCCTCCACATTTTCAAAAAGTTCCGCCTTCGTCAGTCGCAGCACGGCGACACCCTGATTGACAGGACTCACTCCTGCAAGAACCGATTTGTCGAAAACCGTCACATCCGCAGGCGAGGCGCCTGCGTACCACGGTTTGATGTCGTGATGGTCGATGGTGTCTATCAGGTCGAGGTACTCCTGCGGCAGTTCGTAGTCGGGATAGACAAACTGAATCATCAGGTTCTGCTTCATTGCAAAGAGGATGCCTGCCCGCAGGTCGTTGAGACCGATGAGGCGCCGCACACTGTACGGATTGTCGGCGTGGCAGTAGCTCACCGAGGTATCATCCAACAGTATTACAAGATATTGCATCATATGCCTTAACAGATTTCGGGTTTGACATCACGTTTGTTATTCTCATACTCTTCGCGCCGGCCTTCCAGCTCCAGCTTGCGGAACAGCTTGTTCCAATAGTAGTTGTTGGCGCGCACGCGAGCCTTGTGCATCAGGCAGATGGCCGTTGAGCGCTCATAGATGGTACTGGTCTGGGCAGCGTCGTAGTTCTCCCCCTGACACCAGGCACACCCGCTTGCCACCTCGCAGTCGAGGCACTTCTGCGGGCTTTGCGTCGTGCGGTCAAGTGTCAGGAAAGGCCGCAGCAGGTTGTAGTTTATACCGTCGCGGATGTTGCCGATGATTAGGGCTTTTTTGCTTCGCAGCGAGTACTGCGCGAAGCGCGTGCAGGGGTAGAGGTTGCCTGCGGCATCGACGGCCAACATCTTGCCTGCGCCGCACCAGTTCTGGTTGTCGCGCTCCGGGTCCATCGGCTTGCCGATGTGTTCGCTGAAGAACGAGCAGGCATAGTCACGGTAGTAGCCGTGTTCTATTATCTCGTCGGCAAGCGTCATCAGCTGTTCCTCGAAGCGTAGGTCGTCGCCCTCCTGCCACACGTCTTCGAACACCACGTTGATGTTCACCTGGTGGATGCCAAGCGAATAGAGGTGCAACACGCTCTCGGTGATGTAGGGAATGTCTGCGCTGCTGATTGTCACTTTGGTGCCGGCGTTGGGAAACTGCTCCAGCCACAGCGGTATGTTGCGCACCACATCCTTGTATGAGCCGCGCTCCGAGGGGTGGATGATGCCATTCTCGTCGGCCTTGGCCTGTTTCCACACGCGGTTCAGGTCGTGTTTCTTCTCCGTGCCGTCGATAGTGATGCCTATCGACAGGTGCTCGCGGTTCTTCTTGATGAAGGCCTGCACGTCGGGCGTATGGTAGTTGATGCCGTTGGTAGAGAACGAGAAGCGGTAGCTGTTGAACCAGTGGTGGTTCAGCTCGAACATACGCAGTTTCAGGTAGTCGCATATCTTGTCAATCAGTTCAATCTCCAGGAACGGTTCGCCGCCTATGAAGTCCCACACCACGCTCTCCTCGCGAAATTCATCCTCGCGACTCAACACATAGTCGATAAACGCCTTTGCCGTCTCCCAGCTCATCCGCTCCTTGACGTTCTTGCCCACCAGGTAGCAGTACTTGCACGCCAGCTGGCAGTCCTTGGTGACTATGAAAGTGATGCTCTTGGCCATACCCGACTGCCAGCCGGTATCGGTCTCCCTAACTATCGACATATGCTGTTATTTGGCTGTGCCGTGGCAGGTGTTGTGACAGAAGTTCATACAACGGTTGTTGCATCCTGCGCAGCTTTCAGAATCCTCACCGGACTCCTTGTCAAGATTGCTCAACGACGTCTCGGCACCTTTAATAACCTTTTCAATCGATGATGCTCCCCCACCACACGAAGCCAACAAGAAGCCTCCCAGTATCGGAATTGCACCAATGGCTGCCTTTTTGAAGAACTCCCTGCGTGACTGGACTGCTTCGGACTGATTCTTTTTTTCCATAATTATGAAGTATTTATTGTTTATCCCTACTCATTTTACGGCTTTTTGGGTTACTCCGTTGAGCGTTGTTTAATGATTTGATTCTCTGCTCGGCTTCCTGTCTCATCCTTTTATCCAGAAATACAGCCTCTTGATTGGTGCGTGATGATTTATATTGTTGTTCTTTTAGTTCCGCATCGGTGATAGTAATGCTTAGGTTTTGCGTCGTGGCATTGTCGACATTCACCACCCCTGTCGTCGAATTATACGCCTCATTCTCCTTGAACATCACTGCGTTAAGGGTTAGCGAAGCCCTTTTTGTCACTGTACTTATGCTGGTTACATTTATAGTATAGCTTTTTGCAATCCAGCAATTGCCGTCATCGTCATAATACCAGATGGCGCCAGGTCTAAGACTGCTCGACGTACTGGTGTATGTTCCTGTAATCCAACCTATCCACGTGGCCGATGTTAGATTGCCCGAAATGATCCCTGTAGTTAATCCATTCATATACAGATATATATATGGAAACCAACTGTGTCCTGAAAAATAATTAGATCTAATAATAAATGCATTGCTGTTGTATTCACCTGTAGGGAATGACCCGGACAGGGTTGTGGTGCCGAATGTGCCGGTAGTGGAGCCGAGTTTCAGCGTTTTGACAGCTCCATACCCAGTATATCCACTGCTATTGGTGGCGTAGGCACGATAGCTGTATGTTGTGCCGCAGTCAATGTTTCCTGGATATACAAAACATTCAATGGTGTCAGAAGGATCATAGTCTATGAATCTGCTGTTGTTTATTGTCGGCGTGCCAGTGCCGACCATATAGCAAATGCCTTTCCCTGTTATATTGCCCACACCATAACCGGTCACAAGACCATTCAAGTAATAAGCGCCATCACTCGGTGTGTGGTCAAGAGTCACCACCGTTGGCGGTCCCGACGGCATTGTGAAGGTCTTTACCTGACCGTAGCCTGTCCCCTTCGAATTGCTGGCAAAAGCACGATAGCTATAAGTGGTGCTGGGCTGAAGGTTAGCAAGATTAGCACTAATGGCTGTTAATGTTGAGGTGTTGGCAGTGTTCACCGTGGTGTTTGCCACCGTCGGAGTGCCTGTACCCTGCATATAGCAGATGCCCGACCGCGTCAATGGCGTTGCACCGGCATCGGTCACTGAGCCAGTACACACAGCGCCAAATTCGTTTATTGTTGCAGTGCCTGTTGAGACTGTCGGAAGCATTGGCGGGAAGTTAAAGGTCTTCACCTCGCCGTATGCCGTGCCGCGATTGTTGGTGGCAAAGGCGCGATAGCTGTATTTCTGGCCGTATTCCAGATTGTTTAGGGTTACACTGATGGAGGTCGAAGCATTCGATGTGTTTGCGCAGCTGTTGTTAATGGTGGGCGTACCGCTGCCTTTCATATAGCATATGCCAGTGGCCTTCAACAGACTGCCACCATTGCTGGTTACCGATCCAGTGCACACTGCCTTCTGGTTGGCACCGTCAATCGCATAGTCACCCGTCTTTACCGTAGGCAGGTCGCTTACCTCGTAGGTTTTAGTCTCGCCGTAGGCTGTACCGACCTCGTTGGTGGCATAGGCGCGGTAGCTGTATGTGCCATTGGAGGTGATGCTTATGGCACAGGTGAACGAGCCGCGTCCGCTGCCGCCACTCAGGGTGCTGTTGTCTGTCGTTGGGTCGCCGAGGCCTTTTTGGTAGCAAATGCCGCGTTCATAGACGACAGCGCCGCCGTCGTCGCTCACCGACCCCTCGCAGGCCACCGTCTTCGTATCGTTGTATACCGTGGCTGCGCCGGTCGACACCGTCGGCAGTTCAGTCTTTTCCTTGCATCCTGCAGCCAGAAGGACGGCAAAAGCCACAAGCAGGCACAGTCCGAAAGATTTCACACTTTTGTTTTTCATATTGCTTATACTTATAAGTTTAACTCGAGGTCCCGATGCACGAGCTGGAGCAATAGTAATAGCACAGCGTGTTGCAACTGCCATAGCAGTACATACGGCATCCTGTACAATTGTAGCTGCTGCCGCCCACACAGCCGCCGCTACAGGTAGAGTTGCAGCCAGTGCGGCAAGTGTCGGAGCATCCCGCCGAGCAGGTCTTCAGGCACGAGGCCGTGCACGAACTGCAGCTGCCCGACGAAGTGCCTGTGCAGGTGCCGCTACATCCGCTTGCACAACCTGACCCGCAGCTGCCCGAACACGAGCCGCTGCACGACGAGGAGCACCCTCCCGAACAGCCATAACCGCAACTGCCGGAACAAGAACCCGAACAGCCAGAACCACAGCTTCCAGAGCAGCTGCCGGAACAACTGCCAGTGCAACTGGTACAGCCGCTGTAACATCCGGTGGAGCAGCCGCCGGAACAGGAGCCAGTACAGGTGCCTGTGCAGCTGGTGCAACCCGAATAGCATTCGCTTGAGCAGCTTCTTGTGCAAGCACTTTCGCACGACCCTTCACAGGTTATTGTGCAGTTGCCACCGCAGTCGTCCTTTTCGGTGCAGGCCGAAAACAACGTGGGACCCAGAATTGTTAGTCCCAAAAGGGGCAGCACCCCTGCAGCGGCTTTCTTGAAAAACTCGCGCCGTGACTGCAATTCGTCATCTTCAGTTTTATTATTGTCTTTCCGGATCATATATAAAAGATTGATAATGCTCATTAAAATCGGTCAATTTTGCAGCTGCTTTCTATGCATAATCTTGATTTATAGTAAGCTAATCCGTTCGGCTTATCCAGTTCGATGGGGTAAAGTGATTATTAGTGGAGTACTAATGAAAAAGTGATTATTTTGTGTTTGGACACTTGGTGTTGTTGGATGAAGCTAACTCGTCGGAATAAATCTTGAAAAAATCAAAGTCCAACACTCTGCTGATAGTCAATAGTTGTTGGGTATCAATAGATGTTTTATGATAAAATTTTTGCACTGTGCGAGTATGGACACATATTTGATCTGCTAACCATCTGTCAGTGCGCCCCTGGTGTCGCAACTCCTCTCGGATTTTTGTTCCAATATTTATTTTCATATTTGTTTTGATTTTATTGTTGCTGGCAGAGCTGCACATTAATGATAGTTGATTAACTGTTTTGGTTAAAAACAGTCCTTGCTTTTTAGAATAAGGATATATTTTTTTGAAAGATTGTTTTTGTGAAATGGTTTGTTATTAATGTGTTAGGTAGTAGTAGGGGAAAGTATTCATAGTGCAAATTTAAATTTTAAATACAGATAAATGCTAATAGGCATACGCCCAATTTAGGCGTGTGCCTATATCGGGCGTATGCCTATAATTCCTATACCGTTCTTGCTAACGAGTCTGCCTGTCGGCATCCGAAGCAGGCTTGGCGCAGACCTTACCCAGAAAACAATAAAAACCAACGGCCGTTAGGGGATAAATTCTAACGGCCGCTTTGGGTTAAAGAGCTACTCGCTTCCGCTTTTGGTTTTGCTTTCCAGCTCCATCTTGCCGAATCGCAGGGTTATGCCGGCCGAGATGTAGCGGCTCTTGAGGGTTCGGCTCAGGCTTTCGCGGATGTAGTAGGGGTTGGTGTTATTGCTTTCGTTGCCAATACGTTTGCCCCAGTTGAAGATGTCCTGTATGTTGACGAAGGCGCTAAGCTTGCGTTTGAAGAAGTCGGCACGGATGCCGGCATTGAGCCTGTATTGCGCACTGCCGGTCGACAGCAGTCCTATCGTTGGCGAAGTGTAGTTGGCCGATGCGTTCACCTGGTAGCGTCCCAGTATTTTTGCCCACAGATTCAGCTTCATACTGTATTGCCACTGGCTGTCGCTGTACGGCTCTTTCCCCAAGCGGTCGTAATGGATGCTGTAGCCATAGTTATAGATATTTCCATCGAAGCGCAGGTTGAAGAATGCCGTGGGGCGCCAAGTGCCGTTGGCGGTCAGGCCGTAGCGATGCGAAGAGCCGAGATTGTATGGCGTGCTGTAGGTTATCACCCTGCCGATGTAGGGGTCGATGCCGTCGGTGACGTCCGTGAGCCATTCTATTTCGCCGGTCGACAGTTTGGCGTACAGGTCGGCGCTTATGCTGCCATTGCTCATATATTTGCTCCAGCCCGCCTCGGCGCTGTGTATGTAACTTTGCGAAAGATTATGGTTGCCAATACGATAGCTGTCCTCGCCATAAGTGCGGAACTGCGACAGGTCGTTCGAGTTGGGGTTCTGCATACGCAATGTGTAGTTGAGTTTCAGGTTGTGCATCTTCTCAGTCTGATAGGTCAGATGGATTGAGGGGTTGTAGGTTATGTTGAGCAGTGAGGTGTCGACACCGGGAAGTGTAATCGTCTCGGTGTAAGCATACTTGTAGTAGCTTATCCTTGCTCCCATTCCAAGTTTCAGTGTGATGCCTCCCCACCGGTGCTGCCATCCGATGTCGGCAGAGACGGCTTTGTTGTCGGCGTTGAAGATGTAGCGTCGCAGCGTGTCGTACAGGGCAGGGGAGAGGACGGTGGTCTGCTCGTCATAGGCTGCATTGAGTATGTAAGGCTGAAGGTCACTGTAGCTGTTGGACTGGGAAGCAGAGAGGCCGTAGGTGAATTCGCCCCGCTCGCTGTATGGGCGGTTGTAGCGTAGCCGCATAGTGACGGAGGGCATAAACTGGTTTACGTCTTTGAATTTGTAACTATTGCTTTCCAGGCCGTCGGTGACATTATAGACGCGGCTATAGATGATTTTTTGGTCGGTCTTGTTGATGTTTCCATTGAGGCTGACGGTCAGGTTGTGACCTTTTTTGTCGAATCGTTTGGTGTAGTAGCCTCCGAAAAAACCAAACAGCGTGTTGAAATGTTGCGTCTGGTCTTGATTGTAGATGTACAATGCAGGGGAAGGAAAGAAATGCTCGCGTTGCACCCACAGAGAGGACTCGATATCGTGTGTGCTGGGGCTCAGGTTGCTCCAGAAGTTGATGTCGCTGGTGCTGTCGATGGCATAGTTGAAGCTCATAAATATGGTGCCCATATTGTTGCGGGTTCCATAGTTTGAACTGTTGGTGTTGCGTATCAGCATTTGCAGCCGTTCGAGGTCGCCCGGAGCCGCTGGGTTGTCGCCGAATGTGGTGCTTTTGCTCCACGACTCGTTGTCGTTATTGCTGTTGCGAAAACTGCCGTAGATGTTGAACGACAGCTTGTCGCTGGCCCAGGTGTAGCTGATCCACGGCGAGACGTAAGGCTGCGAAGCTGCGTTCAGGCCAAAGCTCAGGAAATGGTTTTTCTTGATGTGGGCACGTGTGATGATGTTGATTACGGCTTCGGCCTCGGTCGCGTATTTTGCCGAGGGATTCGTGATGGTTTCGATGTGGTCTATGGCGCTGGCCGGCAGCGTCTGCAGCCAGGTCTTCAGGTTCTCCTCGCTCAGTTTCGACGGTTTGTCGTCAATCCAGATTTCAATGCTGCTGACACCGCGCAGCTGCAGGTTGCCCTCCACGTCGACTGTCACGCCGGGCGTGTTCTGCAGCGCGTCCTCGGTGGTTCCGCTCTGTACCGACGGGTCGTCGGCCACATTGTATATGTTCTTTTCGCCGTCGGCGGTGTAGATGGGCCGTTTGGCGGCAATGGTCACAGCCTGAAGCGTTTTGGCCGGCTTCGCCGTTTTTGTCGTGTCGACGCTTTGGCACACAGTGGGTGCCGCCACTGCTATCAGCAGTGGTAACAAAAAGTTACGTAAATTCATCGGTATTATTCTTTTGTGATTTCTCTTATCAATACGTGAGCCAATACTTTCTCCATATCTTTGTCGTTCCTGATTTGGAATACCATTGCCGAAAGGTTATAAGGCGAAAAGAATGTCAGGTATCGCCCCTTGTCGCTCGGCAATGCGGAGGAGAAGCGTATGATAAAGTATTTTTTGTTGTCGAGGTCAATGTTTTTTGTAGAGTGTTGCCCTATTGATGAAGGCTGTTTCTGCTTTGGCAGCGAAAACAGGTATTTAACTATTGTGTTGTAGGCATCGCTGTCGGCGGCCATCAGGAAGGTAACGTTAATGCTGTCGTCGTTGCCAAGTGGGTAGTTGTCAACACAATAGGTCTGTATGTTCTTTTGTGGGAGGAACTGCAGGCAGAGGGCCGACTGGCTGTGCGCCGCCGCTATGCTTAACAAGGTGACCAGTATGATGAGTGTTTTTTTCATTCTTCTGATTCTATGGGTGTTATGCTTATTTCGTTGATGTTTTGCCTGATGATGTCCATAGCGTTCTCTTTCTGGCAGTTGTTGTTGCAATAGACGTGCAGGCCCGTCACGGGCTTTGGTTCTGCATTGCTATGCTGCGGAATCAGCACCATCAGGGCTATTGCCGCTGCAGCGGGTATGGTTATCCACCAGGGGCGAAAGTTGATATGCCTGGTGCACTCTGCCTGACGCTCGGCGGCATTGGCCTGGTGCAGTTGTTCTATAAGGATGTCGGTATTCATAATTGCTCCTTTCTGTTCATTTCATTCAGTTTTTGCTTTATGCGCGAAATGCGTGTAGTGACGTTGCTTTCAGATGATTGCAGCATCTGCGCCATCTCTTTTCCGTTCCACCCGTCGATGTACAATTGTATCAGTCTTTGGTCCGCCGCCGGCAGCCGGCGTATGAGCGAGTATAGTTGTTCGACGGCTTCGTTGTTGTCTGTGGAATACGGTATATCTGAGGTCTCCAGCGGTTGTATTTCGACTTGTCGTTCTCTGTTTCGTTTCCACGTGATGGCGGTGTTTTTTGCCACCCTGTATATCCACGTAATGGGTTTATGGCTTGGTTTCCAGTGCTTCCATCCTCTCCACAAATTGAGCAGAATATCCTGACGCAGATCCTCGCGGTCCTCTCGGCTGTCGCCACAGAACGAGCGGCATATCTTTTCGATAAGTGCCGTATGCCGTGTGATGGTTTCGAGAAATGGATGTTCGTTTGTCTGCATATTTTGCGGAAAGCTTTTGACTATATTAAACGCAAAAATCACAAAAAAATCACACGCATCCGAAAATTCTTGTACTTTTGTATTTCTTCGTTATTGTTTCGAATAGGTGTATATGTTTAATAATAAGGTCTCTATATGAAATCAAATATTTTGTATTCCTCTCGCATTTCGTCTCTGGCAAAGTTGAACCGGCTTTTAATGTCCGAAACATACAGCGATGCCAAATTCTTCATTCTTGTCGATGAAAATACATACAATCAATGTCTTCCGTTGTTAATCAGCAAAGTTTCTGCATTGGAGAATGCCGATTTTTTTGAGGTCCCCGTAGGCGAGGAGGCCAAGTCGCTCGAAGTGGCGGCCCAGCTGTGGGGTGCCTTGCTCGACAGCGGTGCCGATCGTAACAGCGTGATTCTGAACCTCGGCGGAGGCTGTGTCAGCGATATCGGCGGCTTCGTCGCCGCAGGCTTCAAGCGCGGCATCCGTTATATCAACATCCCGACCACTCTTGTTGGTATGATCGATGCCTCCATCGGTGGTAAAACGGCTGTCAATGTGGAGAATGCAAAGAATCAGGTCGGCTTTTTCCATCAGCCCGATGCGGTGTGCATATATCCGGATTTTCTAGACACTTTGCCCGATTTGGAATTGGTTTCTGGCGCTCTTGAAATGGCTAAAACATTGTTGTTGAGCGACGAGAAGGCTTTCGTCAACCTCGCCAATTCATTTGTCGGATGTGCGAAATATCCGCTTGATGAAATCAAGAAATATATTGTGCAATGTGTCGATTTCAAGCAGAGTGTTGTTAGCGCCGACCCTTACGACAAGTCAATCCGCAAGATGCTGAACCTGGGACACACCTTCGGTCACGCCATCGAGAGCTATATGCTGGAACAGAATCGCGCCATAACCCACGGCATCGCCGTTGGAATCGGCTTGGAATGTGCACTTTACCTTTCCACAATGAAGCTTGGTTTTAGCAAAGACATATATACTCTTTTCAAGCAGATGCTTCATCACATTGTTGATTTCGAACGCTTCACGCTCGCCGATACCGAACATATCCTGTCGTATATGCGTCAGGACAAGAAAAATCACGATGGACTGATTCTATGTGTTTTGCTGCAGGAGGTGGGCGCTCCTGTCATCGATGTCGCCATCGACGAGAACGAAATCCGCGACGCGCTGCTAAAATTCGGCAAGTTCTAACTGCGTTGCCACTTTACCGCTGCAGTAGCGCGCGTATGGGCATTCGTAGGGTGTTGAGCATTGCTCGCCTCGCTCCACGCTGGGCTCCATACCCTGCAGAACCTCTTTGAAGTGCTCTACTTGTTTTGCTATCAACGCTTTGGCTTCTCGAGCGGTGGGCAACAGTTCCTCGTATAGCGGTTCGTCGTTGCCGTCGTTGTAAACTATTTGGAATGAGGTCAGTCGGTCGATGCAGTTGCTCATAACATAGTGCTGTATGCTGACATCGCGACGGAAGACATCCTTGACCGACAGCGAATTCTTTATTTCATAAATAGCTACGTTCCCGTCGGCATCCTTATGGACAACGTCGGCCAGCACTAGCACCTCATTGTACACAAAACCAGCCTCGTAGAGGTTCACCTCGCCAGGTTGCGCAAGCATCGTGGCGGTCAGTTCGGGGTACTTTTCTATACGGTGCCCCAGTCGTTGGCTGAGGTCTATTGCATTTGGAAACAGCGATTTGACCTTTGCCTCGAAGTCGCGGCCGCGGCGGAAGCGCGCCAGCGTCTCTGGCGGATAGTATGCCAGCTGTGGCTTGTAGACATCCAGATAGAGGGCCTTCTCGCATTGCAGACCCCGGATGAATTTGCTCTTTGTCAGTCGGTAAATCATTTGGAATCAACTAATAGCTGCGTTGTAGTTCGCGAACGCTGCTGCAGCAGTATCGTTCGCCCATCGACAATCTCGTCGATTATCTGCTGGTTGTAGTAGCGTATCGTAATCAGCTGCAAGCCTGTGTTGTATACAAGCCGGAACTGCGATTCGAGCCGTTCGCGTATTTTGTCGAGCAGTATCTCGTTATAGTCGAGGCAGAGCGAGAAACTCAGGGCCGAATTCTGCATCAGGTTGACGCGTATGTTCAGCTCGGCCAGCACGGCGAAGATGGTTTGCAGGTTCTCTTCGGCGATGAAGGAGAAGTCCTTGGGTTGTATAGAAATGAGTATCTGGTTGTTTTTGAAGATGTAAAGTGGCGTCAGCGGCTCTATCGAATCGAATGGGCCGATGACCGACCCGTCGGCCGACGGGTCGAGGAAAGACTTTATATTCAGCTGGATACCCTTGTTTTGGATAGGTTTGACGGTCTTGGGGTGGATTACCGAGGCGCCGTAGTAGGCAAGCTCGATGGCCTCGTTGAAAGGTATCTTGTTTATTTTTATGGTATTGGCGAAAAACTTGGGGTCGGCGTTGAGGAATCCCGGCACATCTTTCCAGATGGTCATATTGTCGGCGTCGAGGCAGTAGGAGAGGATCGAGGCCGAGTAGTCGCTGCCCTCGCGCCCCAGCGTGGTGGTTGTCCCGGCGGCTGTCCCGGCGATGAAACCTTGAGTGATAACGAGTTGAGAGTTGAGAGTTGAAAGTTGAGAGTTAGCCTGGCGGCGGGTGGTGTCGAAGTCGACGATGCCTTCGCGGTAGTTCTCGTTGGTGCGGATCACGTCGCGCACATCGACCCATACATTGCTGATTCCAACGCTGTTAAGGTAGCCCGAGATGAGCGTGGTTGAAATCAGCTCGCCGAACGAAACCGTCTGGTCGTAGTCAAAGTTGTAGTTGGTTGCCTTACGGGCCGACACCTCGTCGAGCTGGCCGAACAGCTCGCGCAGCCGTCCAAATGTCGGGTCGCCCTTGTCGGCAAACAGGCTGTCGGCAATCGTCAGGTGATAGTCCGTGTTTTGCTGCAGCAGCTTTCGCCGATCGTTGTCCGACGCAGGCACGCCGGGCACCACCTTTTCCAGCAGGTTGGTCGTCTTGCCCATTGCCGAAATGACCACAACCAGCGGCGTTTCAAGATATTGCCGAACAATTTCCGCCACGTTTCGAATGGCCTCTGCGCTGTTGACGGATGCCCCGCCGAATTTGAAGACTTTCATAGATTGACTTTGATAAAGATGGGAGTTTAGGGGAATTAAGAGAGTTAGAGGAAGTTAAGGGGAGTTAGAGGGAAGTTAAGGGACAAATGTACCTGCTGGACACTATCGTCCATTAACTTCCCTTTAACTTCCCTTTAACTTCCAACATCCCATAATATATAATTGATTAAAAATCTGTTTCTCAGCTCAGCTGGCGTTCCATATCGCGGCGGGTATCTTTCTCCTTGATGGTTTCGCGCTTGTCGAAGAATTTCTTGCCTCGCGCCAGCGAGATGTTCAGCTTGGCGTAGCCTTCGGGGTTGATAAACAGCAGAGTAGGGACGATAGTGAAGCCGCGCTCCTTGATTTTGTTTTGCAGCTTGCGCAGCTCCTTGCGGTTCAGCAGCAGCTTGCGGTCGCGCTTGGCGGCGTGGTTCAGCCAGCTGCCGAAACGGTACTCGGCTATGTGCATCTGCTTCACGTACAGTTCGTTGCCGATAAAGGCGCAATAGGCGTCAGTCAGGTTGGCGCGCCCCTCGCGGATGCTCTTTATCTCCGTGCCCGTCAGCACCAGTCCCGCCGTGTACGAATCCATCAGAAAGTACTGGTACTCAGCCTTCTTGTTCTTTATTTCGATAATATTCTTTGCTTCCATACAACTACAATTACGTCAAAACCGCAAAAATGTTGTATGTGACCGTATTATTTTGTGCCACTTTCTGGTTGTCAGCTCTTTTTGCTCTTCCGTGGCTTCGGTTCCGGCAGGGCCTGGACGGTGGCGCGCACCAGGGCGGCAAGATAGTCGCGGTCGTCGACATCCTCTATGTAGAAGCAGGGCTTGGCACCCTCGTAGGGCGGCCGCATATCCTCGCTTCGCAGCAGGGCGCGGCCCGCATCGGTGGGTTTCACATAAAAACCGTTGTCGCTCACCAGGCCGAAAGGCTTTCCGGCGCAATAGAGCGTGTAGTCGCCAAACATTTTGCGTGCCGTTACCTCGCCTGCGCCGCCGCACTGGTCGACTATATACTGCACAAAATCAGGATTGCTTGCCATAGGAATATTTTTTTATAAAGTTACAGTAGGTTTTCTATGTTGCCATTGAAAAATGATTCAAGGGGCATCGAATCGCCTCCGACCACTAGCGAGTGGCGCGGTTTGAAGCGTTCGCGGAATATCGCCAATCCGCTGTTCATCTGTATTTTGCCGCTTTTGACTTCGATAGCCACAACGTCATATTTGCATTATTTTCGACTGCAAAAATACATAAAATCTTCAATTCTCAAAAGAAAAATCTTCAAAAGTCTGAAAAAAAATCTTCAAATCTTGTCTTAAAAATCTTCAAATAGGTACGCGGGAGTCTTGCTTGCGAAATAGAATAGAATCGCAGGCGGAGGTGCCTGTTTTTTTCGCAGGCGGGGCGCCTGCATACCAAATCCGAGCCGGAGTTTTCTGGTAAAACGCATCTGTAAATTGTTGATAACTTGCCTCCGAAAGGGCCTAAAAAAGGGCCAAAAACGGCCTTTTGCAACTGCCTGTTTTCCAGATACCATCTTCTTACCAAATTCTACCCAAGTTCTTACCAAATTCTTACCAAATTTTACTTCAGTAGAAGATGGTCAGAATTTGTTAATAACTTTTTCAGAACAGGGTTCGGAGCGGCTCTTTTGGAGGCGGAGTTTTCTGTGGCAGGGGCATTGTGGATCGGAGGCTCGGTCGTCGGCGATATGGATTACAAGGGTTGCGGATTTGGACGCTTCGTGTTGGGGATTCGTGTTTTGCGCGTTGTGGATTTTGGCTTTGCGTGTTGTGGATTCGGGTTTTGCGTGTTGTGGTTTTGTTTGGTGGTGGTCGGATGGGGTTGTGGGGGTGCGGCGAAATGTTAAAAATAGTCCGAAAGTGAAGATTTCGGGGGTCGAAGGCTTGCGGATTTAGGTTTTTTTAGTATTTTTGCGTTTCGAAGTACCGCGCGCGCTAAGGCGTTAGCGGTTGTGAATGATAATGTTACGCTGAAATCTAAATAAAAATTAAACAATATGAAGGATATTTTTGAAAGAATCAAAGAGTCGACCGGCGGTCCGCTGGGACAGTATCGCAAGCTGGCCGATGGCTATTTCTATTTTCCGAAGCTCGAGGGCGAGCTGGGTCCCGAAATGACGTTCAACGGCAAGAAGGTGCTGAACTGGAGCCTGAACAACTACCTGGGTCTGGCCAACAACCCTGAGGTGCGCGCCGCCGACGAGGAGGGTGCCCGCCGCTGGGGCCTTGCCTATCCGATGGGAGCCCGTATGATGAGCGGCCATACCGCTCTGCACGAGGAGGTTGAGTCGATGCTGTGCCAGTACACGCACAAGAAGTACGGCTACCTGCTCAACTTCGGCTATCAGGGTCAGATTAGCATCCTCGACACCATCGTCAGCCTGCGCGACGTCATCGTCTACGACAGTGAGGCCCACGCCTGCCTGATCGACGGTTTCCGCGTGACGGGTGCCAAGCGTTTCAAATACCAGCACAACGACATCGAGAGCCTGCGCAAGCAGCTGACCCAGGCCACGGCGCTGGCCGAGAAGCAGGGCGGCGGCATCCTGGTGGCCACCGAGGGTGTGTACGGTATGGAAGGCGACCTGGGCGCGCTGGACAAAATCGTTGCCCTGAAGAAAGAGTTCAACTTCCGCATCCTGATCGACGATGCCCACGGTATGGGCGTTATGGGTCCCGAAGGCCGCGGCACGCACACGCACTTCAACTGCGAGGACGAGATCGACCTCTATTTCTGCGCCTTCGCCAAGACGATGGCCATCATCGGCGGCTTCATCGGCTGCAACGACGAGGACATCATCACCTACCTGCGCTTCAATATGCGTTCGCAGATCTATGCCAAGAGCCTGCCGATGCCTATCGTTTGGGGCGTCAAGCGCCGTCTGGAAATCATCAACCAGCATCCCGAATACCGCGAGAAGCTGTGGGAGCTGTCGACCTACCTGCAGAAGTCGCTCCAGGCCGAGGGCCTGAACACGGGCGTCACCGAAAGCCCCATCACGCCGGTCTTCTTCCCGGGCGACGTGAACCAGGGCACCAACGTGGTTGTCGACCTGCGCGAAAACTACGGCATATTCTGCTCCATCGTGGTCTATCCCGTGGTGCCGAAGGGCCAGATTATGCTGCGTATCATCCCCACGGCGGTCCACACTATGGAACACGCCAACCGCACCATCGAGGTGTTCCGCGAGGTGAAGAAAAAACTCGACGAAGGCGTCTACAACAAGCCGATGCCCGATATGCATATTATCAAACACAAATAATTAGGAACAAGAGAGTTGAAGGTTTTTTGGCTTTCAACTCTCATTATATTTTAGGAACAAGAAAGCTGAAGTTTTTCAACTTTCAACTATTAATTAGAGACAAGAGAACTGAGGTATTTTCAACTTTCAACTCTCAACTTTCAACTTTATGAAATACCAGCTCAGATGCAAGAAATGTGGCAAGGTCATCGCCGACTTTGCCACTTGGTTTCGTCAGGACCAGAAGTGCGACTGCGGCAGCGGATATGCCGAGGTGGAATACCTGGAGCCGCTGCACGCCCCCGCCGAAAAGCCTGCAACCGACTCGTACCAAGACTATTACTTCGATATGCTGCCCATCGCCGACCGCCAGAATGTGGTCAGTTTTGGTGAGGGCCTGATTCCCATCGAAAGGTGGGACAACCTGGAAGCATACGCCAAAGGTAAAGGCGTTGATTGCAAGGTGTTTGTCTATCGTAACGACCTGAACCGCGGCAGCGGCTCGTTCAAGGATATCAGCGCGGCGCTGGCCGCCACGGTGCTGAAGGAGAATGGCGTCAAGGAATACTGCCTGGCCTCGACGGGCAACTCCGGCGTGGCTTTTGCCACCTACAGCGCCAAGGCTGGCATCCGCTTCACCGAGTTTGCGCCCAACTGCATCGACCCCGCCACGGTCGAGGCCATCCGCAAGGTGGGCCAGCCCGTGGTCGTCTCGGCCGGCGGCTACGGCGCCGCCAAGGAGGAGGCTGCCAACTATCACAAAACCAACAATGTACTGATTAGTGGCGGCAACACCGACCCGCTGCGCATCGAGTCGAAGCGTCTGGTGGTGTTCGAGTGTCTGCGCCAGATGGGCCAGCTGCCCACGGTCTATATGCAGGCTGTGGCCGGCGGCACGTCGCCCCTGGCTTTCGAGAAGGGCTTCCGCGACCTGCAGGCTATGGCTGGCGACAAGGCTGGCGACTACCAGCTGCCGCGTATGCTGCTGGTGCAGCAGGACGAGTGCGACCCGATGGTGACGGCCTGGGAGAAGGCCACCGCTGCCGGGTTCCCCGCAGGGTGGGAGCAGCAGTACGAGGCCAAGAAGGACCTCAAGACCCGCATCGGCATCCTGACGGCTGCCAATCCGGGCAACTATCCGCTGGTGGCTCCGCTGGTTAAGCGTTCGGGTGGTACCTTCATCCGCGTCAAGGAGGCCGAGCTGCCCCGCTACGGCAAGGAGATGAAGGCCAGCCGCGGAGTGCTGATGGGCCCCGCCTCTATGGTGTGCTATGCCGGATTCTTCCAAGCTGTGGACTGCGGCGAGATCAAGAGCGGCGACGTCGTGCTGCTCAACACCGGCGAGGGCTGCGACCGCGCCCAGTGGTTCAGGGAGTTGGTGGAAGAGAATTAGTCAAGACTAGTATGACTAGTTAAACTAGAATAAAATGAAGAAATTCGAAAACAAAACTGTTTGGATTACAGGCTCATCGTCGGGCATTGGCGAGGCTACGGCCTATCGTTTTGCCCAGGAGGGTGCAAAGGTGATTGTCACCGCCCTTGAGGCCGACCTGCTCGAAAAGGTAGTGGCCCGCTGCAAGGAGCTCGGCGCTCCTGATGCGGCGGCGCTGCCCTTCGACCTGTCGGACAGCGACGGGCTCGACGCCCTTGCCGAGCAGGCGTGGAACCGTTTTGGCGGCATCGACATCCTGTACAACAATGCCGGCATCAGCCAGCGCGGCACCACCGTCGAGACCGAGATGCGCGTCATCCGCAAGGTGATGGACATCGACTATTTCGCCCCCGTAATCCTGACCAAGAATATCCTGCCGCGGATGATAGAACGGGGTGGGGGACAGCTGGTTGTGACCACCAGCATCGCGGGTCGTTTCGGCTTCCCGCTGCGGTGCGCCTACAGCTCGGCCAAGCACGCCCTGTATGGCTTTTTCGAGACCGTCCAGGCCGAGACCTACGACCAGAACATCCGCGTCACCATCGTCTGTCCAGGCCGCGTGCAGACCAACATTTCGAAGTACGCCCTCGAAAAGGACGGCCGCCAGCACGGCAAGATGGATGCCGGCCAGGCCGGTGGCGTCACGCCGCAAAAGGCTGCCGACAAAATCGTCAAGGCTGTCTATAAGAAGAAACGCGAAGTCCTTGTGGGCCGCTACGAGCTGCTGATGGCCTACATCAAGCAGTTCTTCCCCGGTTTGGCCGCACGTCTTGCAAGAAAGATTAAACCAATGTAAACTAATTATTTAATACTCTAAAAAATGAAAAAAACTTTAATTCTGACTGCTCTGCTGTGCGTGGCTGCCGTGTGTGGCGCACAGGAATCGAAAGGCAGCTTTATGACCGAAGCCGGTCTTGGTTTCTCCAAGTTTGGTAACTATGCACCCGTGTCGGCTTTTGTCGACCCCACTGAATCCTATAGTATGATTCCTTCGGAACACATCACGCTGGGCTATCGTTTTAAGAACAACGCTTTTGTCGGCCTCACCATCGGTTCGCGTGGTGGCAACACCTCGTTCCGCGAGCTGGACGAGAATTTCTTCGACCTCGACATTATGGCAGACTTCCGTGACTATGTTCCTCTTGGTAACCGTTTTGAACTGGAAACTGGTGTCGCTTTGGGAGTGCTGTTCCACGGTAGTGGATACGAATTTGCCGGCAATATTGAATCTGCCGCACGTTTTGGTTTCTGCTGCAACTTCGAGATGGGCATCAACTACAAAAGCAGCAAGCATACCTTCGTGGGTTTGCACGCACAGCTGCCTTATTATGCCAACATTGGCAGCGAACCTGCGGAACTGCCTGCTGACCTTACCGCTTTAGGCTATACTGCCACCGACGCACCGCAAATGACTGGATGCAGCATCCAGTTTACCTTCGGCATCCGCTTCTAAAAGAAACGAACATACAATAACGAGAGAACCCCATACTTGCCGTGTGGGGTTCTTTTGTTTTGTAGATTCTTGTTACTCTGAGTAATGTGCATCGATCTGGTCGAGGATGGCCAGCACCTCATCGAGGGTGGTGACGCTGACCAGAGGGATGCGGAACCGCTTGAAGTCGAAGAGGCCGCGGAAATAGGCGCCGTAGTGCTTGCGCATCTCGAAGATGGCCTGGCGTTCGCCCTTGAAGTCGACGGCGGCGAGCAGGTGCTCGCGACAGACGGCAACACGGTCATAAACGGAAAGCGGAAAGCGGAAAGCGGAAAGCGGAGAGGGCGAAGTGGAATTATCTGAATTCATCAGCTCTTTTGTCTGCTCGAAAATCCAGGGGTTGCCGATGGCGGCGCGGCCGATGAGGATGCCGTCGACGCCATAGCGTTGGCGAGCCTCTATGGCCTGCTGCGGTGTGGTGATGTCGCCGTTGCCGAAGACGGGTATGTGCAGGCGCGGGTTGGCTTTGGTTTCGCCGATGAGCGTCCAGTCGGCCTCGCCGCGATACATCTGCGACTTGGTGCGGCCGTGGATGCTCAGGGCCGCGATGCCCACGTCCTGCAGTTGCTCGGCAAGGGTGACGATGATCTTGCTGTTTTCGTCGTAGCCCAGACGTGTCTTGACGGTGACGGGCAGGGGCGAGCGCTTGACGAGTGCTGCGGCAATAGCCACCAGTTTTTCAGGCTCTTTCAGCATTCCCGAGCCGGCACCCTTGCCAGCCACTTTGCGCACCGGGCAGCCCCAGTTGATGTCGATAAAGTCCGGCCGGGCGTCGGCCACCACGTCGATGCAGCGCAGCAGCGAATCCTCGTCGTTGCCGAACACCTGTATGCCGATGGGGCGTTCAAATTCGGCAAAAAGCATCTTGCGGCGGCTCTTCTCGGCGTCGCGGATCAGGGCTTCGCTGGCGATGAACTCGCTGATGAGCACGTCGGCCCCGTGCCGCTTGCAGAGCTGACGGAACGGCAGGTCGGTGATGTCGTCCATCGGCGACAAAAACAGCGGGAATTCGCCAACTTCTATGTTGCCTATTTTTGCCATCTACAATATTTTGCGTTGCTTTGCGTTATCGTGAAAACGAATGCAAAGATAACAAAAAATATGGAAAGAACGCAAACCATACATTATCAAGAATATAAACTTGCCGAACTGAATGCTGCCGACCGCCAGCTGATGGAATCTGCCATAGAGGCGGCCGACACCGCCTACGCACCCTATTCCAACTTCTACGTTGGTGCCGCGCTGCGCTTGGCCGACGGCACCATCGTCAAGGGCAGCAACCAGGAGAACATAGCCTATCCCAGCGGACTTTGTGCCGAGCGCACGGCGTTGTTTGCAGCTTCAGCCCAGCATCCGGGCGTTGCTGTCGAGGCGTTGGCCATCGTGGGCCGCAATCCTGAGGGTATGCTTACGGCCGCCAGCCCCTGCGGCGCCTGCCGCCAGGTTATGGCCGAGCAGGAAGGCCGTCAGGAGAACAAACTGCGAGTTTTGTGCTATCATTCAAACGACAAAATACTTGTATTTGAGGGTGTCGAATCGCTTTTGCCATTTATTTTCACTATGTGAAAAGAAACTTGCTGCTTGCTGTAAACGCCTGAGACATAGCGTTGTATTAATTATAGTATAAAAAGTTTTTGAATAAAAGTTTGCTATACTGAATTTTCTTTGTACTTTTGCAAACTTGTTTGAGGCCAATTGCGCCTCCTTATAACTATGTAAAATTATAAAAATACAATAACAAATGGGAATTATTGGAAACATTAGAAAACATTCGTGGATAGCAGTTACCATTGTGGGTATAGCTATCATTGCTTTTATCATCGGCGACCTTCAGAAGAACCGTAACCAGGAGGCTTTTGCCAAGCTGGACGGCGACGAGGTGACCTACGACTATTTCAACAGCCGTGTGCTGCAGCGCGAGCAGGACTACAATATGCGCGGCAACAGCAACTACGCCTTCAAAGAGAGTGTTTGGCAGGAAATCGTGCAGGAACGCCTTCTTGACAAGGAAATGAACGCATTGGGCGTTGTCGTCACCGATGCAGAGGTCAGTGATATGTACGTCGGCCGCTTCATCCATCCGTCATTGCAGCAGCAGTTCACCAACCAGCAGACCGGCCAGTACGACCGTCAGGGTATCAGCAATTATGTGCGCCAGATAGAGAGTATGCCCGACACGATGGAAGCCAAAATCCAGTGGCTGAAATTCCAGGAGCAGGTGCGTGAAGACCGTCAGAGAACCAAGTATATTGCTATGCTCCAGAACGGTATGTATATGCCCAAGGCCATTGCTGCCAAGATAGCCGAAATGAGCGCCAAGCAGTCCGATGTTCGCGTGGCAGCTATGCTTTATTCGCAGAACAGCGACATCCAGATCGAGCTGACCGATGCCGACTATCAGAAATATTTCGACACCCATAAGAAAGAGCTGAACCGCGACGTTTTCCGTATGGACAACCGCGAACAGCGTGAAGCTGCCTATGCTGTCTTCACTGCCCAGCCCTCGCAGAAAGACATTGCCGAAATAGAATCGGAAGTCAACAGCTGGTGGAGCGAAATGCAGACAATGGACGAGAAAGGTATTATCGATTTCGTCAATATGCACGGCGGCTACGACTCGATGTTTGTCAGTAGCGATGTTTTCGCCACCCCGCTCGACTCGATTATCAAGGCTTCGCATTCGGGTGCCGACATTGCCCCGATCGTTGTCCAGGCTATGACTCGCGACGGCTACAACCGTCACACCTATGGCGAATACGTTATGGGCAAGGTGCTCAAGACCGAGATGCGCCCCGACAGCTTGCGCATTTCCCTGATTCTTATCCCTTCGCAGAACTATCACCAGAGCATCACCCGCACCCCTGAACAGGCTGCCCACCTGCGCGACAGCGCTATGGCCAGCATTAAGGCCGGTATGCCTTTCGAGGCTGCCGTTGCCGCTTTCTCGATC
This sequence comes from Bacteroidales bacterium, assembly GCA_017517715.1. GTDB lineage: Bacteria > Bacteroidota > Bacteroidia > Bacteroidales > P3 > Colimorpha. The sequence continues at coordinate 22,266 of JAFWYO010000137.1, forward strand.
GATTCCACCAATGGCGGCGACCAGGATTGGCAGCTCGACGGTGCCTATGGCATCCTGAACGAAGATGTCGTGCACCACAACGTTGGCGACGTGTTCGACAAAGAACTGCCCAACAAGGCCGGCTATTTCATCGTCAAAGTTACTGGCAAGACTGCCAACAAGATGAAATACCGTGTTGCTTTGGCCCAGAAGGTCATCACCCCCAGCACCGACACCGAGAAGGATGTCCGCGACCGCGCCAACCAGTTCGCCAGCCAGTTCTCGACCTGCCAGGCTATGATTGAAGGCGCTCAGGCCCAGAACATCCAGATGCGCAATGCCCTGCTTACGTCGATGAGCGACTCGCTGGCCGGATTCTCCAACACCCGCGATGCCGTCCGCTGGTTATTCAACGAAAAGACCGTTGCCGGTTCTGTCAGCGGCGAAATTTACAACTCGGACTACAGCTACATCGTTTGCGGATTGCGCGAGGTGTATGTCCCCAACAAGCTGACCCTCGACCAGGCTCGTCCGCTGATTGAAAACCGCCTGCGCATTGAAAAACTGGGCGAACAGCTCGCTGCAAAAGCCGAGGACGCTGCCAATGGAACCAGCGACATCAACGCCATTGCCGCCAAGCTGAACGTCAGCGTCGATACTGTTGCCGGCGTCACCTTCGGCAGCTATCTGGGCCGTAACGGTATGGAGCCCAAGGCAACATCGGCCATCGCCGCCAAGAAAGACACCGGTATCATAGGCCCTGTCCAGGGTGCCAATGGAGTGTATGTCATCAGCGTCGACAGCAACACCCAAGCCGAGGCCAACGATGCCGAGAACATCCGCCAGCGCTACGAAAACGCCGGTATGAACGCTCTCAACTACTTGATCCCCGTGTTGCAGAACCGTATCAAGATAGTCGACAACAGACTTATGTATCTCTAAGATATTGCACAGTGAGTTGCGCCAGGCGGCCGGGACGATGTTCCCCAGACAGTCGCGGGTCGCAATCCACGAAACAACAAGGCGGTGTATAAAATTTTGCACCGCTTTTTTTAACGGAAACAAACAATGTCGCTAAAAGGAAAGATATCAGGGTTTTTTTGCCGGAATCAAACGCTTCTTCCTGCGTTTGTGGAACGGCCGCCATACTATTGGCGACCTGATGAAGCACAAGCATCGTTTTGTGGTGCTCGACACAGAGACCTACAAAGAAAAGATATCTTTCCAACTGTCGGGAATCAATATATTTGTTTTCCTTGGCATAACATCGCTAGTGCTTGTGTTTCTGACGGCATTGCTGCTGGCATTCACTCCGCTGCGCGAACTTATACCCGGCTATGCTAACACCGGAATGGTGGCACAAACTTACGAGAATGCCCGCACAATCGACTCTCTTGAAACGGAATTGAAGTCTCAGGAGGAGATGCTGGCCGACATACAATATATAATGTTAGGGAAGGACCCTGCCGAGCGTCACCGGATAGAGCGCCAAAGCAGCGATAGCGTCAAAGTGCAACCAACCCCCTACGTGCGTTCTAAAGCCGACAGCTTGCTGCGCGACGAGGTGGAAAAGAGGGAGAAAACGAAATGAACAAAAGACATATAGCCATTCTCGGTTCTACGGGCTCGATAGGAACCCAGACGCTCAACGTCATCCGCCGCCACCCCGACCTGTTCGAAGCCGAGGTGTTGGTGGCAGGAGGCAATGCCGACTTGCTTATAGAGCAGGCCCTGGAATTCAATCCCAATATGGTTGTAATTGCCGACAAGGAAAAATATTCCAAAGTCAGCGAGGCCTTGAAGGATACCGACACGAAGGTCTTTGCAGGCGAAGAATCGATAGGCGATGCCGTGGAGATGGATTGCGTCGACATCGTTGTCGCAGCCATCGTGGGCTTTGCCGGGCTTCGTCCCACGCTCAGGGCCATACGTGCCGGCAAGACAATAGCGCTGGCCAACAAAGAGACGATGGTCGTTGCCGGCGAAATAGTCACTTCCGAAGCGCGCCGCTGCGGTACCGCCATCCTGCCGGTCGACTCCGAGCACTCGGCTATTTTCCAGACCCTTCAGGGCGAAATGGGCAACCGCATCGACAAGATTTTGCTCACCGCCTCGGGCGGGCCGCTGCTGGGCCGTTCGCGCGCGCAGTTGCAGGATGTCGCACTCGAAGAAGTTCTGCACCACCCCAACTGGAATATGGGTCGCAAGGTCACCATCGATTCCGCCAGCCTGATGAACAAAGGGCTCGAGGTCATCGAAGCCAAGTGGCTGTTTGGCGTCGATACCGACCGTATCGAGGTGCTTGTCCATCCGCAAAGTATCGTGCATTCGATGGTGCAGTTCGAAGACGGTTCCATCAAAGCACAAATCGGAACTCCCACGATGGAGACCCCCATACAGTATGCCCTCAGCTATCCGCACCGCATCGAAAGCCACATTCCGCGATTCAGCTTCTGGGAGCATCCCGAGCTGACTTTCCTGCGCCCCGATACCGACACATTCCGTTGCCTGCCCCTGGCCTACAGCGCAATAGCCCGTGGCGGCAATATCCCTTGCGTGATGAACGCTGCCAACGAGGTGGCCGTCCAGCGCCTCCTCGAAGGACGCCTGCGCTTTATAGAAATAGCCGATTTTGTGGCCGATGCTATGGATCGCGCCAACTTTATACCTCAGCCCACTTTCGACCAGCTGATAGAATGCGACGCCGAAGTGCGCAAAAACTTAATGCAAAAATAGTCATTCAATGAAAATAATAGCACTGCTCCTCAGCCTTTCGCTCCTCGTACTGACACACGAACTCGGGCATTTCTGTTTCGCCCGGCTCTTCAAGACGCGAGTACGCCGTTTCTACCTTTTCTTCAATTGGGGTTTCTCGATACTTAAAGCCAAGAAATTCAATGGCAAATGGCATTTCCTCTTCTTCAATTCGACTACTCCCGACGAGTGGAACGAAAAGAACCTGGCACCCGAAGACCAGGACAATACCCTGTGGGGCATCGGTTGGGTACCCCTGGGCGGCTATTGCGACATAGCAGGAATGATCGACGAAACCAAGGGCAAAGACGATCTCGAAAGCGAACCGCAGCCCTGGGAATACCGCAGCAAAAAAGCCTGGCAGCGCCTTTGCATCATCAGCGGCGGCGTGCTGGTCAACTTCCTGTCGGCATTGCTCATCTACACCTGCATCTTTGCGCATTGGGGCAAGAACGACCTGCCGCTCCAAAATGCCAAACTCGGATACGACTACCATCAGCTGCTTGTCGACGAGGGCTTCCAGGCGGGCGATGTCATCTGCGCCATCGATGGTGAGGAAATGACCAATATTGTCACCGCACAGCACAAGCTTTTGCTCGACAAACCCCAGGTCGTAACTGTTATGAGGCCCGTGCGCATCAGCGACACCTCCTACAGCGGCGACCAGGCCGCAGGCGAGCCTGTGGTGATGACCATCGCCGAACGCGACACGATGGTGCGCGTCGACATTAATATGTCGGCCGACCTGATGACCAAAATCGAGCCGCGCGACACCAACCTGCTCTTCACCGTGCGCACCCCGTTCGTGGTCAAGGACTTCGGCCCCGGCTCGCGCGCCAAACGTGCCGGTATGCAAATCGGCGACAGCGTGGTCAGCATCAACGGCGAGCCGATGGCTTGCTATACGGAAATAACGCCCAAGCTCAGCGAACTCAGCGACAGCATCGCCACAGTCGGACTTTGGCGCGACGGACAGTACACCACCGTTGATGTCGAGGTGGACGGCAAAGGCAAAATCGGAGTCTATCTGATGGATTACCGCGACCTCTTCGAATGCACGCACACCGACTACACATTCTGGCAGGCCATCCCCGTAGGCATCAGCTACGGCTGGGACCAAATGATCACCTATGCCCGCTCGCTCCGCATCCTCTTCACCAAGGACGGCTACAAGGGCCTGGGCGGTTTCGGCACGCTGGGCGGCCTTTTCCCCGAGCGCTGGAGCTGGTACTCCTTCTGGTCCATCACGGCCCTCCTGGCCCTTATTCTGGCCTTTATGAACGTCATCCCCATCCCCGGCCTTGACGGCGGACACATCGTCTTTACGCTGTGGGAAATAATAACCCGTCGCAAACCCAGCGAAAAATTCCTCGAAGTGACGCAAACCGTCGGTATGGTCATCCTACTGGCACTGCTCGTTGTGGCCAACGGCAACGACATTTTGCGGTGGCTGGGATTTTGACCTGAACAAGCATTATAATATTGAATAACACCGGCACAAACCGGCACGCCAACAGAACGATATGAAAAAACTGGACAAACTGATAGTAAAGTCGTACGTGGGACCGCTGATCCTCACGTTCGTCATTGCCGTCTTTGTCCTGCTGATGCAGTTCATCTGGAAGTATGTCGACGACATCGCCGGCAAAGGCCTTTCCGTAGGCATCATCGGCGAGCTGCTGCTCGACGCCTCGGCCACCTTTGTGCCTATGGCAATGCCCATAGCCGTCCTGTTTGCCTCGATAATGACTATGGGCAACTTCGGCGAGCACTACGAGCTGGTGGCCATCAAAAGCGGCGGCATCCCTTTGTGGAGGGCTATGGTGCCGATGAGCATCATCGTGCTGTTTCTCACCGTAGTTGCCTTCCTTTTCGCCAACTATGTGATGCCCTCGGCGGTGCTGAAATACCGCACCACGCTCTACGACATCACGCGCAAAAAACCAGCCCTGAACATCCGTCCCGGCGAATACTATACCGAAATCGAAGGCTTCGTGATACGCGTAAACAAAAAGGACTCGGACGGCAAAACGCTGCACGACATAACGATCTACGACCATCGCGGCGCCACCGGCCAGCCGGACGTGGTCGTCGCCAAGCACGGCACAATGCAGACAACCCCCGACGAGCGCTACCTGCTGTTCACCCTCTACGACGGTTGCTCGTACAGCGAGACAATGGGCAACGACAAAACCGAATCCAAACCCTTCACGCGCGTCTATTTCGAAAAGAACGAAGTGACCTTCGACCTCTCGGACTTCGCTTTCGACAAGACCGACGAGAGCATCTTCCAGGGCGGATACCAGATGATGAACCTGGAACAGCTCGACTCGAACGCGACGCGCCTCAAGGAGCAGCGCGACAAGACCTACGCCACGCAGTTCGAGAATATGAGCAACATAATGCCCCACTACAAGCCCACGAAAAGCGGCACGGCCGCAAGCGTGAATGCACTGCTCGACTCGCTCGCCACCAAAGACTGCCTTCGCGTCTGTGCCGACGCCCAGTCAAGGGCCGAACGTTGCCTCAGTGACGCCCGCATCCATTCGCAAGTCGTCACCTCGCAAACCGAGTACATCAACCGCCACTATATCGAGTGGCACCGCAAATGGACGCTCAGCATAGCCTGCCTGGTCCTCTTCCTGGTCGGCGCCCCCTTCGGCTCCATAGTCCGCAAGGGCGGCCTCGGTGTGCCCCTGGTGGCCTCGGTGATATTCTTTGTCCTGTATTATGTGATAGGAATGATAGCCGAAAAGGCCGTCCGCGAAGGCGCCCTGGGCCCGATGGGTATGTGGATTTCCACCTTCGTTATGCTGCCCATAGGCCTGCTGCTGACCTACAAGGCCGTGCAGCGCTAGCGCCCTTCCCTTGCCGTTTTTCTGTTCGGCGCTCCGAAGCGCTGTCCCGGTTCCGCCAGCCACCCGCTAGCGGGTGCCGGCCTTTCGTGCCAAGAATCCGTAGGGGAGCAAATTTTTTTTTGAGAAAAATTACTATTAAAACATAGTGAGAATCAACCGTATACGAACTTTTCAAAAAATTTTTTCAATTTTTTTCACTATGTTTGTAGTTTTTGGGGTTTGTTTTTCGTTTTATTGGGTGTAAAAAACAGAAATCAATTAATCAATCATCAAAACAAAATTTAATTCAAAATGAAAAAAACATTCTTTTTCGCTCTCGTAGCACTTCTGACTCTTGGTATGGCTTCCTGCTCGAAGGAAAACGTTGAACCCGCCAACCAGAACATCGACCTCAACGCAAACGCTCTGAAAGCAAACAAGAGCAATAATTTCGCCAGCACCCAGTGGGTGTGCAATGTTGATACGGTTCTCGACCTTGGTGCTATCTACGGCATCAACGACCCGAATATTGACCTGACTATTCCTGTCAACACCACTTTCACCCTCGATTTCAACGCCACTGGCGACACCCTGGCTCTCTCGATCAGCGCTTTTGACAGCTCGGAAGTTGTCTTCGTTACCGGCGACGGCGAGACTATGACTATCGACTTTGCTTTCAACTTTGATCAGGCTACCAACATCGGCACGATGGTCGGAACCGTGAACGACATCACCGGCGAGCCCGTTACCATCACCCTCGAGTTTGTGTATGACGTTATTACTAACACTATGACAGTGACTTCGCCCCTGGAAGGCGACCCGACCGACCCGGTCAGCACTACTTTCCTCGGTTTCTTTGAAACTCTGGTTTTCAGCCTCGTCTAACTTAACTTATAAAACTTTTCATAACGTAATAGTGTTAATGAATCATTGGGGAGGAGTCCGTGAAGGTCTCCTCCTTTTTTTTGAAACTTTCGTCGAGGGGAAAGTTTTTCTTTACTTTTAACATACTGATAAATAATTTTTTGGAGGGTGTGGCGTTATTGAATGAAAATTGAGTGAAAAAAACGTAAATAAAGATAATTAAGATGGAAGATTTTTTTGTTTCCGGTATACAGCAAGTCGGCGTGGGATGTGTTGATTTCCAGGCTGCTTGGCGCTGGTATATCGAAATGTTCCAGATGGATGTGCGCATACTGGAGGACGACACGGTGGCCGAGCGTATGCTGCCTTATACGGGCGGCAAGGCCCAGAAGCGCCACGCCTGTATAGCTGTCAACCTTCAGGGTGGCGGCGGTTTCGAGATTTGGCAGTATAGCGAACGCAAGCCGCAGCCAGTGGGTTTTGACATCCAGGTTGGCGACTTGGGTATTTTTGCCGCCAAAATCAAAAGCCGCGATGTCGAGTCTTTCCATAGAGAACTTGCGGCCAAGTACGACCGTGTGGGACCTGTGTGCCAGTCGCCTGACGGACGCCGTTGTTTTGTGGTCGAGGACCCTTGGGGCAATTGGTTCCAGGTGGTCGAGGACGGGACGGTCTTCATCGACCGCGGACAGCTGAGCGGCGGCATTGTGGGCGCGACGACCGGATGTAGCGACATCGACCGCACTATGCCGCTGTATCGCGACGTGTTGGGATACGACCGCGTGGTGTACGATGTTACGGGCACATTCGACGATTTGGCCTATATGCGCGGCGGCGACGGGCGTTTCCGTCGTGTGCTGCTGGCTGGCAGCAAGAAGCGCAAGGGCGCTTTTGTGCCGCTGTTTGGCGAGAGCACCATCGAGTTGGTCCAGTCGCTAGACCGCCAGCCCCGCAAGATATACGAAGGCCGCCAGTGGGGCGACCCGGGTTTTATCCAGATTTGCTTCGATGTGACCAATATGCGTGCGCTCGAGAAGCATTGCAACGCTTTGGGCTTCCCGTTCACGGTGGACAGCTGCAAGGGCGACGAGCACTTCGATATGGGCGAGGCCAGTGGCCACTTCACGTATGTCGAGGATCCCGACGGCACGCTGATAGAACTGGTCGAAGCGCACAAGCTGACAGTGCTGAAGCGTCCGCACATTTACATAGATATGCTGAAGCGTAACCGCGAGAAGGCTTTCCCGAAGCTGTTTTTCAGGCTTATGGCTTTGAACAAGGTGAAACTTTAAAACGAGAGAAACACTATTTTTATGAGTAACTTGGTCGATTATATAAAGCAGGACGAGCGGGCCGACGAGGCTCTGAAAGCCTGTATGAACTGCGGAATGTGCACGGCGGTCTGTCCTGCGGCAGAATTCTACGACTACGATCCGCGCCGCATCTGCGATATCGTCCAGCGCGGCGACGAGACGGAAATAGAGAACCTGCTCAAGGGCGACACGATATGGTTCTGTGGCCAGTGTATGTCGTGCAAGACGCGCTGTCCGCGCGGCAATGTGCCTGGCGAGCTGATCAGCGTTTTGCGTCGCGCCTCGGAGGAGCTTGGCTATTTTGCCGAGAGCGAAAAGGGCCGACAGCAGAAACAGCTGATGAACTCTATCGGCAGCAACATTCTGGAGATAGGCTATTGTGTGCATCCCGACCGGGTGGATCCCGACTATCACCCCGAGCAGGGCCCGATATGGGAATGGTACAAGGAAAACATCGAGGAGATAGCCCCGAAGCTGGGTGCCAACTATCACGGCAACGGTCCGGGAGCCTTGCGCAACATACCCGAAGAGGACTTGGACGAGGTGCGCCGCATTTTTGAGGTTACGGGAGGTATGGAATTGAGGGAAAAAGTGCTGGAGAATTGAGAATGGGGGAAGGGCGATAATTAGTTGCAAATCTTTGATTACACAAGGAATAAATGAAAAAATTCGGATTCGTTATTTCGCAGGGCCGTCAGCTCAATTTCGACGAGATGCACAACGAGAAGGTGGAAAAACTGCTCGAACTGGTGCCATCGTACAGGTTGTGTATCGGTTGCGGCGGTTGTACGGCGGCCTGCTCGGCGGCCGGTTTTACCGACTATAATATCCGCAAGATACACACTTCGTTCTTCAGAGCCCAGTATGAAGGTCTGGACGAGCAGTTGAAGCGGTGTATGCTGTGTGGCAAGTGCCTGCTGGTATGTCCGCGAGGAGTGAACACGCGGTCGCTGATAATCAATATGAGAAGGGTGCTTGCCAATGTGCAGCCCAACACTTTTGTAAGAAAGGGGGCGGAAGAATGAAGTGGCCGTTTGTCGTTTTTGCTATTTTGTACTGGCTCGGCGTAGTGGGCCTGATGGTTAAGTGGGTCTTTTTCGAGCCGCTGTTTTCGGTCTTCGTGCTGCCTTTTATGCTGGGTGTCATTCTGTTGCTGTTCTTCTCGATTGTCAAATATTGGCGTTGGATCAACAGTTTCGACAAGCTGCAGCGCGCCATAATACGCAAGAATATCTGGAGCTGGCGTTTCCTGCCTGCCATTTGGGAGGCGTTCCGCGAAGGCTTGCTGCACTGGCGCATCACGAAAAAGAATCTTTTGCTGGGATATATGCACCGCAGCCTTGCTTTCGGCTGGTTTCTGCTTATCGTTGTCGGTGCTGTCCAGTCCCGTCTGGCGATTCCCGACGGACACCCTATGTGGGTTGCCATTTTCTTCAATTATTTTGAGCAGGATGTGGATATTTCGGCATTCAAACACGCTGTGCTTTTTGCCAACGTGATGGATGCTTTGCTGATATATGTGCTTAGCGGTCTTTTCCTGGCTATGTTCAAGAAGGTGTGGTCGCGCCCGATGGGTATGAAGCGCACCACGCGACATACGCTGATGGACCGCGTGGCCAAGATGGCCCTTTGGTGCATCTTCCCCTTCAGGCTTCTTTCGGAAGGGGTTACGTCGTCTCTGTATGGCAATGGCGGTTTTATGATCAAGCCTCTGGGCGATCTGATCTATACGATAGGACTGTCCAACCAGGCTTTTGAATACACCTGCTGGACGCTTTACAGTGTTGCCCTGGGCACATTCTTCTGCCTGATGCCGTTCTCGCGCTATATGCATATCTTTACCGAGATTTTCCTGATTTATTTCCGCCAGTTGGGTGTGCACGACAGCGACAAGAAAACGGGCTACACGATGTTCGAACTCAGTGCCTGCTCGCGTTGCGGAATCTGTATCGACGGCTGTCCGATGAACAAGGAACTGGGCATTGTGAATATGCAGGGCGTTTATATGTTGCAGTCTATCAGGAATCTGGAACTGCAGAAGAATGCCGAGCCGATAGCTGAAAACTGCCTGATGTGCGACCGTTGTGTTGCCGATTGCCCTGTCAATCTGGACCTTTCGGTCATACGCCGTCAGGTGCGCATCAATAACAAAAAGGATATAGACAGCAAGGGTGGCTATGGCTATCTGCGTGATGTCCAGCCGTTCAACTCGATAGGCCGTGTTGCCTATTTTGGCGGATGTATGTCGCATCTGACGCCGGGCATCACCAAATCGATGGAGACGATTTTCAATGCTGTCGGTCAGAAATACTGGTATATGGACCGGGACGAGACTATCTGTTGCGGTCGCCCGCTACTGCAGCAGGGCTTCGAAAACCAGGCCTTTGAACTGCGGCGCAAGAACACGGAGCTCATTGTCAACAGCAAGGCGACAATGCTAGTCACTTCGTGCCCAATCTGTTATCAGTCGTTCAAGAAGGAGTACAAGCTGTCGATTCCGGTGGTGCACCACACGGAGTATATCAATATGCTGATAGAGAGCGGCCGGCTGAAGCTGCGCAAGGACGACCGCAAAGTGACCTACCACGACCCGTGCGAACTGGGAAGGGGATGCGGCATATACGACGAGCCGCGCGACATCCTGAAGGCGACCACAACGCTGCTCAAAACCAAGAATGAACGTGAACACAGCCTGTGCTGTGGTTTCAATCTGGGCAATCCGCTGTTGGACATCGAACAGCAGACCGAGATTCGCAACGCATCGCGCGAAAACCTGTTGGCACCGGAACCGGACTTGATAGCAACAGCCTGTCCGATGTGCAAAAAGGCCTTTATGCGTGCCGACAATGTGCCGGTTAAGGATATAGCCGAAATTGTGGCCGAGAATATTATAAAAAGTTGAAAAACTGAGGTTTAATCCGGAATATTAGAATTGTTTATGGAAAAACGTTTTTGGAACGAGTATCAAAAAGAGATTGCCGACGACCATTTCTTCTATGAGCGGAGCTGCATCAGGCAGACTTTCTTTCCTGGTTCGGAGGCTGCTTTCCTGCGCATCCTGCGCGACGAACTGGGCAAGGATATCTGCGACAACCCACACCAGCACACGTGTACGGGAATCGGCTACCACAGCGATGTGGTTCCTTTTGAGACAACAATGACGGTGGTGGCGCGCCTGTTCTCGCTGATGACGGAGTGCGGATACGAGAACTATGTGCCTTCGTGCGTCACTTCGTTTGGTGTTTTTTCGGAGATGATAGAAAAGTGGGAAAACGAGCCTGAGCTGCTCGCAAAAGCCCAGCAATATCTCTGGGAGGCCACAAAACGCGAATTCAAAATACCAAAGAATATCGTGCATCCGTCGGATGTCATCTACAAATTCCGGTTCGACCTGAAGCCGAAAATGAAATATCAGCTGGTGAACCGTTTCACCGGCAAGCCTTTGCGCGTTGTGGAGCATATTGGCTGCCATTATGCCAAGATTTTCCCTGAGCGTGGCATCGGCAAGGCTGAGTTTCCCTACGTGCTGGCAGGAATGATCGAGGCGTGGGGCGGCGAGGTTGTGGATTATCCCGAACGGCGCCATTGCTGCGGGTTTGGATTCAGGCAGTATCTGGTGCAGGAAAACCGCGGCTATTCTATTGCCAATACGAAAAAGAAGTTCCAGTCAATGGAGCCCTTCGAGCCCGACTTCATACTTACCAATTGCCCGGGATGCGCTATGTTTATGGACAAATGGCAGTATACCATTGCTGAAATGGAACACAAGACTTTTGACAAACAAGGCTATGGCATTCCGGTGCTGACATACGAGGAGCTGACCGGATTGTTGCTGGGCTACGACCCTTGGCAGCTGGGACTTCAGCTGCACCAGGTGCAGAGCGAGCAGTTGCTCAACAAAATTGGCATCGCCTATAATCCCGACGAGAAATATAAGGGCGTTTCGGGCCGTTTGCTGCCCCGTCCTGCCCGTCCCGAATGCCTCAAAGTCGAATCGTGACAATATATATAATTCATTCTTTCTTTAATCGAATAAAATCATAAAAATGAAATCAATATCAATCATTGGAGCCGGTCCTGCCGGTATCGAGGCTGCCTCGGTGCTTGCCAAACAGGGAATGCCGGTGAATCTTTTTGAAAAATCTTCATCGCCTTTGAAAAATATTGCCGACAAGGCTTTTCTGTTCCCTAATTTTGCTGCGGCGAGCGACATTGTTGACTTGATGAACAAAAAGCTGCTGAATCAGAACATCACACTTCATCACGATACTGATATCGTCAAGATGCAGCGCGAAGGGGAGGCGTGGAAAATCGTCGACGGCAAGGGTAATGCATACTATAGCGATTACGTGCTTATGGCCACCGGATACACTCCTTTCGATGCCCACCGCAAGGAGGAGTTGGGCTATGGTATTTACAATGGCATAGTGACTTCGCTCGAGATGGAGAAGATGATTCGCTACAATCAGATTGTCAATTCGCTAGGCGAGAAACCGAAACGTGTAGTATTCTTGCAGTGTGTAGGTTCGCGCGATGAAAAGTCGGGCAATCACTATTGCTCCAAGGTCTGCTGTGTTACTGCCGTGAAACAGGCCATCGAGCTGAAACGCCAGTTGCCTGATACGGAAGCCTATATATTCTATATGGATCTTCGTATGTGGGGCCAGCATTTTGAGGAGATGTACCGTGAGTCGCAGCAGAAATATGGTGTTCGGTATGTTCGTGGACGTATTTCGGAGGCTTCGGGCACTTTCGATGGAAGGGTGCAAGTAAAGGCAGAAGACACGTTGATGGGTTTGCCTCTTAAAATGACCACAGACCTGCTTGTGCTGATGGTGGGTATGGAGGCGTCGGAAGGTACCAAGTGCCTCGCCAAATCGTGCGGGATATGTGGCGAATACGGCTTCGCAAAGTCTGTCGACCCGCATCTGGGCGACTGTTTGACAGAGCAGAAAGGCCTGTTCGTTTGCGGCGCCTGCAAACGCCCGATGTCGATAAACGATGCCGTAAACGACGGACGTGCAGCCGCGGTGGCCATAATGGAATCGGAGTAAGACCTTATCCTACCATACCCAGTTGTTTTCGCTATAACTGGCAGCCTGGTTGAGGTTTTCGTCGGTGTCGCTGGTGAGCAATCCGCAGACAAAAAGGGTAGAGAACACGCTTGCATCGAATCCTCGTTCTACTTTGAATGTCACAACCGTAAGTGTTGGGGCAATATATTCTTGTTTCATAATTGTTATGTTGGCGTTAGTGGGTGGTGGTGGTTTTGGCTTCGTTCCAATACTTCTGCATTTCCTCAAGGCTCAGTTCTTGGATATTGCGGCCTTGTTTGTGGGCTTCCGATTCGACATACTTGAATCTTTCGGCAAATTTGCGGTTGGTGCGGGCCAGTGCGTCGTCGGCATTGATGTTTTCGAAGCGAGCCCATTTGACGATGGCAAACAGCAGGTCGCCCAGCTCCTCTTCGGCATAATGTCGGGCAGTATCCCCTTCGGAGTGGTATTTGCCCAAGGCATCGATAAATTCACCATATTCTTCGTCGACTTTGGCGATAGCCATTTCCCTGTTTGGGAATTCGAAACCCAGTCCTGCGGCTTTTTCCTGCAGCCTGATGGCTTTGATGAGCGACGGCAGGGAACTGGGTACACCTTCCAGGGCCGACCGCCTTCCCTCTTTCATCTTCACCTGCTCCCATTTCGGCGTCTCCTGCTGGCGGGCAGGCTGCATCACGCCGTCGCGATCGGGAAGCGCAATGTGCGGATGACGCGAAATCAGCTTGCTGCAAATGCTGTCAATCACATCGTTGAGGGCGAAATGGCCTTCGTCGTCGGCAATTTTGGAATAGAACATCAAATGCATAAACAGGTCGCCAAGCTCTTTGCGCATCTCGTCGTAGTTGGCTTTGGTTATGGCCTCTGAGAGTTCGTAAACCTCTTCAATGGTCAGATATCGCAGGCTGTCGATAGTCTGCACGCTGTCCCACGGGCATTCTTTCCTCAGAATGTCCAAAATGCTGCTCAACCATTGGAGTGATTTCTGTTCTTCTGTCATTGCGTTAGTTATGAATTGGTTATACTCTTTGCACCTGTTCCACTCCTTCTATGGCCCTGATGCTTTCAATCAGTTGGTCCAGTCGGCTGAGGTTGTGGACATAGAGCATAATAAGTCCGTGGACAACACCTTCTGATGTTTCGAGTGTTATGGCACGCATATTCAGGTTCATATCCTCGCTGATGATGCGCGTCAGTTGCTGCAGCAGTCCCTTGCGGTCGATGGCGGTTATGGTGATGCCTGTCAGGAACGCAATCTTTTCGCCCGGACGCCAGCGCACGCGTACTATGCGGTCTTCGTGTGTCGACATTTCGTGGATGGCCGTAGGACAGTTCGTGCGGTGAACCATAATCTTGTCGTTGCTGACGATGCCTACCACTCTGTCGCCTTGCACAGGCTTGCAGCACGGTGCGGGTTGGGTGTCGAAACTGTCGTATTTGGAGTCGGCGAGGAATGGCGAGGTGGTGATGGATTTTTGGCGGATATCCTTGGCGGAATTCTGCTGGTTTTTTCCGTCAAACAATTCTTGATAGGGCTGCAGGAATATCAGTTGCGGTTTCGACTTGCTCAGGTGGAAACATTGTTTCAGAGCATCTTCGTTGATGCTTCCTGTGGCTATGCGATAGTAGAGCTCAATGTCGCTGTCCAGGTTGAAGAACAGGCGCAGGCGTGCTGTGCGTTCGGGCGTAATGCTGATGTGCGATTTCTTCAGGAAGTCTTTGAGCATCTGTTCGCCCTTGTCGAAATATTGTTTCTTTTCGTTGCGCAGATAGTCTTTGATATGGTCTTTGGCTCTTTGGGTTTGTGCATTGTTGAGCCATTCCTCGTTGGGCACAGTTTTTTTCGAGGTCAGTATTTGAACCTGTTCGCCGCTATGCAGCCTGTAGCCTATCGGGACCACACGGGCGTTGACTTTGGCGCCGATGCAGTGGTCGCCCAATTCGGAGTGTATGGCATAGGCAAAGTCCAGTACGGTGCTGCGCGACGGCAGTTTTATGGTTTCTCCTTTGGGCGTGAAGATGTATATTTCTTTGGTGTAGAGGGTTTCCTTGAATTCTTCCACCAGGTCGAGGGCGTTCTTGTTTGGGTCCTCCAGCGAACTGCGTATCTGTCCCAGCCATTGTTCGACGGGCGACTGTTGGATGGGCTCGTCGGGGTGTGCCTCCTTGTACAGGAAATGTGCCGCCATACCCTTTTCGGCTATCTGGTCCATACGCGTGGTGCGTATCTGCACCTCCACCCAGCGGCCGATGGGACTCATCACCGTGGTGTGGAGCGACTCGTAGCCGTTGTTTTTGGGCGTTGTGATCCAGTCGCGGAAGCGTGTCGGTTGCGGTCGGAACAGGCCGGTAATGAGGGCATAAACCTTGAAGCACTCCTCTTTTTCTATCTTGTGCAGCTCCTCTTCGGGCATCGTTTCGCTGCCGGGGATGTCAAGGATGATGCGCATAGCGTAAAGGTCGAAAATCTCGTCAAACTGAACCCCCTTGTTCTGCATCTTTTTCCAGCACGAATAGACCGATTTGACGCGAGTCTTTATGTTGTAGTGGAAATCGTTCTTGTCCAGCAACTCGCGGATGGGTGCCGTGAAGCACTGTTTCAGTTTTATTTCTGTTCCGCTGGTTTTCTTTATTTTCTCCTCAATCTCGGCGTATTTGTCGGGATTGTTGTATTGCATCACCAGGTCGTCGAGTTCGGTCTTTATGTTGTAAAGTCCCAGCCGGTGCGCCAAAGGAATGTAAAGATACTGTGTTTCCGACGATATGGCCAGTTTCTTGGTGTCTTTCATCGACCCCAATGTGCGCATATTGTGAAGCCGGTCGCACAGTTTGAGGAAAATAACGTAGGCGTCGTCGCACATAGCCAACAATATCTTGCGGTAATTTTCGGCCTGCGAAGAGAAATCGTCATTCTGCTCGGCAATCATCGACGCTTTGTCGATCTTGGTCACGCCGTCGACAATGCGGGCCACGCGGTCGCCAAACACGGCGCGTAGCGTCTCCAGCGTGATGTCGGTGTCTTCTACCACATCGTGCAGCAATGCGCACACCACCGCAATCGGCCCCAGTCCAACCTCCTCGACAGCGATTTGTGCCACTGCCAGAGGGTGGAAGATGTACAGTTCGCCGCTTTTGCGCCGGGTGTCGCTATGGGCATTGCTGGCTATGGTGAAAGCGCGGAAAATATTGTCTTCATCCTCGGTTGTCAACTGCTGGTTGGCCTTGCAGGTTGCTACTAGTTCGTCGTATTTCTGTTTTACAAGAAGTTCTTCCGGTATTTCGTCCATATTGTAATGTGGTGATAAATGTTTGTTTTATGGTGATTAAAAAATAATCCAAGCCCCAAATAGCGCAGCCAGATTGAGGCTTAGGCCAATGGTGTAGTAGGCCCTATGGTCGACATACACCCTGCTCAGCGAAATGCTCCACCAGGCAAACCGGCCTCCGTTGGCATTGTAGTTGGCGCCCAAACGGGCGCCTATTTCGAAGCCTACGGGGTTGGCAAAAAACTGTTCCAGCCCCTGCGCGTATGCCACGCCGCCAAACAGTTGCCAGTCGGTCCTGACAATACCGGCAAGCGGCCTCACAACAAGGCCGCCTGTCAGCATATAATGTGAATAATTAAGCGCTCCGCTTGCATATCCGCCCATTCTGTAGGGCACGTATGAAAAATTTAGACCCAATTTCGTAGAGTTGTTTCTCTGAAAGACTGTCAAGCCCTCAAAGAAGAAACTGCTGTATTCGATGTCGCCTTTCGCCGCCTTTTGCAGGTGGTGCAGTGACTGACTCACTCCGACCGACGATTCGTATTGCAATTCGTCGCTGCTGCTTACCACCTCGTCGTTGTTCTGTGCTCGTACGGAAGTCAGCAGAAAAACAAGCGATATGCAAAGTAAAAAGCGTTTCATTGGCCTATTCTTTCGTCTCCGACAAAGCCTGGCGGATATTGCTCTCCAGTTCGTCGCTCAGCTCCGGATCGTCGCGCAGCAGCATCTTGACGGCTTCGCGGCCCTGAGCCAGCTTGCTCTCGCCATAGCTGAACCACGAGCCGCTCTTCTTGATGACGCCGGTCTCGACGCCAAGGTCCACAATTTCGCCATATTTCGAGATGCCTTCGCCAAACATCAGGTCGAACTCACACACGCGGAACGGAGGCGCCACCTTGTTCTTCACCACCTTCACCTTCACACGGTTGCCGATGTTCTGGTCGCCGTCCTTGATGGCCTGTATGCGGCGAATGTCGAGGCGCACCGAAGCGTAGAACTTCAGCGCGTTGCCGCCCGTCGTCGTCTCGGGGTTGCCGAACATCACGCCGATTTTCTCGCGCAGCTGGTTGATGAAGATGCAGCAGCAGCCCGTCTTGCTGATGGTCGACGTCATCTTGCGCAGGGCCTGCGACATCAGGCGGGCGTGCAGACCCACCTTCGAGTCGCCCATCTCGCCGTCGATTTCGGCCTTGGGCGTCAGGGCCGCCACCGAGTCGATGACGATGATGTCGATGGCACCCGAGCGTATCAGGTTGTCGGCAATTTCAAGGGCCTGCTCGCCGTTGTCGGGCTGCGACACCAGCAGGTTGTCGATGTCCACACCCAGCTTGCGGGCATATACCGGGTCGAAAGCGTGCTCGGCATCGATAAAAGCAGCAATGCCGCCCTTCTTCTGGCTCTCGGCGATGGCGTGGATGGCCAGCGTCGTCTTACCCGACGATTCGGGGCCGTAGATTTCGATGATTCTTCCCTTCGGAAAACCACCGATGCCCAGCGCCGCGTCCAGGCTTATCGAGCCCGTCGAAATGGCCTCGTAGGTCTCGTCTGGACGGTCGCCCAGCTTCATAATCGAACCCTTGCCATAGCTCTTCTCGATTTTGTCCAGCGTACTCTGCAGTATTTTCAGTTTCTCCAGTTTCGATGCTTCTGCATCATTCATTTCTTTTGCCATAATTATCAAAATGTTATATGTTGTTATAAATTTATTTTTGCAGATTTTGCAATCTACAAATTTACATATTTTTTTTAAAATCGACTAAAGCTTTCAAAAAAATATTACCATTCCAAAAAAAATTCGTACTTTTGCAAATTCATTCAAACAATCAAAACTATGGAAATCTTATCAAACCGCATTCTAAATATGGCCGAGTCCGAGACTCTGGCTATGACCGCAAAAGCACGCGAACTCAAGGCCCAGGGCAAAGACGTTATCAGCCTCAGCATCGGCGAGCCCGATTTCAACACCCCCGAGGTGGTCAAAGAGGCCGCAAAGAAAGCCATCGACGACAACTTCACCCACTATCCCCCCGTGCCCGGCTATCCCGACCTGCGCGAAGCCGTATGCGAGAAGTTCCGCCGCGACAACGGCCTCGAATTCAAGCCCGAACAGATCGTCGTCAGCACCGGCGCCAAGCAGAGCCTATTCCAGGTGGTGCAGTGCCTCATCAACCCCGGCGACGAGGTTATCATCCCCACACCATTCTGGGTCAGCTACAAGGAGTTCGTCCGCCTGGCCGAAGGCAAATGCGTCTTCGTCAAGACCAAGCTCGAGAACGACTTCAAGGTGACCCCCGAGCAGCTCGAAGCCGCCATCACACCGCGCACCAAGCTCATAATGTTCTCCTCGCCCAGCAACCCCACCGGTATGCTCTACACCAAAGAGGAGCTGCGCGGCATCGCCCAGGTCGTCGCACGCCACGAAAACCTCTTCGTCCTGGCCGACGAAATCTATGAGCACATCAACTTCGTCGGCAAGCACGAGTCGATAGCCCAGTTCCCCGAAGTCCGCGACCGCGTCATCACCGTCAACGGCGTCGCCAAAGGCTTCGCAATGACCGGCTGGCGCATCGGCTTCATCGCCGCCCCCACCGTCATCGCCAAAGCCGCCAACAAGCTGCAGGGCCAGGTGACCAGCGCCACCTGCTCCATTGCCCAGAAGGCCACCGTCTGCGCTATGCTGATGGACCCCAAGACCTCGAAAGACATTATCGATATGCGCAACACCTTCCAGCGTCGCCGCGACCTGGTCTACAAGCTCCTCTGCGAAATACCGGGCCTCAAAGTACGCCTGCCGCAGGGTGCCTTCTACTTCTTCCCCGATGTCAGCTCCTACTATGGCAAGTCCTTCAATGGCAAAAAGATAGAAAACAGCACCGATATGGCTTTCTATCTCCTCAACGAGGCCAACGTAGCCACCGTGATGGGCTCCGCCTTCGGCGACGACACCTGCATCCGCCTCAGCTACGCCACCAGCGAAGACCTCCTTGTCGAAGCCATCCGCCGCATCAAAGAGGCCCTGGCCAAGCTGCAGTAATATACTACACAACAAAAATCAAAACCCCGAAACCCTATTGTAGTTTCGGGGTTTTTGTTTGATTTGTTTTAGTTCTATTTTAACCCGTCGCGGCGGATCTGCGATCCGACGCTTAATAATATAACGATTTTCAATCCGCAGCACAATAAAACGCTTGCAACAGCGTTAATGTTGGCGGATTGAAAATCCTGATACTAAGCAGTATCGGATTGCAAATCCGATACAACACACGCAAAAAAAGGACATCCGCCGCGTCGGGAGTCTGGATCATATAATGAATCCAGAGCACAACTCAAAGTATGCAGAAAGGATGAGAACTGTTTTCGGGACTAACAAAGCACGTAGTAACTATGAAAAAAATAAAATTGAAAAACAGGCGCGGTATATTATGTATTAACACTGTGTTAGCTATTAGTTTTGCACTATTATCGTGCAATAATAATGGAAATTGTTCTTCGTTTCCAGACTTGGAATTACATAACGAAACAGTGAATGATTTCAAGGTCAAATTTCTCATTCCGAGAAACTACACGAAAAATCTGCGTGATGAACGGTCCCGGTTGGCTTTTTATATTGACAGGACAATGATGGACGACGGTTCTCTAATCTTTTTCTCAAACGATGAGCCTAGATCCTATTTTGCAATAATGTCTTGCAATTTTAAGGACGACCCCTATAGGTATTCCGATTATATGAAAGGAGGTGAGCTCTATTTGGATTCAATTTTGACTATCCAGCAACTATCCAATGACAAAGATTGGACCTCCAGAATGCCCTTAATACAAAAAAAGAAAGATAAGAACGGTCATCCAATAACTGTCGCACAATACATTACACGATATATGGATTCTGACACTATCTGGGGTTTCCCTAATATAAGCGTAGGAGCGGTTGAAAAAGATTCTGTCGAAGCCATTTTCGATTTTACAACAATTATTGGAACAAATATCATTGAGTGTTACTACTATTCGCTTGATTCGTATGATAATTTCTCCTACGAGCGATACTTGAAAATGTTAGAATCGATAGCAGTTTCCAAATAATTAATCCGTTGCTGCAGATGTTGGGTGTTCGCATCGATTACCCGACGCGGTGGATCTGCGATCCGACGCTGGTTAATATAAGGATTTTCAGTCCGCAGCACAATAAAACACTTGCAACAGCGTTAATGTTGGCGGATTGAAAATCCTGATACTAAGCAGTATCGGATTGCAAATCCGATACAACACACGCAAAAAAAAGAACATCTGCCGCGTCGGGAATAAACGAATAATTATAGGATGATAATTGCAAATTATATAGGTGGTTTTTTCCGCTGGCTTCTTAGAGGGTGTCGGACAAGATTGGATGACGAATTGCATTGCAAAAATGGATGGCTCGACAACATTCCAATACTAAACATATATGAGAATGCAATCCTTGCTATGCTGTTTGTTGCCATAGTAATTGTTGCATTGTTTGTTTTTGGGATTTTATAGATCCGACGCTTAATAATATAACGATTTTCAGTCCGCAGCACAATAAAACACTTGCAACAGCGTTAATGTTGGCGGATTGAAAATCCTGATACTAAGCAGTATCGGATTGCAAATCCGATACAACATACAAAAAAAACGAACATCCGCCGCGTCGGGAGTTAAAATCACAAGAAGTCTACTGAAAAAAATCTGAAATGTCCAAGAAAGATATTATAACTGATGTATTAATGGTTACAATCGCCATTATCATTTCATTTACCTTTTTTTTATATAAAAAAAATAACATCTTACAAGAATATGCTTTTGACAAATGTGATACAACTGAGATGCCAGAATTTTTAATACCTTTTTATTATGTACCAAATAATCCTTTCCCAACAATCAAAGTAAAAACTCAATCTTGTATAGACTCTAATTTTTTTCAATGGGATTCTATTCTTGTTAATGTCTCAAAATTCTTTTATTTGAAAGTATATAAAGCAGATTCTGTTTGTTTGCTGAATCCTTGCGATAACGAATGTTCGATTAAAGAAATGACGGTGTATTACAAAACTGGAGAAAGATTATACACAGGCAATTCTTTGAACAAAAATGACAGAATAAAAAGATTACTTGCAGTATTAGATTCAATTACAATCGCAGAAATGAAAAAAAATTCATATAGATATACGTCAACCTACGAAGAATTCCAGAAAAAAAACAAAGAAACTATACTCTATGACTATGAATACACTGAACATTTTGAGAATGGATTAAGGCAACCATACGATAGATTTGATGTCAAATTAATGTTTGTTTCTCGCTGAATAACTCCAATTGAAATCCGATACAACACACGCAAAAAAAGAACATCCGCCGCGTCGGGTTTGGTTGAATGTTCTGTCATATACAGGAGGTAGTAAAACAAAGTATTACACAATTGGTGCATATAAATGAAAAAAGAACAAGATGAGAGATATTACCACTATTATTATGGCATTGTTTCTGGTAATGACTCTGACAACAGAATCATTTGGACAAAATCCCGATTATTCCTTTTCTATAGAGGAGATCAATGGCTTTTGCTATGATATTTATTCTCATAATAATAAAGAATACAAAGTTTGTTACGGCAGGCCGTCCTTTTCAAAAACTCTATTTCATTTTTCAGATGCTGAGAGAAAATGTTTTATACTCCAATCAAAAAGATTTTCACCGACTGGAATGAATAGTCGAATTTTAATCTTAGATATAAAAAACAATATTGTACAAGAAATAGACAGTTGTTACGATAAGAATAATGGAATAAATCGTAAGGATTATTTGGCTACGTCAGGAGATACTGTTTATTTGGCATACCCCGAAAAAAATACTATTATCGCTTGTCTTTTTTCAAAACAAATGACACCTGCTTTTTCGAGTAGCAACAAGAGTAATTTTTTAAATATAATTGAACATCATCAGGATATATATACTTGGTGTGTCACAAAAAATAATAAGAGGTTAGCATACAAGAGGAACGAAGAAGATAGCATAACTGTTATTTCCGAATACGAGACAGTAAAAATTCCATCGGGGTTTTCCGAAGTTTTAGCGTGGAGAGATGAAAATCACTTGCTCTATACAAAAATAGAAGTAAAAGGAATGGGAGATTTCTATTACGATTTATATGAATATAATATACAAGAAAAAAAAAAGCAACTTGATACTTGAAGGATTGCTGGATGTATATGATTTCTATAGCAACTTATTGTTATATTCAACCTCGCATAACAAACTAACTGTAGCTAGTCTAAATGGTGATGGGATAAAAGTGGAAAAGCAATTAGATCTTTCAACTCAATTTGAGTGGGTTTATTCGGCATATATTATTAATGACGATGAATTCATAATAGGAGGAGATAAAGATCAAACAGATTGTCACTATTTTAAATGCAGATTTTCAATTGCAAAAGATTGATATTTTAATGTAATATATTATCTTGCTATAGCGGAATTTGCAATTATTCACCCGACGCGTCGGATGTTCGAGGCGTTGCGGCGGATCTGCGATCCGACGCTGGTTAATATAAGGATTTTCAATCCGCAGCACACAAAAAAGAACACCCGCCGCGTCGGGATGTTTTCATCTTTAAGTTATGACAGAAATCATATCTGCCAGACGTTTATTCAAGTTTTGATAGAGTGACAAAACCTGACGGTGCGACACACCCCGCCCGTTGGGCACCCCTCTCCGAGAGGGGATGGCGCGGTAGCGGTTTGGATGTCTGTTAGTTTGACGCAACTATTTACGAGAAAAAAATCGACTGCGTAGCCATCCCCTCTCGGAGAGGGGAGAAGGAACTGCCAGTAGGATCCAAAGCTCCAGTGAAGCTTTGGAGTTCCGATAGCGAAGCGGTGAACAAAAGGGCGGGGTGTGTCGCACTCGCAATCCCAAGCGGACAATAAATGCAGGTGTGTCGCACTCGCAATCCCAAGCGGACAATAAATTCAGGTGTGTAGCACTCGCAATCCCAAGCTGTTTTTCTAATCGAGATTCAAACCGCCGGATTCGTTCTGGCTGTTTTTTGCCGCCGGAAAGCCTCGACAGGCGCCTCTTGCCAGCGGCATAACTCCCTGTTGCACATATACCATCTTCTTATCATCTTCTACTAAACTTCTTTTTAACTTTTTACTAAATTCTACTTCAGTAGGCAATAATAAGAAGAAAGTAACGTTATGGTTAAAACTTAATGTGGCGATGCGAGGGTGAAATGTGGTTCAATTCGATTGAAAACAGATGACCTCTAAATATTCTTCTTTCTTGAACACGAATTTAACGAATAATACGAATTAAAAGCTCCGTAAATATTAACTGTGAAAGCAAACGATGCTGCCACACACGGGGCCACTCTACGCGCTCCACAGGAGCTTGTACCAAGCAAAACACGAATTTTACGAATTACAGAGGTTGCCGACAGTAATTAGTGATTGTGTAATAAACAGTAAATGATACGCTTATGGGAAAACAACAGAATTCATTCGGTGGCGGCTTCAGCGGACGGCTGGGCGCGACGGTGGGCTACAACTGGCGCGGGCGCTGGTGCGTGCGGTCGCTGCCTGGCGACTTCCACGATGCGCGGAGCGATGCGCAGCTGCGCCAGCGGAAGCTTTTTGCGGAGATGGTCCGTTTTGCGGCCAAAGCCAGGCGGATATTGTCAATATCGCTCGAGGTTGTGTCTCGCAATGAGGGCGTTACGCCGAGCAATTATTTCACAAGGATGAACAAGGGGTGCTTTTCGATTCAGGATGGCGAACTGGCTGTCGACCTGCCGTCGTTGCGCCTCAGCGAGGGACCGGTGGCCCCGGTGGCGTTCGATGTGCCTCAACTGGTTGACGATACGACGATTAGCATCGCTTTCGAGAAGAATCCGCTGAACCGTAACTGCAGTGCGGACGACCAGATTTATCTGGTGGCATATTGTCCTGAATACAAGAGTTTTGACTTTTCCGACGCGACGGCGCGGCGGCGCAAACAGGCTGTGCTGCAGCTGAATGAGGGCTGGGTAGGCAAGGAGGTGCACCTGTGGGGCTTTGTCGTCGACAGGGCCGGCCGTGCGTCGCAGAGTGTTTATATCGGAAGTGGGGTTTTGGATTTTTCGGCTGTAAGTGAAAATACTGACAACGAAAGTGTTGGCTTCGCAGATGTTCCTTTCGTTGACGAGCAGACGGGCGAAATAATGTATGACGGAACGCCGGCTGCCGATGGTGCTGCTTCGGGCCGAGTTGTACGGCAGGCTTCGAAGGCTGTCCCTTCTTCGGGCGAGGGATAAGAGGCTGATTCTATTTGTCTTGTCCGTTAGGGACGGCGAAAATGACGGTTAGCGCTCCGACGGCGCCGGCTACGGGGACTATGATGCGGGCCACCGAGCCGGCGGGGATGAAGACGAACGTCGACAGCAGCACC
Source organism: Bacteroidales bacterium (assembly GCA_017517715.1). Classification (GTDB taxonomy): domain Bacteria; phylum Bacteroidota; class Bacteroidia; order Bacteroidales; family P3; genus Colimorpha. The sequence continues at coordinate 46,770 of JAFWYO010000137.1, forward strand.
ATTGCTGCCATTATGCCGATGGCTCCGGCTTTTTGTGTGGCGGTCATTCCGCCGCGCCGCTTGTAGTCGCGTATGTAACGCCCTAGCCACGAGGCCAGTAGCCATTGCTGCAGACGCGGCGACGAGCGGTAGAAGAACCACGAGGCCAGCAGCAGGAATGGCGTGGTGGGCAGCCCTGGAACCACCACGCCCAGGGCTCCGAGGCCTACGGTGAGGAGGCCTAGCGCTATGTAGATGTACCGTTTCAAAGTTCTTGGATTCGCTGGTAGAGTTCGGGGAACCGTTTTTCGAGCGAGACGGGGCGTCCGTTTTCGAGGAAACAATGGGTGCTGGTGGCGGTGCAGATGGTTTTGCCGCCGCAAGTCATTGTGTAGGAGAATGATATTTTCAGCGGGGTTGTTTCGGCCACGCGGACTTCGATTTCGAGGATGTCCTTGAAGGTCGAGGTGTGGCGGTAGCGGCAGTCGACGGCCACTACGGGCGACACTACGCCTTCGGCTTCCATACGGTCGAAGCCGTAGCCCATCTGGTCCATCCAGTCGACGCGCGCCTCTTCCATAAAACGGATGTAGTTGCTGTGGTGGGTGATGCCCATTCGGTCGCATTCGTAGTATTTCACCTCGTGCCGGTAGGGTTTGATGTTCATATTTTTCTGTGCAAGTTTTTGTTAATCAATGATTATGATGCTTGGATTGGACCTTTTCCGTTGGTCTGAATCTTTTGCAAATTTACATAATTAATGGGGAATATGGAAAGAAGATGGTTAAATTTGTTAGGGTTTTGATGGTGAGATACTTTATTTTGCGGTGTGTCGCACCGTCAAACCAAACGTACAGGGTGTGTCGCACTCGCAAACCCAGGCGGAGAATAAACGGGCGGGGTGTGAGGGTTGCTGCAAAAAAAGAGAGGTGGCCTCGCGGGCGCCTCTCTTCCGAACAACATTAAATTGGTTTCTGGGCTATCTGATTGACAAGGGTTTTTGCTTGTGATGCTTTTGTGCCCAGAAATGTTGCAGCATCGTTTGTCGTGTAATAACCAAAGTGTTAAAACTATGTGTCATAACGTTTAACTTCTTGTTTTTTAGTCTGCTTCGTAGATCAGCAGCTCGCCGTCGACGTAGAGGAAGAGCATCGGGTCTTTGTCTCTTTTCTTGAAGATCCAGCATCCGCCGTTCTCGCGGTCGATTTCGGTCTTGATGTATCGGCTGCTGATTTGCTGCTCGGCCAGCACTTTGTCGTTCTGGTCGAAGACCTGCAGGTAGGTGTTGCCGTCCGCATCGTTCACGATGGCGTACATTATGTCGCCGCTCACGGCATAGCTCACCAGGTCGACGTTGTAGGTCTCGCGGACGTAGCGGTTCACGACGACGACGTCAGTAACGTGATAGTCATACCAATACGAGTTGCAGTAGACCCAGAAGCCTGGCCAGAAGATGGGGCGCGGATGGACGTGGACCCACACCACGGGGCGCATATGCATCATATGGTGATGGTAGGGGTGGTGGAAATAGGGTGCGGGGTGCATCGGACGGTGCGAGGGGGGCATATGTCCTGGACGGTCGGGGCGTGCATAGTGATGGCCGGGGTGGTTCTGCGGATGGACTGTGCCACGGCCGCTTTGTCCTATGGTGCCGGGGGCGCCGGGTGCACCGTTGCCGCGCGATTTGCTGACGCGGGGAGCGTTGTCGGCACGGTTGCTGCTGAGACCTGCCGAATGCTCGTTGCGGCCACGGCTGCCGATATCGCCACTGTTGCGTGACGGACGGTCGCCGCCGCGAACGCCGTTCGATGCGGGACGGCTGGGCGAACTGCTGCGCGGTGCCTCGATCGAGGAGCGCGAGCTGCTGCGCACGCTGCTGCGGCCGTTATCGGACGAGGTGCCGCGATAGGTGGCTGTGCCTCTGCGCTCGGAAGACGATGGGCGCGACACGGAGCCGCCGCGGCTGCCCGAGAACGAGCTGCTGCTGCGCGACGAAGAATTTGAAAACGAACTGGAGCTGCGGTTGCTGCTGCCCGAATGCGAACTGCGGCTGCTGCCAGAGAATGAACTGCCGCTGCGCGACGAGGAGCCCGAGTACGAGCTGCTGCTACGCGACGAGCTGGAGTGCGAACTGCCGCTGAACGAACTGTGGCTGCCACCACCGCGCGAACTGCTCGATGAAGAAGAGCTGTGGCCACCGCCACGCGAACCGCCGCCGCGTCCTTGGGCATACACCGGGGTAGCGCTGAGCAGGGTTCCTAGTGCCACAATTGCGATTAACTTGTTGGTTTTCATAATATATCCTTTCGTTTAGTTGTTTCTTTTCGGTTTTTTCACAATGCAAAAGTACTTACACATTTGCAAGTAAAACCCGAAATGTTGTCCTCTTTTTCCCTTTTTTTGCCCGAAAAACCCGAAAATGGCACGTAATGGATTGGAATACAGTGGTTTTATTGCATAGGGTGTGTCGCACCGTAAAGGTACCATAAAGAGCATTATAAATACACGCAAGCAGGGCATTTCCTATTGTGGGAAATGCCCTGCTTGATGGTAATGTGTGCCGGTTTGTGTGTTGCCTGGTCGGGGTCAGTTGTTTTCGACGCTGTTGTTGTCGCTTTCGACGACGTTGTTGTTGTTGTCGGCATCGTTGTTTTCATTGTTGTTGTCGGCGACAGAACGCGAAAACACTCCGAGGTTGCGGAAAGCTATATAATAATATGTTATGAAGAGCAGGGTGAACATTATGTCGCCCAGCGGCAGTCGTTCGCGGCCGAGGAAGAGGAGGGTGACGAGCATCACAAGCAGTTGTGCCAGTGTGTATAGGTGGAAACCTATTTTGCGCAGGTTCCACATCAGGATGACGCCTGTCAGCGAAAGGGCGTAGAGCAGTGCGCTGCAGAGGAAGAAGGAGCGTGGCGTTTCGAAGAACTGTTCCAGATAGACTGTCATTTCTGCTGGAAATGGCATAGAACCAGACAGGTACGTCGCTTTTAAGGAAGGGAAAAGCAGTCCTGTCATCAGATAGCTGATGAATAGGGTGCCGGAGCCTATGATGCTTAGAACCAGTATTATTCGTAAATTACGGCGTCGCGCTTCGAATATCTGTTGTTCGAGATTGTTGTCCACAGTGAAAAATGAAGATTATTTATTGTGTAAGTTGCTGTTTCCAAATGGTGTTAGAATATTTTACGCAGTTCGTCGGCCATCTGTTGCTGCAGTTTGGCTGCCTCTTCGGCGGCGCGCTGTGCAAAGTCGGCGCCGTTGGAGGCGTAGATGATGCCGCGCGACGAGTTGACGAGCAGGCCGCAGTCGCTGTTGAGGCCGTAGCGGCACACTTCGCTGAGGCTGCCGCCCTGGGCACCGACGCCGGGGACGAGGAGGAAACTGTCTGGGACTATGTTTCTTACGGTTGTTAGCATATCGGCTTTGGTGGCTCCGACGACGTACATCATATTGTCGGGCGTGCCCCATTGCTGCGATGCGAGCAGCACTTTTTCGAAGAGGTAGCAGTCGTCGTATTCGGTCTTGATGTACTGGAAGTCGAAGGCGCCTTTGTTGGAGGTAAGTGCCAGCAGGATAACCCATTTGCCGTCGTAGACGGTAAAGGGTGTCACGGAATCTTCGCCCATATAGGGGGCTATGGTCATCGAGTCGAAATTGAAGTCGCCCTCGGGGTCGAGGAAGGCTTTGGCATACTGCTGCGAGGTGTTGCCGATGTCGCCGCGCTTGGCGTCGGCGATGGTAAATGCTTTGTCGTCAAGGCTGTGGAGGTAGTCCATAGTCTTCTTGAGCTGGACAAGGCCTTTGATTCCGGCGGCTTCGTAGAAGGCCAGGTTGGGTTTGTAGGCCACGGCGTAGGGCAGTGTGGCGTCGATGATGGCCTTGTTGAAAAGGAAGATGCCGTCTTCTTCGTTCTGAAGGTGTTGGGGCATTTTGCGGATGTCGGTGTCGAGTCCGACGCAGAGGAAGGACTGTTTGCGACGTATGGTTTCGACTAATTCTTTGCGTGTCATATTTGTGAATTGTGATTTTAGTGGATTGTGATGGGTTACTAGTGATTTAAAATCAGTCTTTTGTGAGTTTGTGGAATGTTTGTTCGAGGCTGTCGTGTCCTTGGGCTAGAGTTGGTCGATGGTGTTGTCGGCGACGATGCGTCCGTGGTTGATGATGACGGCGCGGCTGCACATTGCTTCGACTTCCTGCATTATGTGTGTCGAGAGGAGTATGATTTTGTTTTTTCCGGCGTTGCGGATCACTTTGCGGATTTCTTCCAACTGGTTGGGGTCTAGGCCTGTGGTGGGTTCGTCGAGGATGAGCACCTGTGGGTCGTGGATCATAGCTTGCGCCAGGCCTACGCGTTGGCGGTAGCCTTTGGAGAGGGCGCCGATTTTTTTGCCCAGTTCGGGCGAGAGTCCGGTGAGTTGTATCATTTCGTCGACGCGCTGCCGACTGTTTTTGACTTTGTGTATATCGGCGATAAACTGCAAGAATTCAGGGATGTACATCTCTGTGTAGAGGGGGTTGTGTTCTGGCAGGTATCCGATGCAGCTGCATACTTTCTGCGGCTCGTCGAAGATGCTGTAGCCGCACACTTTGGCGTCGCCTTCCGATGGGGGGATGAAGCAGGTGATGATTTTCATCAGCGTCGATTTGCCTGCACCGTTGGGGCCTAGCAGTCCGACGATTTCGCCGGGTTTGACGGCAAAGCTGACATCGTCCAATGCACGCTGCGAGCCGTAGAGTTTTGTTATGTGGTTTATTTCAAGCACGTTGGTTGGGTTTTCATTGTTCTTGTAGTTCGCGGGCTTCCTGGATGCTGATGCGTTTGCCGTTATAGAAGGCAATCACGAAGGCATCTTTGAATCCTTTTTTGCGCATTTCGTTTTGCAGGTTTTTGGCACGGGCGATGGTGGTCTCGTTGCCTATAGTGTAGCGGATGATGCCGTCTTGCTTGTAGAGTTGGTATCCGGTGACGCCTTTGAAGTCCTTGGCGCCCTCTTTGAGTTCTTTCTCGCTGGTGAGGAACTGTACACGGTAGGTGACGCCTTCGACAACCATTTCGTCTTTGCGTACTGTGGTCTGGATTTCAGGCTCTTCGGTGCGGAAGGGCTCTATCGAGGGTGGCACGTTCTTTTCGGGCAGTTCGATGTTGGCTTTGGGAGCCTCTTCGCCTTGCGACTGCAGGATGGTGGTGGCCAGGGCGTCGTCTTGCTGCATCTGGGCCTTGAGGGTGCTGTCGGCAACGGCATCGCCTTGTGGTACAGGTTTTTTGCCTTTGTTTTTGCCGTATCCGGGCAGGTCGATTTCCATCTTTTTGGGTTTGACGGACGATTCTTCGTGGGCCTTGTAGTTGGCAAAGGCGTTGAGCAGGCAAACGGCTATGGTGGCCTGTCCTTCGTCGGACATCATATAGGCCTCTTCGGTGGGGTTGCTGATGAAGCCCACCTCGGTGAGGACGGCCGGCATTGCGGTCTTGTAGAGGACGAAGAATTCGGCCTGCTTGACACCGCGATTGGTGGTCTTGATTGCTCCTTTGTATTGGTCTTGAGTGAATTGTGCGAAGTTGAGGCTTTTGTCGATATAGGCGTTCTGGTACATCGCGAACATCACGTAGCTTTCGGGCGAGTTAGGGTCAAAGCCTTTATATGCGCTGTTGTCTTTGTAGCCTTCCTCGAGCAGTATGTCGGCATTTTCCTTCTTGGCGACTTCCATATTGGCGCGGCTGCGCGAAAGACCCATCACATAGGTCTCCATACCGACGGGCACCGAGGTGGGGTGCGAGTTGATGTGGATGGAGATGAACAGGTCGGCTTTGGCGCGGTTGGCGATGTTGGCACGTTCGGCAAGGGTCACATCCACATCGGTAGTGCGTGTGTAGATGACATTGACGTCGGGGTAGTTGTCCTCGACGAGTTTGCCGAATTTTTTTGCTATGGAGAGGGTGAGGTCTTTTTCCTGGCTGTGTTTGCCAAGTGCACCTGGCTTGTCGCCACCGTGTCCGGGGTCAATAACGAGGGTTTTGACTTTTCCCGGCTCTCTTTTTTGTGAAAAAGCGACACCGGAAACGATGAACAAAGCAATAAAAAATACAAATAAACGTTTCATTTACAAGTATATATTTTTTGTTTTTATGATTTGAGCAAATTATATTATCTTTGCAATTTGAAAATGCAAAGATACTAAATTTTTAGATATTGAGTATCAGAAAACCATATAATTTTCAACTTTGGCTTCTACTGCTCATTTTTGTGGTTGGAAGCGGGTTGGTTTCGTATGCCCAAGATACGGTTGGTATGCGTGTGCAAGTGCCTGACACTTTGACTGATGCAACTGACAGTACCGTTAGGGGAGGAAACCTTGTGCCGCTGTCGAAGGATGCCGTTACCGAGATTGTTTCGTATAAGGCTGTCGATTCGGTGGCTATCGATTTGGAGTCGAAGAAGGCCTTTTTGTACAAGGATGGCGAGATCGACTTTGAGGATATGAACCTCAAGGCCGACGCTGTGGAGCTGGACTTCGACCGGCAGCAGTTGCGCGCTTGCGGCATTGCCGACAGCACGGGGAAATACAAGGGGCGTCCGCTTTTCAAGCAGGGCGAGTCGGAATACAATGCCGACACGATACGGTATAACTATAAGAGTGGCAAAGGCTTGATTTATGGTGTGATAACGCAGGAGGGAGACGGCTTTCTGCACGGCGACAAGATTAAGAAGATCAACGATTCGGTGATGTATCTGAGCAGTGGACAATACACCACCTGTAACTATGCGCATCCGCATTTGCCATCAATTTCTCGGAATCGAAGCTGATTACCAACGACAAGATATTGACTGGTCCGGCCTATGTGAGCATTGAGGACGTGCCGACGCCGCTGGCGCTGCCGTTTGCTTTTTTCCCTCTGGCGCACGACCGCACGTCGGGCCTTCTGCTGCCTTCGTATGGATGGATGAACGGACGCGGATACTACCTGAAAGACGGTGGCTGGTATTTTGCCTTCAACGACTATGTGGATTTGGCGCTGATAGGGGAGTTGTACACCAACTTGAGCTGGGCTCTCGAGGCACAGTCGAACTATTATCGCCGCTACAAATACAAGGGTAATTTTGACATTCGCTACGGTGTCACCAAAACCGGCATACGTGGCGACACAAATACATACAATAAATATGGTGACTTCAAGGTTACGTGGCGGCACGACCAGGACGCCAAGGCTAATCCCAACAGCCGTTTTTCGGCCAATGTGAACCTTATCAGCCGTAATTATAACCGCAATACAACCAACTCGTCCGACTATTTCAACAGTACAACCACGTCGAGTGTAAGCTACACTACTTCGATTGGTTCGTGGTTCAACCTGGCGTTGTCGGCCCGCGAATCGTACAATATCCAGACGGGTTTGATGAACATCCAGCTGCCGTCGCTGTCGCTGAGCAGCAACACGTTCTATCCTTTCCGACGCAAGATGCCGTCGGGAGCCTATCGCTGGTATGAAAACATTTCGATGTCGTATGTGCTTGAAGGTGCCAACAATATTAATTCGCAGGATACCAATCTGCTGAAGAAGAATATATTGAACCAGATGCAATATGGCATAAGTCAACGCGTCCCGGTGCAAAGCACGCTGAAGGTGCTGAAGTATTTCAACTGGACCAACTCGATGGCATACAATGAGCGTTGGCACTGGTCGACGATAGAGAAGAACATTGACTCGACTGGAGCGCTGGTTATCGACACCGTCAGAGGGTTCCGCGCCAACCGGGATGTGTCGTTCAACTCGTCGCTGTCGACGCGCATTTATGGTATGTTCAATTTCAAATACGGCCCGCTGAAAGCTCTGCGTCACGTGGTCAATCCGAGCCTGTCGTTCAATTTCAGGCCTGATTTCGGCAGCGACCGGTTCGGATACTGGAAGTCGTATACCGACACGACGGGCTATGTGCACCGCTATTCTATTTTCGAGCAGAGCCTGTATGGCGGACCGGCTGACGGTCGTTCGGGCCAGATAGGTTTTTCGATTGGCAATAACCTGGAGGCCAAGATAAAACCGCTGCGCGACACTAGCGACGAGCTGAAGAAAGTGATGCTGATAGAGAATCTGACGTTGTCGATGAATTACGATATTGCACGCGATTCGCTCAATTGGTCTAACCTGAATGTCAGCGGTCGAACGACGCTGTTCAAGATGCTGGTACTTAACTATTCCGGTTCTTTTTCGCCTTACGAGATTGATTCGCTTGGCAACAAGCACAACCAGTTTTTGTGGAACACTCAGAAGAAGCTTTTCAAGCTGAACCAGTCGACGTGGAGCACGCAGCTGTCGTGGAGCCTGAACAACAACACTTTCAAGAAGGATGCCCCGAAGGGGCAGGGCACTATGGTGACTCCGATAATGCAGACGCCCTACGATTACAATCCGGCGCTGATGATGGGCACTTATGCCGATTTCTCGGTTCCGTGGAATGTGTCGCTGCACTATACGATGAGCTATGTAAGTGCTTACGATGCGGCGCGCTTCAACATAAATCGCAACATCACCCATTCGGTGACGGTGTCGGGCAATTTTTCGCTTACCGAGAATTGGAAGTTCAATGTGTCGACAGGATATGATTTCACCAACAAGGGTATGTCGTATACCAGCATCGACATCTATCGCGACCTGCACTGCTGGGAGATGCGGTTCAACTGGGTGCCGTTCGGATACTACAAGAGCTGGAATTTTGTAATCAATATCAAAGCCAGTTCGTTGCACGACGTTAAATACGAAAAACGAGAAAATTATCAATCGAACCAGGGCTACTACGTGTATTAGTCTGATTGGTTGGGAAAAACATCATCATATGGAAACAAAACTGTACTACAGCATTGGAGAAGTGGCCGAAATGTTAGGTGTCAATACCTCGATGCTTCGTTTTTGGGAAACCGAATTCAAGGATTTGCGTCCCGTGAAAAACAAAAAAGGCACTCGCAGCTATACGCAGCAGGATATAGAATTGCTGCGCAGAATACACTATCTGACCAAGGAGTGCGGATTGACGTTAGATGGTGCACGTCAGCAACTTAAGAACGATAAAGCACCCGACAAGAATATGCAGGTTGTGGATACTTTGAAGGAATTGAAAAAATTTTTGATACAAGTGAAACAAAATCTGTAATTCTGCGTTATAGACAATAACAACGTAACCGATTATTAACCAAATCAATCCCTTTTTATTAATCAAAACAACTCTCATTATGAAAAATAAATTATTTTTCGGAAGCCTGGTATTGGCTATGTTTGCTTTCACATCGTGTGAAGGTATGATCACAAGTCTCAACGAAACCATCGAGGATGGCCTTTCTGGCAATGCTTCTTTGACGGTTACACGTGAAAGTCAGGATGGGACAATCACTGATTCTTTGAAATTCACTTCGAGCATTGTCGACGTATTCAACCTGTCGGAATACGATACGACGGCAATCGAAGGCCATTCGACCATAGCTATCAGTGCCAATGTCGACTTTGGTGAAGCAGATGTGGAACTGGAGTTCCCGTTTATGTATTATCGTCTGAACGATTCTGTCACAGGTGCTTACAACTTCGACACCATCTTGACAATGCAGATGCTGCAGAATTTCGATTTTGCCTCTTTGGTGGATATCCTTGGCAGTCCTGATGGTGGCAATATGATGGTGTTGGTCGAAAACGACAGCTGCTGGTATGTCACCTATAGTGGTCAGTTTGTCGTCACGGAATACCCGACGGTTGGTCATATCGTGAAAGGCAACTTCAGCAATGTCGAAGCATTGTATGTGACTCAAAGCAAAGTGAATGAGCTGAGCAATGATATCGAGAATATGAATTATGCCCATATTAACGATATAAATTATTATTTCCCCAGAGTGACCCTTTCGGGCACGGTTTCGAGCCGCCGCTGGAGCGTCATACATAGCATCTTCAATGCTGCATTCCTGCAGGGTGGTATGGCATCAAAATAAAACATTGCTTTGTGGCAAGTGAATAGCGTTAATAGTTTTTGCAAGAAAATTATGGTTATGGTGGCGTTGCTTTATGCGGCGCCACTTTTTGCACAGTTCGATTATCCGTCGCTCGGCGGCAGGGGAGCTGCTATGGGTGGCGTGTCGTTGACGCTAGACGATGCTATGTCGGCTATGTCGGGTTCTGCCACGCTGGCATATGCGGAACGGTCGGCCATTGCTGTTGGCGCCAGGCAGGACTATCTGGCTGAGGGGATGGGTTATGCAATGCTTGGCGGCATTGCCAAAGTGGGCTTTGGCGCATTGACGGCCTCAATGGTGCATTTCGGCAACAGCGACTACAACGAGCAGATGCTGTCGCTGGCTTATGGTATTCCGCTGGGCAAATCGGTTGCTCTTGGTGTTATGCTCCATTATTTGCATTCCGGCACCTCAGACCCATATTATGACCCGATAAATGCAGCCACTTTTTCGTTGTCTGTATATGCTAGACCATCGGAGGATTTCGGTCTGGGTTTCAAAACGTTCAATCCTCAATCGGCGTTTTTTGACGGCAACGGGAATCCGCATTTGCCGGCACTTATGAGTGTCGGAGTTTCGTATTTCCTGGCAGAAGACCTGCTGGCAGTTGCCGAGGTGGAAAAGAATATGTATCAAAAAGCTACGCTCCGCATCGGACTCGAATATTCCTTGCAGAATATGTTTCTTTTCAGATGGGGCATCAATACCGCTCCGGTAATCTATTCGTTCGGCTTCGGGATGCGGCTGAGTTCTTTTGGATTCGATGTTGCGGGCCAGATCCATAATGTCCTCGGCTTTACGCCGCAGTTGTCAATGTTTTATTGTTTCTGATATGCGGCTGCGTCGAATCATATTCCTATATCTACTGATAATCAGTATGCCATTTGCGACTGCACAATCGGATGATGTGGCGTGGGGTGAAATAATGGAACTATGGGCCGATCGGAACGATAACGAAACGATACCTGACGATTTGGCTGAACAATTGCTCGACCTTTGTGAAAACCCAGTGAACATTAATGATACGAGCTATGAGAACCTGTCGCTAATTCCTTTTTTGACTGATTTTCAACGTAAAGCCCTGTGCGCATATATCCTTCAGAACGGACAGTTGGTTTCGCTGAACGAGTTGTTTATGATTAGTGCCCTTGATACCAATACGATACGGATGCTTAGGCAGGTTTCTGTGGCGGAACCGGTCAAGGACACCCATCGTAGTCTACGGGAACTGCTGAAGCAGGGTCACAACACCTTCGTGACGGGCACTAAAAGCACATTTCCTCGTAGTCGTGGGTATCAAGAAGATATCTATTTGGGCTCGCCATACAGATTTTATTTCAAATATGCCTTTAAGAGTGGGGACCGAATCAGTTTTCAACTGAGCGGTGACAAAGACGCGGGCGAAATGTTTTACTTTGGCCAGAGCGGCGACAAGAATCTTTATGGGCTTGATTACTATGGATACCATTTGATGCTCAATAAGTTCTGGCGTTTAAAGAAGACGATTGTTGGTAAATATCATCTACAGTTTGGTCAAGGTGCAACGCTGTGGAGTGGCTATGCTCCGTGGATTTCTGGCACGACTCCGCTTTACCGTTATAATGTCGGAATACGGCCTGCCAGTGCCTTCTGCGAGTATGGTTTTCTTCGCGGCGCGGCGACTACGATAGCTCTGATGCCTGAGGGTAGGGGAGATAATCTGGACTTGACGCTCTTCTATTCGAATGTAGATCGCGACGCTACCGCATCCTCCGGTGGCGATTCAGAGCAAGAACAGACCTACCAAAGTATCTATCAGTCGGGTTACCATCGGACTAGCAACGAGCTAAGCAAGAAAGGCAACCTTAACGAACAGCTGTATGGTGGCAACTTGCGATACCGGAACAGCCATATAAGCGCAGGTGCTACGGCTTATGCAACAGTTCTGGATAAAGCCATCGAACCTGCAGAATATGTATATAATCACTTTGTTTTCAGAGGGAAAAACAATTTCAACTTTGGCGTTGATGCTTCTTATAGTATTCGGAATTTTCTTTTTTTCGGCGAGGCGGCAATGTCTGTGAATGAAACATCTTTTTTGTCTGACGACGCTACGAAAGCTCTGCTGAAGTCGGACTGGATGCCGTTGGCTGCTGTTGTTGGAATGCATACGCATTTGGCTTCGAATAATACTCTTTCTGCTGTTTTCCGCTATGGTTCACCGACTTACCATAATCTACACGCTGATCTTATCGGTCAGGGTTCATCTGTGGCCAATGAGAGATGTTTTCTGCTGCTTTTCAAAACGCACTTGCCCTTTTATATCCATCTAGTGTCGTCTGCCAGCTATTCCTACTACCCTACATTGCGATACAATGTATATGCTCCTTCGTCTGGGGTTGACTATTACCTTGACCTTTCCAAGGAAATAGCACACAACACATTGCTCGAAATCAAATACCGTTACAAGCAATCGCAGAGGAACCGGCCTGAGCAGACTTACCAGATTGAAACGGTCAATCGTCAGCAGCTGCAAGCTACGCTCGACTATAGGCCTTCGCAGCAATGGCGAATGTTGTCTAGAGTGGTCTATTGCCGATTCAACGGAGAAGAGGATGACCCGAAAAACGGCTTCCTGGTTTTTTACGAAATTTCTTGGAATGGCCTGCTCTTTTCGCGTCCGGTTACTGCAGGATTACGTTTGTCGATGTTTGATGTGGATGACTATGATGCCCGCATCTATTCGTACGAACGAGACCTTCAGTATGAATACGGTGTGCCTATGCTGATGGGACGTGGGATGAGATGTTTTGTTGTTGGCCGCTATTCAATCACGCCGCGTATAACATTAGCGCTGAAATATACGTTGTCATACTATCCCGATCAACAAACAGTGGGGTCGGGATATGAAAAAATTGAAGGGAATAAGAGACAGGAGATTAAGGCTCAACTTCGGATGAATTTTTAGTGATTCAGCCTTCAGTTTTAGGTATTGTGCCGTTCTCTACCAGCTTTTTGTAGGTCTTTTCTGCAGCCAGTTGTTCTGCAGCTTTGATAGAGAATTCGATGGCTTTTTCTGCAGGTTCACCATCAAGCAGCACCTGCACTTCGTATTCTTTCCTGCTGGCGTTCTGCTTGCCTTGAAATATTGTACGGACTACTTCGAACGAAACTTTCCGTTTCTCTTTTTGGCCCCAGTCGATAAGTTTGCTTTTGTAGTTCCAGTCTTGTTGCGAAAGGGCATCGACATCAAGGTGGAACCGTATTACCCTGTCGATGATTATTTTACGGGTAAAATTATACCCTTTTTCCATATAGATGGCACCAACCAGGGCTTCGAAGGCGTCGCCTTCGATGGATTTGAAAATACCTTGTTGTTCTTTGTTGTACTGTATCAGTTTGGTAAGACCAATCTTGTGTGCTAGCTTGTTAAGGTTGGCTCGGCTTACGATTTTCGACCGCATTATAGTAAGGAACCCTTCGCCTTCGTAGGGGTACTTCTTGTAGAGATAGTCCGCAACAATGGCACTCAATACCGCATCGCCAAGGTATTCAAGACGTTCGTTGTTGATGCGTCGGCCTTTAAGGACTTCTACCGATTTGGACTTGTGTATAAAAGCAATCTGATAGATATCGGTCCTTCGTGGAGTGAAACCTAAGATGTTTTTAAAGAAATTGTAAAAATCCTCGTTGCCTTTGTGTCTGTTGAACAATAACATATCAGTCGAATTTGCGGAATGCCAGACTGACGTTGTGACCACCAAAACCAAAGGCGTTGCTGAGGGCGAAGCGCACATCGCGTTTCACAGCCTTGTTGAAGGTGAAATCAAGAGGTTCAATGTTGGGGTCGTCAGTGAAGTGGTTGATTGTCGGAGGAATAATTCCGTTTTTGATTGTCAGGATGGTAGCGATGGCTTCGATACTGCCGGCAGCACCCAGCAGGTGTCCGGTCATAGATTTTGTCGAATTCAGGTTTATTTCCTTAGCGTGCTTGCCGAACAGCCGTGCAATGGCTTTGGGTTCCGAGATGTCGCCAATCGGTGTTGAAGTTCCGTGGGTGTTGATGTGGTCTACATCTTCGAGGGCCATTCCTGACTCTTCTACAGCTTGTCTCATAGCCTCGTAGGCCCCTTGGCCTTCGGGGTGAGATGCTGTTATGTGGAAAGCGTCTGCCGACAACCCACATCCTGTAAGTTCGGCATAAATCTTCGCACCGCGGCGCAAAGCGTGTTCAAGTTCTTCCAGAACCAAGGCTCCTGCACCTTCGGCAAGGACAAAACCATCGCGGTCCTTATCGTATGGACGCGAAGCTGTCGCAGGATCGTCGTTGCGGCACGACAGGGCTTGCATAGAGCCAAAACCGCCTATACTGCATTCTGCCACAGCGGCTTCCGAGCCACCGGCAATAATCACATCGGCTTTACCCAACCTCAGTAGGTTGAAGGCATCGCTGATGGCTGCTGCCGATGAGGCACACGCCGCCACCGTGCAGTAGTTAGGCCCTTGGTATCCGTGCCTTATCGATATTAATCCGGCACAGATGTTGGAAATCATCCTTGTACAGAAAAAGGGACTGAAACGAGGTTTGCGTCCTTGGCGTTCAAATTCACTGACTTCTTCTTGGAAGCTGAGGACGCCACCGTTGCCGCTACCCCAAATGACTCCGACCCTTGTCCTATTGACTTTTTCGTCGTCCAGCCCGGAGTCCTTTATTGCCTCTTCCGAGGCTACTAGACCATATTGTGAGAAAAGGTCTAACTTTCTGATTTCTTTACGGTCAAAGAAATTTGTCGGGTCAAAACCCTTGACTTCGCACGCAATTTTGCATTTGAAGTCTGTCGTGTCAAAGCGAGTAATCGGTCCGGCACCACTTACTCCGTCAAGCATAGCTTGCCACGTTGTGGCGGTATCGTTACCTATCGGTGTAAGTGATCCCAGACCTGTAACAACTACTCTCTTTAGATTCATAAAGAATCTTTATTTTCCAGCATTTTCGATGAAGGAGATAGCGTCACCGACGGTGGCGATTTTCTCAGCTTCGGCTTCAGGAATCTGGATGTCGAACTCTTTCTCAAGTTCCATTATTAACTCAACGGTATCGAGCGAATCAGCTCCGAGATCATTGGTGAAACTAGCTTCCGGAGTAACATCTTTTTCATCGACACCAAGCTTATCAACGATGATAGCTTTTACTTTAGTTGCAATTTCAGACATTTTTTCTAGATTTTGAATTAAACATTTAATTTGCAAAGAAACGAAAAAAAACTCATATAACACTAATTTTTCTTTGCCTTTAACTATGTTAAATATATTAACAAATTGTAATCCAATATTATATAATACTTAAATTTTTTCATCGAATTTTTGAGGAAAGTGATAAAAAACACTATTGATAATCAACTTGATATAAATTTACTATAAATATAATAATTTGATATACAGTACTGTTTTTTTTATTTAGCAAAAAAGTGCAAAAAATCGAAATTTCTTCTTATTTTTGCAAAAATTTTGACGAAATCAACCTTGTTTTTTAAACCCTGAAACGCACTCTGATATGTCAAAAACTATCCAGTTGGCAATCCTTGCTTCGGGCAACGGCACCAATGCATAGCAGATAGCAGAATATTTTGCCGACAAACCAGCGGTCAATATTAATGTTATTATATATAATAAAAAGGATGCTTATGTAGCAAAGCGTGCCGAAAAGCTCGGAATAGAGAGCAAATACTTCAATCGCCATTCTTTTCTCGAAACCGACGACGTCCTGCATTTCCTGCAGGAGCGACACATTGACTATGTTATCCTCGCAGGATTCCTTCTGCTTGTACCGCAGAATCTGCTCGATGCTTTTCCAAACCGCATCGTCAATATACACCCGGCGTTGCTACCCAAATATGGCGGTAAGGGAATGTATGGTCATAATGTCCACGAAGCTGTCGTTGCCAATAAAGAGGCCGAAACTGGCATAACAATACACATCGTCGACCAGCATTACGATCGTGGAACTATCTTGTTCCAAGCACGTTGCAAGGTCGATCCGTCTGATACGGCCGATGATGTAGCGGCAAAGATACACCTTCTCGAAAAGGCTTATTTCCCACGCGTGATTGATTCGCTAGTGATGAACAAACCTATGCCGAAACAAGAATCATAACTATGCGCATTGCTGTCAATACTCGCCTTCTGCTACCCGGAAAACTTGACGGAATAGGCTGGTTCACAGCCGAGTCTGTAAAGCGTATTGTCGTTGCACATCCAGAGCACGAGTTCTTCTTCCTCTTCGATCGCAAGCCCTCTCCGCAATTCATTTTCGGTCCCAACGTTACACCAGTGGTGCTATGTCCGCAGGCCCGACACCCGATTTTGTGGCGAATCTTCTTTGAAATAAGTGTGACTTGGGCCTTGCGCCGATACAAGATAGACCTCTTTCTTTCGCCCGACGGATGGATGTCGTTGCGCACCAAAGTGCCGACTCTGACGGTGATACACGACCTCAATTTCGAGCACTCTTCCGACTATCTCCGTCCATCGCACCAACGCTATATGACGCGTTTCTTTCCGCGTTTTGCCCACAAAGCAACGCGAATTGCTACGGTGTCTGAGTTTTCAAAACAAGATATTGTAGAAACGTATGGCGTTGATTCAAAAAAAATAGATGTTGTATATGACGGTGCCCATAGCTTCTATCGTCCCTGTAGTGACGACGAGAAGAGGTTGATACGCCAAAAATATACCGACGGAAAGCCTTTTTTCATTTATGTCGGCACAATATCCCGTCGCAAAAATTTGACGAACATTCTATTAGCCTTCGATAAGTTTAAAGATGCCCATCGTGATTCACAACAGCAGCTGCTGGTTGTCGGCAGCCGCTACTGGTGGCAGGACGAGCTGGCGTCAGCATACGACAGTATGCGTAACCAAGGTGATGTGCGTTTTGTCGGCCACGCTGAGTCAGACGTACTTGCACAACTGATGGGAGCATCGGCAGCATTGGTCTACACCTCTCTGTTCGAGGGGTTTGGCATACCTATTATAGAAGCTTTTTGTGCTGAAACAGCTGTGATAACCTCCGATGTGACTTCGATGCCAGAGGTGGCGGGCGATGCAGCCTTGCTCGTCGATCCTCTGTCTGTCGATGCCATTGCAGATGCAATGAGCCGCATAGAAGGCGACGAGGCTCTTCGTACGTCTCTCATCGAGAAGGGTAGAGCCCGCAAGGAGCTCTTCTCGTGGGATCGTACGGCGACGTTGCTGTGGGATAGTCTGATGAAAACAAAAGCGAACATATGAAAAGACGATGGATTACCCTTGCGACGGCACTGCTGCTGATTGCTTCTGCTCAAGCCCAGACGCACCCAAAACTGATGCCCAATCTGGTTTATAATCCGTCGTTTGAGGAATACCGTGAATGTCCGCGTAAAATCGATGCTTTAGGTACACTTACCATCGTTGACGCCTGGTATCAGCCTACGGCGGGATCGGCAGACTACTACAACGTTTGTGGGTCGCGAGACTGCGGCGTTCCAAAAAATAAACTTGGCATACAGGATGCCCATCTTGGCGATGGCTTTTGTGGCATATATTGCTCAAAAACAGATTATCGAGAGTATCTGCAAACCGAACTCAAAGAACCTCTGCAAGCTGGTGAAATGTATCGTGTGTCGTTTTATGTCAGTCTTTCCGAATATTCTTCGGGAGCTGTTGCCACTATCGGAGCACTTTTCACCGACGAGCGTATAGTTGATACTGTGCGTAGCGTATTGATGAACAAGAGTGTACGTCAGTTGGCACCTGGTGTGTCGCAGACGGTGGCTTCCTATTATGAACCGCAAGTTGTGAACGAATATGACCGGGTGCTAACCGACACAAAGTTGTGGATGCAGATCAGTGGTGTCTTCACCGCACGTGGTGGTGAGCGCTTTATGACTATCGGTAATTTTTTCCCTGCTTCCCAATCCAATGTTGTAGATCTGGATTCGCTCACATATCTGTTGCCTGGAGCCTACTATTATATTGACGATGTGTCGCTTGTTTGCTTAGGTTGCACAGGTGCCGACAAGGAACAAGACTCGTTGGTTGATAGTGTTGCTGAAGAGACCACTGAGGCTGATACTTTCCAGGTTGGCGCAACATTTGTGCTGCGCAACATATTCTTCGATTATGACAAAGCCACTATTTTACAGCAGTCTTACAACGAATTGCAGAACCTGCTGGCCATCCTGCAGAGTCACCCTACGATGAAGATTGAGATTGACGGTCATACTGACGGTCACGGCTCGATTGACTATAACCAGCGCCTGTCCGAAAATCGTGCAAAGGCGGTGGTGGATTTCCTTATTTCCAAAGGTATCGACCCGAAACGGTTACAGTATAAAGGATTCGGGAAGACGCGTCCAATTGACACTAATACTACAGACGAAGGCCGTGCGCGTAACCGTCGTGTGGAGTTTATGGTGCTTTCCTTATAATAGCTATAACTAGTAAAACTAGTAGCAATAGTGATACTTTTTACCTGTACTATTGCAATAAAAAAGTCCGCAATTTCTTGCGGACTTTTTTATGAGTGTTAGATTACTCTCTTTTTAAGAAGGTTTTAAACCTCTCTTATTTGTTTACGCGATAGAAGGAGACGCGACGGTTGATGGCGTTCTTGATGTCGCCAAAGCTCATCGACTTGCCCTTGCCGTTGGTGGTGAGGCGATCCTCAGCAACACCGCGTTTCACAAGGAGTTTCTTCACGTAGTCAGCGCGTTTCTCAGAAAGTTTCTGGTTGTAAGCGTCGCTGCCGCTGTAGTCGCAGTATCCAACAATTTCGAAGTTGACATCTTCATTGTCCTTCATAACCTTAGCGATGGCGTTGACCTTGCCCATCTGGTCCTCAGACACAGTGTACTGGTCTACATCGTAGAGGATCGAGAACGGGAGAGCGTAGAAGTTGTGCTTGTTGCTCTCGTAGCCTTCGATGACCTTGCGGAGGCTGTCGGCGGTACCGTCGTCGGCCTTGACGATCTTGTTGGTGTTGGTGTTGTTCTGGTTAGCTTCGAGCTCGTTGATGCGGTTTATGAGCTTAGCCTCGCGGGTCTTGGCGTCGCGGAGATCGTTACGCAGACCGTCGATTTCGTTGCTCATCTTGTCGAAGTTCTCCTGGGTCAGCAGAGCGCGCTGAGCGATGAGGTCGAGGTCGGTCTGGGTAGGTCCGAAGTTGTACATCCAGCCGAGTCTGACCATACCGGTGTTGTCGTGCCACTGGTGGATCGGGTTGGCGATGTCGGCAGCGATATCGTCAACGATTTCGACGAAGATCGAGGAGTGGTTGAATTTGTAGCTCCAACCAAGACCGCCCTGCAGGTACATACCGATGAAGCCGAGAGCGACGTCGTCGCGGCTGAAGGTAGCACCAGTACCAGCCAACAGGTAGAGGTTGCCTCTGCGGTCGGGATCATAGCCCTTGCAAAGACCCTGGAAGCTCATTTTGAAGTCGACACCGGCTTTGCCATAACGGTCATAACCCTGAAAACCGTCGCGGTTGTAAGCTCCAACGGGAAGAGGGTTAGCCCATTTGTGGTAGAGACCAGGGGTCTCGCCGATAAGACGCATACTCCAAACGGGGCTCAGTTCTTTCTCGAAGAAAAGGTTAGCACCGATGTTGCTACCATCGCGCCAGTCGAGAATACCACCGTGCTCGTATTGCCAGCTGTAAATCACGGAACCACCGATTGACCAGTTGCTCCAGAATCCGAAGTGGGGATACTCAAGCTCGTAGTTCTTCTCTTGGGCGTTAGCATTGCAAGCGAAAACCATAAGGCTTGCAAGCATTCCAATTTTAAATAGTTTTTTCAACATAGTTTATTGTTTTTTTGAAATTATTACACATAAATAACTTTGCAAAAGTACGAATTTTTTATTTAATGCTAAAGTTTTTTTCTTTGTTTTTTTATTTTTTTTAAGAAACGTGTTTTGCGAGATGCTTGACGTAGTATTGTGTTTGTAGTTTAGTTATTTGTTTTTCAGTTGTGTTAGATGATTGTTGTGCAAAACTTATCAACAGTTGTTTCTTTATATTTTTTCGTTTTTTTTCGTTCTAATATACGTTAATGCAATGCCTTTTGTTTCATTTTTTGAAAAAAATATTAGAAAATTTTTGTTTTTTTGTTGAAAAAATGTGCCAAAAACAATTGGTATGAGTGTGAAGGGTGTGGGGAGTTCGTGTGTTTTTTAATCTTTTTTGGTCATAATCCGAAAAATATTCGTACATTTGCAATCTCGTTTGCTGGGCTTTGGGGAGTAATATAGTTGAGCGTTTGTGGCTTGTTTTTCCCTGTAGGCGAAGGATGTATTTGTCACATATCCGGTTGCTATAGAGAGGTTGTAGGGTAGCAGGCGAGGGGACAGGATGCCGTGGAAAAGGCGGCAGTGTAGTTGGTGAAACAGAAATGATTTCATTATAATATATTATAACATAATAGATAAAAACAATGAACGAACTACGAATTGATACAGAACATTTACGTCAGTATGTTTCTGACGACGAGATCCGCCAGATATCGGCCGAAGTGCTTTCGGCCAAAAAGACTTTGATGAGCGGCAACGGCAAGGGCAACGATTTCCTTGGCTGGGTGAACCTGCCAGAGGAGCTAGACCCGCAGATTGTTAGCTCCATCAAGAACGATGTGGCGCGTCTGGCACCTAAAATCAAACTGTTTGTTGTCATCGGCATCGGTGGCTCTTATCTTGGCGCGCGTGCCGTTATCGAGGCCTTGCAATCCGAATTTGCTGCCGTGCTGCCGTCGCAGCATCCCTTTGTCGTTTATGCCGGCCATACGCTGAGCGAGGACTACTACCGTCAGTTGCTCTCGTTGCTCGATGTAAACGACTATGCCGTTGCGGTCATTTCGAAATCGGGTACCACCACCGAGCCTGCTGTCGCGTTCCGCATAGTCAAAGCACATCTCGAGTCGAAATATGGCAAGAACGAGGCTGCTCGACGCATTATCGCCATTACTGATGCCCGTCGTGGCGCACTGCACGACATCGCTGTCCAGGAACGCTACCCGATGTATGTCATTCCCGACAACGTGGGCGGCCGCTTCTCGGTATTGACGCCCGTCGGCCTGCTGCCCATAGCGATGGCCGGCTATGATGTCGACGCCCTTCTGCAGGGTGCCCGCGATATGCGCCGCCTGTGCATCGAGAGCGACGATGTCTTTCAGAATCCCGCTCTGCTTTATGCCGCCATCCGCAACATCCTGTACCGCAAGGGCCGCAAGGTAGAGATGCTGGTCAACTTCTTGCCCAATCTTAAATATATAAGCGAATGGTGGAAGCAGCTGTATGGCGAGAGCGAAGGCAAGGAGGGCAAGGGCATCCTGCCCCACAGCCTCAGTTTCACTACCGACCTCCATTCGATGGGTCAGTATGTCCAGCAGGGCGAGCGCCTGATGTTCGAGACCTTCATCAGCGTCGACAAGCCTGCTTCGAAAGTGGACATTCCTGCCGACGAGCAGAACCTTGACGGCATCAATTACCTGCTGGGCAAATCGTTGAACGAAATCAACCACAATGCCGAGCTGGGTACGATGATAGCCCATCGCGGCGGTGGGGTGCCTGTATTGAAAATATGCGTTCCCCAAGTGGATGAATATGTGCTGGGCCAGTTGATCTATTTCTTCGAGTTTGCTTGCGGAGTCAGCGGCTACACGCTGGGTGTCAACCCGTTCGACCAGCCGGGTGTCGAGGCCTACAAGAAGAATATGTTCATCCTGCTGGGCAAACCCGGCTACGAGGGACAAGAACTTGTATGATATTACCCATCAATAGTTTGTGAATAAATGGGAATGGGCTGCCTGTGGCAGCCCATTTTATTTTTTTTTCTGTTGCAGGAAGGCGAGTTTGCCTTTGTTTTAGAACGGCAGATCGCCTAGGGGTTCGGTCTCGTCGGTCAGGATGTTGGCGAAGGGGTCGTTGGCGGGTGTCTGCTGTTCTTCGTTGCGTCCGCGGTTGCCGAGGAGGGTGAAGTTCTCGGCCACCACTTCCGTGGCATAGTGTTTCACGCCTTCGCGGTCTTCCCAGCTGCGGTTCTGCAGCTTGCCTTCCACATAGATTTGCATACCTTTCTTGAGCAGTTTTTCGGCAATGTCGGCCAGACCTCGCCAGCACACCACGGTGTGCCAGTCGGTTTGTTCGACACGTTCGCCGTCACGGTTTTTGCGGTATTCCGTTGTCGCCAGCGGAAAGGTTGCCTTGCGGACCACCGGAGCCATCGGGTCGTCGCGGTGTCCGTCTTTTGGGAATGATATGATTTCGGGATTTTTCCCCAAGTTACCAATCAGTATTACTTTGTTTACTCCTACCATAAAATTAAGTTATAAAATTACTGTCAAAATACTTTGCAAAGATAGCAAAATTTCCTATCCTTGCAAGAACATTTTTCGGCCGCGCGTTCCAATGCTTTGTCTTTCAATGGTGAGAAGTGTTGTTTTTTCTTGGTTTCCGTTGCTTTTGGGCAATAAAAAAAGGATTCTCGTGATGAGAAATCCTCTTTTTTTGATGCGTAGTGCTGAGTCTCTTTATTTGTCCAGCTGCTCCTGACGGAGTTTCTGCACGTAGATGGCTTTCAGCCTGCGTTCGCGGTTGATGACAGAGGGTTTGGTGAATTTCTGACGCTCGCGGAGCTCTTTCACCACACCTGTTTTTTCGAATTTGCGTTTGAGTTTTTTCAGTGCGCGTTCGATGTTGTCACCTTCTTTGATAGGAACTACGATCATTTTTAATACCTCTTTCTTGTTAGGGTTAATAATTAATTATTTGTATGACAACCAGCTTAGAACTGGAAATGTCCTTCGGCGGCAGCGTCCTTGATGGCGTTGAGGACACCCTTCTTGTTGATGATGCGCATACCCTTGGCCGAAACTTTCAGCGTGATCCACATATCCTCTTCGGGAATGTAGAACTTCTTGGTCTGCAGGTTGGGCATAAATTTTCTTTTGGTATGAATACGCGAGTGGGAAACGTTGTTTCCGCTGATGACGTGCTTTCCTGTAATTTCACAAATCTTTGACATCTTATTCTAAATTTTAAATTGCTTTTATTATTGTTTGAATTTGCGTTCTTGGTACGAATCGGGAGCGTTGCCGCTTGCCTTTTCCGCCCCAAAACGGAGTGCAAAAGTCGCATCTTTTTCCAAACTGGCAAAATGTTTTTTTGTCAGAAATCGGAATTTAAATATTTTTAACATTTTGTAATTTATAAATCTCTTGGAAACAACTGCTTACGAAAAATCAAAAAATCGATTTAACATTCTTTTTTCAGCCACTTACGGATGCAAAATTACACTTTTTTTAAAAAATGAAGGTCAAAAAATGCGATTTTCGGACATTTTGCGTTACATAGGTATGAAGATTGATGCTGCTATAGATGCTTTCTTGCTGTATATCAGGACCGAACGCCGCCTTTCGGCTCGTACCGTGGAGGCGTACGGCGACACGCTGGCCCTCTTTGCCGCCTATCTGTGCGACACGTGCCAGATTGACGACATCGGACAGCTGACCCACCTCGAGATTCGCGACTGGCAGATGCAGCTGGCCGAGAACAACTATAGCGTCAACACGCAGCGCACAATGCTGACCACCATTCGCACTTTCGTGAAATTCTGCCGCCGCGAGGGCTGGATCGAATCCGACCTGATGGCCAAAATCACCACGCCGCGCCTGCCGCGACGCCTGCCCGTCTTCTACACCGAGAAGGAGACCGCGACGGTGTACGACCCTTCGCGTTTTGGCGACGATTTTGAGGGCCACCGCGACCGTCTGCTGCTGCAGCTGCTCTACGAGACCGGGATGCGACTTTCTGAGGTGGTGGGACTGAAAGAATCGTCGGTCGATTTTTTTGCTAACTCCGTGAAAGTCTTGGGCAAACGCGACAAGGAAAGAATAATTCCACTCGAAAATGAAATTCTGCACAATATTAAATGTTATTTTTCGTTAAAAAGGGAGAACAACATCAGTTCAGAGTTCTTTTTCGTCCGAAACGACGGCACGCCGTTCACGAAATACGATGTCAGCAAGACGGTCAAGAAGTATATGGCCCCCGTGTCGCAGGCCGACCGCATCAGCCCCCACGTCTTCCGCCACAGTTTTGCAACGCATCTGCTCAACGAAGGTGCCGACATCAATGCCATCAAAGAGCTGCTGGGCCACACCGACCTCAGCGCCAC
Source organism: Bacteroidales bacterium (assembly GCA_017517715.1). GTDB lineage: Bacteria > Bacteroidota > Bacteroidia > Bacteroidales > P3 > Colimorpha. The sequence goes on from JAFWYO010000137.1 coordinate 70,936, forward strand.
CGAAGTCTACATCCACGTGTCGCGCCAGCACCTCAAAGAAACCTACAAACACACGCACCCGAGGGAGAAAGGAACGGAGAACTGAAAACGGAGAACCGCGTAAGCCGCTAACGAATTAATACATTAAAAATAATATCAACATCTAAACATAAAAGGAGGTAACTTATGAACATCACAATGAATGCCGTTAAATTCAAGGCAGACCCAAAACTGGAGAAATTTGTCGAAGAGAAAGTCGGCAAACTGGAACGCCTGGTGGACAACGCCACCAAGTGCGAAGTCACCCTTAGGGTCGACAAACCTGAGAGCATCTTAAACAAGGTTGCCGAAATATCGCTTGCCCTGCCTGGCCAGACCCTCTTCAACAGCAAGCAGGCCGACAGCTTCGAAGAAGCCGTCAGCGATTGCGTCGACACAATGCGTGTCCAAATCGACAAGTACAAAGAACGTTACAAATAAAACCTTCCAAAACAACGACATCACGTCTGGCGTCGCCTGCCAACCAGCAGGCGACGCCTTTTTTGTTCCACTGTCTCCATCCCGTTCGCCGCCACTCCTTTCCCTCCCGACTGCGCCGCCTTTGCCAGCCACCCGCTCCGCCCGTTCCTATATCGTTCCTATATCGTTCTTATATCGTTCCTATATAAAAATATAAGAACGATATAAGAACGATATAGGAAC
>JAFWYO010000138.1 GCA_017517715.1 Bacteroidales bacterium
GCCGTGAGTGTAGTAGTGACTCAGGACTTCCATCTTGAATTCGGGTGTGAATGTCCTGCGTGTCCTTCTTTTTGTCTCTTTTTTTTCCATTTTTTTGCTTTTTTTGAGCAAAAAAGTGTCAAGTTATTTCCGTTCAAGACAGGCTGGCCGAGGGCGTTGAGGGCCTATGTAAAAAAAGCGTTGAGAGGGACAGAAATCGCCGCAAACCGGGTTGGACCGGGCACAAAAAAAATGGACGCCCCCCTCACGGGGAGCGTCCGACACCATTATGAATTCAACAAAACAATCTACAAATTCAAAACAAAGTCCAATTAGTGATTTTAGTCTTTTTTAGCGGTCTTAGTTTGAGAGTGTCTTTATTTTCTTAGAAGTGATAGTTGAAACCGATGCGGAAGTTGCCAAGGTGGGCGTTGAGGTCCTGGGCAGTGGTGTTGCACTGCAGGCCGAAGCTATTGGTGACATTGGTCGAAACCAGAGCGTCAGGATCGGTAAGTGTGCCGTAGGTCTTGGTGCTGTTGTGGATGAAAGCGAGACCAGCGAGGTCGATGTAGCAGTCGGCCGACCAGTGGTTGCTGATGCGATAGTTGACGCCAGGGGTGATGGTGAGGCCAATCATAGTGGTCTTGGTGGTGCCATCATATTCATTGTCGTATCCTAAGACAGCGGCATTGCTGTAGTCGTGGTGTTTGGCGCGGGGGCTGATGCCGAAGCCGAGAGCAGCCTCGCAGAAGAAGTTGAACTTGCCGGCATTGGCGAAGTAGTAGCGGAAGTAGGGGGCCACGGTGAACATCGTGGTGGAGGTCTTCGACCAGACTTCCTGGTTCAGGGCGTAGCCAGCGGCATTGTAGTTGGTAGCTGTACCGTAGTTGTATTCGAGGGTGAGACCGATCTGCATCTTGTCGTTCAGCACGTAGCTGACCGTCGGGGCGATGGTGAGGCCCATAGCCTTATTGTTGGGCATATCCCACACGGGGCTGGCGTTTTCTTGGGTATAGGTACCGCCATTGGTGTTGAAACCAAGTTGGCCACCGAGGATCCATTGTGCATTGGCAGCCATCGTGAGGGCTACAAAAGCGAGGGTTAAAAATACTTTTTTCATTTTTTCTTATCTTTTAGTTATTGTTTTTTTGTTTGCCTACTCTGTTTTTGGTTTTCGGCAACTCCATTTCTTGTTTTGAAATCGGTTGCAAAAATACGCAGAATTTACAAAACAGAGCCCATTTTCGAGGGAAACGTCAAAAATGGGCTCTGAAATGTTCAATCGGGGATGCTTAGAAATAGAGGTCGCGTTCGCCTTCGCCGATCTTGCAAAGATTTCCTTCCACTTTTCGCTTCAGTTCTTCCTTGCTGAAAGTCTGCGTAAGTTCCTTGAGCAGGCGCAGTCCCTTCTCCTTGGTGGCGGGGCTGGCGTAGTCCTCGAGGTACTCGCGGAAGGTGAACATAGCGTTGGGCTTGCAGTACTCCTTGATGAGGCCGGGCTTGGCCAGGTCCATAAAGTCGGCACCCACGCGGCCCTTGCGGTAACAGCCTGTGCAGAAGCTGGGTATGTAGCCGCCGTCGATCATCATACTGATGACCTCGTCGAGCGAGCGGTGGTCGCCGAGGGTGAACTGGGCGCCGGTGTCGCCGGTCTTCTCGTAGGGCTTGGCCTCGCTGCTGTTGTTGTCCTCGTCATATCCGCCGGGGTTGGTCTCGCTGGCGGCGCTGATCTGGCTGACGCCGTATTTGACCAGCTGGTCGCGCAGCTCGGGACGCTCGCGCGTGCTGATAATGATACCCGTGTAGGGCATAGCGATGCGGATGATGGCGATGATCTTCATAAAGTCCTTGTCACTAACGGGGTGCGGGATGTTTTCGGGCAGGCTGAAGGGTGTGCCTTCGGCGGGCTCGATGCGCGGGAAGCTGACGGTGTGGGGGCCGCAGCCGTACTCCTCTTCCAGATGGCGTGCGTGCTCCATAATGGCCAGGATTTCAAAGCGGTAGTCGACCAGTCCGAACAGGGCGCCGACGCCCACATCGTTGATGCCGCCTTCCATAGCGCGGTCCATACAGGTCAGGCGGTACAGGTAGTCGGCCTTGGGCGTGCCTGCGGGATGGAACTTGGCATATTCCACTTCGTCGTAGGTTTCCTGGAAGCAGACGTAAGTACCTATCTTTTCGGCTTTTAGCTTAGCGTAATCCTCAACGCTCATCGGCGCCAGCTCGACGTTGATGCGGCGGATGGTGCTGCCCTTCTCGTCCTTGGCGGCGTAAGTGCGGCGGATGGCCTCGACCATATAGTTGGCGTCGTTGCGCGGACTTTCGCCGCAGATGAGTAGGGCGCGCTTGTGGCCCATACGGAGCAGGTGGAGCGTCTCGGTCTCAATCTCGTCGAGAGTCAAAACCTTGCGTTTCAGGGCTTTGTTGTCGCGACGGAAACCGCAATATACGCAGTTGTTGACGCAGGCGTTGCCGGTGTAGATGGGTGCGAAGAGCACCAGGCGACGGCCGTAGATTTCGTTCTTGCAGTACTCGGCGGTGTCGAGGATCTTCTTGATACCACCTTCGTCCTCGACGCTGAGAAGTTTGGCAACATCCTCGAGGTTGAGGCCTTTCAGCTTGCGGGCCTTGTTGAGTATATCGTTTAATTGGCTGTCCGACGGAGCGTTGTTCTCAAGCATTCCGTACAGTTTGTCACGGTCTATGAAATTTTGATGCTTCATAATTATATATGTTTTTATGGATTATTTTTTTTGATTTTTGAAAGGGTTGGTGTCGGTTAGGCAGTTTAGGCGGATTAGGCATTTTAGGCGGATTGGGCATTTTAGGCAAATCTACGCTTCCTGCTTTCCGTTTTCCGCTTTCCGCTTCTCAGCTTGCTTTGGTAACTACTGCTTTGCTTTCGACGCCGGTGATGCGGCCCAGACGGCCCGTCAGGGCGTTGATGCGGTCGACGCTGCCTTCGACAATAAGCGATATCACCGCCACGGCGCGCTGCTGGAACGGCAACCCTTGCCGACAAAGAATGATGTCGGAAAAGTCCGAAATGATTGGATTGATAAGCGCCGACTGGCTGCGGTCGGCCACGAGAATTGTTATTGTTCCTATTCTCTTTTCCATCAGAGTATTCGCTTTTGGATTAGATTTACAATAAGTTGCATCGTTTCGCACTTTCGAAACGATGCAACAAAAATAGGAATTATTTTTATATTGGCAAAAAATATTTTTCAATCCGCCCGGACAAAATCCATATATTTACGGTTCAGATCATAATAGATACGCATAGTGCGGCCATAATAACCCACTTCACAGACGGAAGAGTTGTTCAAGGCGTTGAGCATACGTTCCTCCCAGCCTGTCGCGTCATAGATTTCGGTGACGGCTGCAACACTCATATATATGTTATGGTCAATCATTGCATAATTGCCGGCCAATTGGTTGATGCCGCCACCCTCAACCTGTCCGTTGCCGTTGAAAAACAGCCAAAACGGAATAAGACCGTTGACACTCATAGGCACTTCTTCACTGTTGGTCTCACGGTCAAAGAAGCGCTGCAGCTGCCAGCGTTTGCCGATGAGCGTGGCCGCCGTGTCGGGATAGTTGCGGTAGATCTCGCGAACACTGGATGGGTCAATATTATATGTCGAAAGCGGTATGCCCGCTATGCCTCCCAGATTGCCCATAAGATTTCCCTGACAATCGAATAGCGACTGCATTCCGTCGGGGCATTGCACGCAAGGATTGACGATAAATCCCTGTCGGGCAGAATCGTATACACAAATAGAAATTGTGGCCCACTGAGTCGTCGACTCAAAACTCTCCGCCGTGCGATGCAGCCACTCAAGATCTTCGAGCGGATTCTCCACGCCGCAGTGACACGGACCTTCATAGTCGAAATGAAGCACCGACTTGTCTTTCTTGCAAGCCGAAAACATAAGCATTGTCACAGCCACAAGGGCAATCGCTATAAAAAAATTTTTCTTCATAATAACATATTTGAGATAATTCATTCACCTAAATAACGTAAAGAATGGCAAAATGTCACAACGAAAAAAAAAATTTTTTTTGCTGTGACATTTTGCGTTTTTCTGCGTTATATTAGTGAACAAAAAAAATTTATCATTATGAAACAGACTCGCTTATTGGCTGCCGCCACAATCATCGTCGCAATGCTTTGGGCCTGCGAAAAGGAGAACAACACTTCGCGAACTATCTCCTCGCCCTTCATCTCCGATGTCCATACGTCGGACTGCCACACCAACACCGACAAACTGGCTGCAAAGGATATGACAACCGACTCCATCGTCTATTCGTGGGCGAGCGACGGCAACTCGCTGCAGGTGACGCACTACAATATGATGCTCGACTGCGGGGAGCAGAACATTACAACCACTGTTGAAACAGATGGCAATGTCGTGACCGTAGTGGAGCACGTGGGCGAGCAGGGCTTGACCAACTGCATCTGCCTTTACGACAACTCGTTCACTATCAACGACCTTCCGCAAGGCGAATTCACGTTGAGAATCAATGTGGAAAGCATCTACGCCGGCACGCCGCATCAGGCAACCGTATTCGAAGAGACAATCACACATCAGACAATCACACATCAAATTTAACAAAAGTATTATGAAACGGATTAATCTTTTTCTCTTACCGCTCCTTGTTTTGGTTGCAGGATGCAATCCGCAGCATTACACCGACGGCGAACAGAATGCCTTTGAGGGCCGTTATTCCCCCTCGCTGCCGATTACGGGGATGGTGCACGAAATCCACGAAGTAGGCGAAGGCGGCACAAGCGACAGGACCGTCAACGACGTATGGACGTGGAACCGCGACCGCCAGCTGGTTACGGTGCACTACGGCAATGGCTATTACGATGGCATCCAAAGTTCCATCTACGACACCTACCACTACAACAGCAACGGTCAGATAGACAGCATTGTATATCATAGCGACACCGAGGCTCGGCGCACATTCAAATTCCACTACGACAACGGTCTGCTGCAGCGTATCACATATCTGACTCGCAGCACCGAATTCCGCTACTCCGACGGTAGCCGGTATCCATACGCAATAGTGTTCGTACGACCCGTAGCAGACTGGCTCCGTGACCTTTACCATACCGACACCCTCGTGCAATGCTGGACGCTGCAGTGGAGCGACGGCAACCTGGTGCGCGCCACAGCCGATTCGATGGCACATTATTGCACCGGCATCACGCAAATCGACTACCAGTACGACAACCACTACAACCCCCTGCAAGGGCACTTTACATCAAATTCTATCTTTGAGAACAGATTTATCGACAACCCCACCTTCCTAAGCCGGAACAATTTGATTCAGAGCACCGTATACAGTTCAACTCCTACAACAAACAACCTGACCTACCAATACCGCAGCAACGACGGCTACCCACTCAGCTTAACGTACACAATCCACACACTGATCTACTCTACCATCAACATTACCACCACTTTCCAATACGGCGAACCTTTTATGGATGAATAGCCTCATAGCACCCCAACCGACATAAATACAGAACAATTCATACAGGACATCGTATCGCTGCAACCGACTATGAAACAGACGGCTGCGGCGATACTGCACGACGACGATCTTGCCAACGACGCCGTGCAGGACACCTTTGTGCGTCTGTGGCGTATGCGGTGGCGACTGGGGCTAATGAAGGACCCGCAGGGCTATTCCATACGCACCCTGCGAAACCTGTGCATCGATATGCTGCGCCGCGAAAAGCAGCGTCAAAAGGATCTGGAGGCCGCCGCAACGGAAATGCACATCCGACAATATGATGAGGACACTGACAAAGCAGAGCAACGCTTCCGCCAGGTGGAAAAGGCCATCACCGCCCTGCCACAACAACAGCAGCAGATAATAGAGATGAAATACATAAAACAACTGTCAATCCGCAAGATAGCACAGCAGACGGGACTAAGCGAGACCAACATCACGACACAGCTGAGCCGCGCCTACGCCTCGCTCAGAGACAACCTTCAAAACACTATCAACGAACAATGAAACAGGACGATATAGAGAAAATACTGCAACAATACGGCGAGGACAAGCGGCAACAGCAACAAATTGCCGACAACCTGCACCGTATGGCACAGCGACAGTCGCGGCGACGCATCGGCATCGTGGGCGTCGCGGTGATGATGCTATGCGTCACCCTGACCATACGCAACCTGCCGCAACAGCAAGGCTCCGAACCGATTATAGCCGCAACGCAAAAGGTATCCACACCAAAAACAGAGGCCGTCCCCTATCCCACAAACGAAATCCCATTTTCAGAGACGCCCCAACACAGCAAACCCCGAGGAAAAGAAAAAATTCATCTTCCAGCAAACGACAATACGCTGGCTGAAAGCAACCAAACCGACAACTCTCCCTTATTCGACACGGCTGAACCACAGACCGGCATCGCTGCCGCAATGCCGACAAACAGCGTGAACGCCGACACCGCCACACTCCCCCATACGACAGAACTGATAAATACAGTGCCCCTCCCGAACGCAATTGCAAACGCCACAACAATATATAAAGACAACGAAAACCGACTCAGCTTCATATCTTCAATCAACGCCTCGGCCGTGTCGAGTGGCAGCATCGGCTATGCTGAAGTAAATATGACTAATGAAATCATTTCCAACGTAGGCAAAACATTCATTTCCATCAATCCCGACTTTTCTTTGTCCGCCAACTTCGGAGCCTCCTATGCCATCGCAAGCACCCGCAGCAGCAGCCTCGATGTCGGCGTGTCGTTCAGCGGACACCTGCTGCAAGGCACAATCAGTGATTATACCGTCAGTGTGACGGATAACGGTTACACAAACAACGACGAGATACAATATTTCTTGTCGAACAAGGAGCACTCCTACAGTTACTTCGACCTTTTCGCAAACCTCCCTATCACGCTGAATTTCTTCCCTTTGGGCAAGGACAAGACCGGATGGAGCCTCAACATAACCCCCGCCCACAGCATCGTCCGCACGCATACGCAAGGCGCATCGTCGACCAACCCCTTCGTTGTGAACCCCTGGAAACTCAACGTCGGCCTTGGCATCGTCCTGCCCCGCAAGGTAATACGCCGAGTTGCACTGACTGCCAACCTGCTGCCGCTCTACACCTCGCGTTCGATACACGAAATCGGCTTCGAAATCGGTTTCTGACGATTCAACTGCCATAAAGACAAAGTTATGCAAAATATTTTTCTTTCATTGAAGAAAAATGTGTATTTTTGCATCCACAAACTTTAAGACAATATGAATTACCAATATTTGAAACTCGCTGAAAATGGTGCTGTTTGCACCGTTGCCATCAGTGCACCCCAAAGCCTCAACGCCCTCAACTCGACCATTCTTGGCGAACTTGAGGATTTCGTCGACCACCTGGACTGCAACAAATATCGCTGCCTTATCGTCACCGGCGACGGCGAAAAATCATTCGTGGCCGGAGCCGACATCAAGGAGATGGCCGACCTCGACGCCACTCAAGGACAGACCTTTGGCGCAAAGGGCGCCCGTGTGTTCCGCAAAATCGAGACGCTGCCCATCCCCGTCATCGCCGCCGTCAACGGCTTCGCCCTGGGCGGAGGCTGCGAGCTGGCAATGGCCTGCGACATACGCATTTGCAGCAGCAACGCCCGTTTCGGCCAGCCCGAGGTCGGCCTGGGCATCATCCCCGGCTTCAGCGGCACGGTACGTATGGCCCGCCTGGTGGGTATGGGCATCGCCAAAGAGCTCATTTTCAGTGGCCGCACGATGAAGGCCGACGAGGCACTGCGCATTGGACTGGTCAACGCCGTCTACGAGCCCGCCGAACTGATGGACAAGGCCCGCGAGATGGCCGAGCGCATCGCCGCCAACGCCCCCATCGCCGTGCGCTACGCCAAGCAGTGCATCAACAACGAATACGATATGCCTGCCAACGAGGCCATCGCCTACGAGAGCAAGATGTTCGGCCAGTGCTTCGCCACCGAGGACCAGAAGAACGGTATGCAAGCCTTCATCAACAAAGGCAAATGCGAATTCCAAGGAAAGTGAATGCGTCAATGTGCGAATGCGTTAATGTGTGAGTAGATACGCAGAAAAAGACTAACGAATTAACAATTATCAAATTATCAAATTAATAAATTATGAAAATCTACGTTATCGGAACCGGCACTATGGCCAAAGGCATCGTCAAAGCCTTCGCCGCCAAGATGCCTGTAGTTATGAAGAGCCGCACCCAGGCCAGCCTTGACAAGGCTATGGGTTCAATAGCAAAATCGTATGCCAAGCTCGTCGAGAAAGGCAAGATGACCCAGGAGGCCGTCGACGCCCTGCTGAAGAACATCACCACCACTACCGACTACGCCACCTTCGCCGATGCCGACCTCGTCATCGAGGCCGCCGTCGAGGAGATGCAGCTCAAGAAAGATGTTTTCACCGAACTCGACAAGATCTGCAAGCCCGAAGCCATCTTCGCAACCAACAGCAGCTCGCTGAGCATCACCGAGATAGCCGCCTGCACCAGCCGCCCGGCCCAATTCATCGGTATGCACTTCTTCAACCCCGCCGACCGTATGGCCCTCGTCGAGGTTATCCGCGGCCAGCTGACCAGCGACGCCGTCTGCAAGTGCGTCGTCGACCTCGCCACCGAAATCGGCAAGCAGCCCGTCGAGGTGAAGGAAGCCCCCGGCTTTGTCGTCAACCGCATCCTCATCCCGATGATCAACGAGGCAGTAGGCATCCTCGCCGACGGTATCGCCACCGCCGAGGATATCGACAAATGTATGATGCTCGGCGCCAACCATCCGATGGGTCCCCTGGCCCTGGCCGACCTTATCGGCAACGATGTCAACCTGGCCATTATGGAAGTCCTCTACAAAGAGTTCGGCGATCCGAAGTACCGTCCTCACCCGCTGCTGCGCAAGATGGTCCGCGCCGGCCTCCTTGGCCGCAAAACCGGCGAAGGCTTCTACAAATATTGATTGCCAACAGACTAAAAATCAAAAAAAAAGGAACCCGAAAGGGTTCCTTTTTTTTATCAGTTTGACCCAATCCGGCCGTTAGGTCGCACCGGCGTACAAACGGATTTTGGCACAGACCCGCTCCGCCCGTTCCTATATCGTTCCTATATCGTTCTTATATCGTTCCTATATAAAAATATAAGAACGATATAGGATCGATATAGGAACGATATAGGAACGGCCCTGCCAGGTGGCATCCGAAGCCAGTTTGGAACTCGCCCCCGAAAACCGATAGAAGCAACAGCCCCAGGGGGACAAATTCCATCAACCGGTTTGCATTCATTTTGTTAGTTCAAAAATAATTCGTATCTTTGCACCAAAATTTGACAATCAAATCATTACCAAAAAACAACCAACATTTTAATTAATCCAAAAAACAGAAAACCGATGAAAAAAGTATTGATTTTCGCAATTACCGCTTTCGTGGTATGCGGCTTTGCCTTCGTCAGCTGCGGACAGTCGGGCGAATCGACCGAGACAACAAAATCCAGCAAAAAGAACTCGCCGACGGCGACATTGGAAAAAGTCTTAAAAGAGTTGAAAAACAAAGACTACAAAGCGGCCTTGATGTATACCGTAGGCACAGAGAACTACACCGAAGAGGAAGTCAACGGACTTGCCGAACTTATGCAGATGGTTTACGAAGCCAATGGAGGCCTGAAAGACTATGAAATCCTCGGCGAAACCATTTCCGAAGACGGTCAGGCAGCCTCTGTTGCAGTCAAGTGCACATTCGGCAACGGCGAGGTACAGGAAGACACGGAACAGATGGTCCTCACCGAGAACGGATGGAAAATTGCTGAGTGGTAATAACATTACACCTTCAATTCGAACAACAAAGCCAGGCGAAACCTGGCTTTTTTATTTACCTTTAAAAACTTTTTTGGCCTATTTCGAAAAAAAAATCGTACTTTTGCAATCGATTCCGGTGAGCGTGTCGGTAGCTGGAACGTGGTGTGAATCTGTAAGAACCATCGAAGTTGGGCACACGTTTAACTAAATGGTTTTTATGTATGAAATCACAAAATCAGTTTCAGCATTTGGTGTATGCGTTGATCACGGTGGTCATCACTGTTCACGCGTTTGTATTTTATAGTTTGTATGTCGTCGAGGGCGACGCCCTAATGCAGGCCACCGGCACGTCGTCGGTGCTGCAGGCCATCAACAGCCAGGGCGGCGTCTATATGTTCGGCACCCACGTGCCGATATGGCTCGTGATTGTCATCGAGACAGTTTGTGCCTTTGTACTGGCGGTGGCGATGGGCAGTCCACTGGCGTTTCGCTTGGCCAGCCGCAAATTCGACCCGCGACGCAACCACCCGATGATATTCGAGTCGGCCATCATCTCGGCCACCGTCTGCCTGATGTGCCCGACGATGAGTCTGCTGGCCGACGCATTCTACTATCCCTACAATGAAGGATTCGATGTCGTCGACTTCTTGTGCCGTTGGTTCCGCCTGGTGTGCTACAACCTGCCGTTTGCCTATTTCTCGCAGATGTTCTTCGTCCAGCCTTTTGTGCGGTTCGCCATCCGCAAGATTTTCCCTAGCGATATTGCACAGCGCAACGAGCGAAACGCCACCAAGAACATCAAGCCTGCCGACGAGACCGAAGCCATCGCCGACGTGATCATCCGCGAAAAGGAGATCGCCGCCGGCAAATAACCATCTCCCAAAGCCACAATTCAGGGGCGCAAGCCCATTATTCACACAAAAAGTATACATTTATGTCAGTAACAAATTTGAACGAAATCGACAAGGCAGATGTGCTTGTGGCCGGTCTGCGTAAACACCTCGCCGAGGTGAAAGGAATCGGCATCACAGCCGACGACCTCAATCGTCTGGAAGAAGCAGCCAAAACGCTGAGACAGAAAGACGCCGAGGTTGATGAACTGCGCCGAGAGGTCTCCCTCAAGGTGCACAAGAATATGGATCTGATCGCCGATATGAAGGCGCAGATGCTTGCGATGCGCCAAGCCATCAAGGGACGCTACCCGCAGAACGAATGGATTAAGTATGGCGTGCAGGACAAACGATAAATGGGCAAAACATAGAAAGCGAGCCTGAAAACAGACAGAGCTGTTAAGATGGGATGAAAAGATTGTTACAAGTCAAATTTTCATAAAATCGCCATACCGTTCCATTTTATGAGTCGTTTTCTCGCCTCAGCATAGTGCAAACACTTCGTGATTTGCCCTCTGCGTTCGGCTTAACGAAAACGTTGGAATATCGCCTGCCTGTTTTTGCGGCGTGATTACAAGATACGACATTATGGATTTTATTAGCATTGGCCACAGCCATAAGTAGCGTGGCTCTTGGTAGTTGAGTCTACTCGGATTTTTTCTGCAACAGAATACAATAATCAGATTATTGCTGCGTTATAAAATCGGATATCATAAATCGAATTACTATGGCAACAATAACACTTGAATACGACGGACGCAACAGCGCCATCAAGCAACTGATTGGTGTGTTGCTCACTCTTGGCGCAAAGGTGACGCCCTCAGACAATCCAAAGGACGAGCAGACGAAGATGGTCAGAGAAAGTCTTACGACGGCGTTCAGCGAGATGCGGGCCGGCAAAGCTATGAAAGACGCACGAAACCTCTTCGCGTGAAAATATTTTTGTCAATCCGATAATTCTTCCTAATTTTGCAAATCGAAAACAATACAATCTGATATGGAATCTGTAGCAACAACAGAAAGACCGAAGGCAGTGCGTACCGCGCATTCGGCACGCGGCCGAAAGCCCATCGGCACAACACAAAGTGTCGACAAAACGCCCGAAAGCGAACTGATGACAGTGGAAGAGTATTTTGACGAGGTCTGGAATCGCTACCTTGAGAAATATGAAAAGCTACAGGCTTAGAATTTCCCGTAGGGCGAGGCTCGACATCGAGGACTTGACCGACTTCCTGCTCACGGTGATGAGTATCGAGGGCGCACGTAGGTATCTCGATATGATGATTGCCGAAGTACAGTCGCTATCGGTGTATGCCGACCTGTACCGGCCGAGCACGATGGCCGACATACGGCAGTACCACCCCAAAGCCCGCCGAATGGTGAGCCATAACCGCCGCTGGTGTTTCATATTCCACGTAGAGGATGATATGGTCATTGTCGACCGTATCCGCCCGTCCAAGATGATAGCCCGATGAATGCCAATGTTTGTAACTCGCTGATTTTTCCCCTACGGATTGCACAAGAAATCGGAGAGGATGAAGGAACTGCCGGTGGCCGTTCCGATAGCGCAGCGGAGAACAAAAATTTCCTCTTTGTTTTTAATTCAATTGTCTGCGTCTGCCGCTAAGCTTTATAATCCGATACATTAATTTCAACCCCGCACAATAAAATGCGGGGTTTTGCGTTAACAAAAGCAAAAATTTTAATTCAATATAATATGATAACAGGAGGCAAAGGTGGTGGAAACACCATAACAGGATTGATTTACGAGGGCAAGGTTGACCTCGCAACATTCCTCAATAAGCAAGAAGATTACTCCGTTGATGAAAGTAAGGTGTATTACCGTGGCAAGCTCATCGCGCGTTTGTTCAAGAAACACAAGCTGTACAAATACCTCGAAGAGAA
>JAFWYO010000139.1 GCA_017517715.1 Bacteroidales bacterium
GTCGGAGGGTTTGACGAAGGGGAGGTTGGTTGAGACCATAAAGTCTTCGACGTGCGAGAGGAGCCGCTTGCCGAGGCTGCCGCCCGGGTGGAAGCGTGCGAAGTCGGTTTCCTTGAAGTTGCGCCGCTTGATGAGTGCGCAGGCGAGTGCGTCGCCCATAGCGAGGGTGGCTGTGGTGGACGATGTGGGAGCCAGACCGAGTGGGTCGGCTTCGTGCTGCACGGAGATGTCGAGATGGCAGACGCAGAGTCGTGCCAGGGGTGAGCGTGCGTTGCTGCTCATACCGATGATGGGAATGTTTCGCTGGTGTAGGAGCGGCAGGAAGCGGAGGAGCTCTTCGGTCATTCCGCTGTAGGAGATGGCCATCACGAGGTCGCCACTCTGTATCATACCGAGGTCGCCGTGGTAAGCGTCGAGGGGGTTGATGAAGAAAGATGGCGTGCCGGTGCTGGCCATAGTGGCGGCGATTTTGTGTCCGATATGTCCGGACTTGCCGACGCCGGTGACGATGAATTTGCCTTTGCAGCTGTATATCATTTCGACGGCCTGGACGAAGGATTGGTCGAGCCGTGGAGCGAGAGCGCTGATGGCTTGTGCTTCGTCGAGCAGGCAACGTCGTCCTACTTCTATAATGTTAGAATCAGTCATTGTAGCAATTTGATTAGTAATGGTTCGAAATCGGTGAGTTTTAGCATATTGGGGCCGTCGCTGAGAGCGTTGTCAGGGTCGGGATGCACTTCGAAGAAATAGCCGGTGGCGCCGAAGGCTTTGGCGGCAAGGGCCATAGCGGGGATGTACTGCCGGTCGCCACCCGTTTTGCCATCGGCGGCTCCGGGCCGCTGGACGGAATGGGTGCAATCCATAATGACTGTGGGCGAGAAACGCTTCATTTCCACGATATTGCGAAAGTCGACGACGAGGTTGTTGTAGCCGTAAACGTTGCCGCGTTCGGTGAGCCAGATGTTGTTGTTGCCGCTTTCTCGGACTTTCTGCACGGGGTACTGCATATCGGCTCCGCTGAGGAACTGTGCCTTCTTGATGTTGACGGTCTTGCCTGTGCGTGCGGCAGCGACGAGGAGGTCGGTCTGGCGGCAGAGGAATGCGGGGATCTGCAGTACGTCGACGACGCTGGCAACGGGCTGAGCCTGACGGCTTTCGTGGATATCGGTGAGGAGCCGGAGTCCGAAGCGGCTTTTGATGTCGGCGAGCATCTGGAGTCCTTTTTCCATTCCAGGTCCGCGGAAGGAGCTGATACTGGTGCGGTTGGCCTTGTCGAAGGAGGACTTGAAGATGATGTCAACACCGTATTTGCTGTTGAGCCGAACGAGTTCGCGAGCCACTTCCGTGAGGCAATCTTCGGATTCAATGACGCAGGGGCCGGCAATTATGATGGGTTTCATAGGTCAATCTTGCTAAATGTTTATGCAATACTTTGGCGAAAAGCCTAGATTTCACATTCTTACTCGTATTCCGCTTCCGTATTTGCTTTTGCAAAGATACACATTTTTTTTATTATCTGCTGTCGGCGTTTTTTAACAATCGCCAAAAAATCTCCTGCTCGCAGGCGAGCGAAATCCTGACTACGTCTACGTTGCTTCACTTCGGTAAAGCAAGCAAGCTTGCTCTACTCTCAGCTTCCGCGACTTAGTAAATCCTGTAAATTAATTCCGCCTTTGGCGGCAATGCTGACGCGGTTATTGCTTTATGGGGAAGGATTATTGCCGGTGGATTTTGCCGAATGAAATAGTTTTCTTATTTTTGTGGGCTGAAAAACGAATGTTTATGAAACGCAAAAGAAACTTTTACATCCTGAGTATTATTGTTTTGTCTGCTTTTTTGTCTCTTGCTTGCAACGGCAACAAGGCGACGAATGCTGTTGTGGAACCGGAACCGGCAATTATGGAACCGGAGAATTCGACGCCTGTGGCTGCGGCGGATTGCGAGACAGAATGGCCATACAGGGAACAGATGCCGGCTGCTGAGAGCGGCGAACGCGAAGTGGCCGACGAGGCGACGGTGCCGACAGAAAGCGTAAACCGGAAGAGCGAAAAGACGCAAGCGGTCTCGTATGGGAAAAAGGAGACGCTGTATATCTCGACCTACGGCGCCAACGGCAAGGTGTGGGGCCACGTGACGATGAACGGCAAGACAGGACGCGGCACCATCCACGACGATGACGAGAACAGCTACAGTATCACCGTGACGCGCCACGGCGGCGAGCTGTACGGCACCGACCAGAACGGGAGGCAGTATGTGTTTAGGCTGTAATTAAAAATTAAAAATAAAAATTGGAATCACTTGTGAATAGTGAATTGTGAAATGAGCGCGCTCGTGTCACTATTCACAATTCGCCATTCAATAATGTTGATAAACATTGATAACTTTCGATGTGGTGCGGCCTTTTTATTAGTATTTTTGCAAAAAATTAAAATTTATAATATATGAAAACAACACAAGAATTACAGACAATTGCGCAGCAAGTGCGCAGAGACATATTGAGAATGACCACCGCCGCCAAGAGCGGACACCCGGGTGGCTCGCTGGGAACGACCGACTGGTTTGTGGCTATGCAGTTCAACCTGATGGATCACAACCCGGCCAAGTTCACGATGGAAGGTGCGGGCCAGGATATGCTCTTCGTCAGCCAGGGTCACATCACGCCGGTGATTTACAGCACGATGGCCCGCCGCGGATATTTCCCGGTCAGCGAGCTGGCCACGTTCCGCAAGTTCGGCACCCGCCTGCAGGGCCACCCCTCGACCGAACACGGCCTGCCGGGCATCCGTATGGCCAGCGGCTCGCTGGGTCAGGGTATGAGCGTGGGTATCGGTGCTGCGCTGGGCAAGAAGATGACCGGCGACAACCACCTGGTTTACACTATGCACGGTGACGGCGAGCTGCAGGAAGGCCAGATTTGGGAGGCCGCTATGTTTGCCGGTGCAAAGAAGGTGGACAACCTGATCAGCACTGTCGACTACAACCACCAGCAGATCGACGGCACCGTTGAGCAGGTGATGGACCTCGGCAACCTGAAGGCCAAGTTCGAGAGCTTTATGTGGGAAGTGGTCGTCATCGAGAACGGCAACGATATGCAGCAGGTGATTGACGGAATGCAGAAGGCCAAGTCGCTGACTGGCAAGGGCAAACCCGTGTGCGTGCTGCTGCAGAGCCAGATGGGCTACGGTGTCGATTTTATGCAGAACACCAACAAGTACCACGGTGCCGTGCTGAACGACGTAGACCTGCAGAAGGCTCTGGCTCAGCTGCCCGAAACGGAACTGGGAGACTATTGATTAATGCGTTATTGGCTGACGCAATCAATTCACTATTCACAATTCACTAGAAAATTGAAACCGCTTAGATTTTTTATCGTCCTCATCTTGTTGTTTGGCGGAGCCGTTGCACACTCGCAAACGGCTCCGTCCGAGCAGCATACGCGAGTACTGATAATCCTCGACTGCTCACACAGTATGTGGGACCGCTGGCAGAGCGACGCGAAGATAAAGGTGACGCAGCAGGTGCTGCTGAAGTTTATGGACAGCGTTGCCAACCAGCAGAATATCGAGGTGGCGCTGCGCGTGTTCGGCCACCTGAACAAGAACTCGTACGGCACACGCCTTGAGGTACCCTTCGAAAAGAGCAACAACTACAAGATACAGAGCAAGATAAAAACCCTTGTCCCCAACGGTGCCTGCACTGCGGCATCGGCTTTGAGCAGCTCGCTGAACGACTTTCCGCCGCTGACGGGCGACTCGAAGGAGGATGTGCAGCCGCGCAATATCATACTGATTATCACCGACGGTATGGACGACTGCGACGGCAACATCTGCGACGTGGCGCGCCAGGTGCAGATGAGCGGCGTTATCGTGCAGACCTTCATCCTGGGCATCGGCGACAAGCAGGATTTCCAGCACAGCCTGGACTGCGCCGGCAAGTTCACCTACGTGCCCAACGAGGAACAGTACACCGAGACGCTGTACAACATCTTCCGCCTGTCGGAAGAGGAGGCCCGCGTGGTGGTGAGTGTCAACGACGAGACCGACCACCTGATGGAGGCCATGCTGCCGATAGCGCTGTACGACAGCCAGACGGGCGTGGTGAAATATGCCACGCTCTACAGCATCGACAGCCGCTACACGCCCGACACGCTGACGGTGGACCCGCTGGTGACCTACGACATAACGCTGTTCACCACGCCGCCAACAGTACTGAAAAAGAAGCAGTTCAAGTCCGGTCGCATCAACCGGCTGAACATCACCGTGGAGCAGGGTTCGTTGCGGCTGCGCACCGACGGAAGGCGCACCAACTATCAGGTGCCGCAGTATCCGGTGCTGGTGTACCGTCACGGCAGCAGTCAACTGGTTGGGCGCCAGCTGATGGGCGAAAGTGGCGACTACCTGGCCGGCAACTACGACATCGAGGTGCTCTCCTACCCCACCCTGCGACTTGAAAATGTGGGCATTGTGGGTTCGTCGGCGACCGACCTGACCATTCCGACCCCAGGTTTGGCCAACATCAGCAAGCCCAAGGCTATTTCGTCGGGTGCCATATTCGAGCTGAAAGAAGGCGTGCTGACCCACGTTTGCGACCTTGACCCCAACAAGATAAACGAGCGCATACTGCTGATGCCCGGCCAGTACCAGCTTGTGATAAAGCCACAGAACAGCATCGAGTACCGCACGGTGCGCACCAAGCGGTTCCAGATAGAATCGGGCCAGACGACGAATATCGGACTTTAAAGCGGAAAGCGGAAAACGGAAAGCGGAGATTCAACCTTAAAAATAATCTTATGCCAAATTGCGACCACATAAAGAAAAGCTCATCCAACGATTGGATTGTGCACAACTGGTGGGTGTTCCCGCCGGCGACGGTGCTATTGCTTGTGGCCACGATGTTTGTTGCTGGAGAATCAACAGTGTGGGGATTCGTCCTTGCAGGCATTACTGCCCTTGTGTTGCTTTTGCAGCTGCCGGTTTTCATCATTCTCTTACTTAGGAAGGAATGGTGGCGTGCCGTGGGGGCATTTCTGGCAGGAATTGCCAGTTTGGTTTTGGAGGCTGTCATCGGTTTTATGTTTTTCTCAATGGGTGTAGCAGGGTTGTTCAGTATGGCGCCTGACGATTTTGGCAAGAGCCACCCTATACCCGAAGGACTGGAATATAACATCCCCATCACCGACACCGCTCACAGATGGAATGCCACTGATGGGGACATCTTCACCCCCGTCGACATAGACAGCACCGACACCACCACGTGGCTGCAGATATGGAACGGCGACCAGGGCGGCATATACAATTTTGCATTCTATTGGCCAGCTTTGGAGAACGGCGAGATTTACCTCCGCTGCTTTGAAGTCACTGATAATATAGAACTTTCGGCCGACCGCATTAAGCCGTGCACCACCACGCAGGTGCTGAACCACAACGGTTTTGGACAAATAGTTGAGCCGAACCACAAGGATTTCACCATTTACGAAGGCGATTGGGAGGACTACTACGCAGTGCGCGTCGAGGTGTGGCACAAGCCCACAAAAGGCAAAGCCCACAAGCTGATGGAGAAAATTTATCGTATGGAGGGCTGGATGAGATGATAGAAAAATGCAATGTGATATGACCGACAAGGACTTTATACGGCAAGACAACAACTATCGCACGTTGAAGGCGTTCCAGAAAGCGGAGTGCGTCTACGACGTGACGTATTACTTTGCCAACAAGTTCTTGAGCAAGGGCGACCGCACGATAGACCAGATGGTGCAGGCGGCGCGGAGCGGCAAGCAGAATCTGGCAGAGGGCAACATCGACGGGGTGACTTCGAAGGAGATGGAATTAAAACTGACCAACGTCAACCGTGCCTCGCTGCACGAGCTGCTGCTCGACTATGAAGATTACCTGCGGGTGCGTGGCTTGGAACAGTGGCCTTACGACGACCCGCGCTGTGTGCAGACGCGAGCCTTCTGCAAGAAGCATTTGGACTCGGCGGTGTATAGAGAGAAGATAAAAGACCGCACCGACGAGACCATCGCCAATATCGCCATCACGCTGATACACCAGTGCGATGTGCTCATACGTGGTCTGATAGAATGGCAGAAGCGGAACTTCATCGAGAACGGAGGAATCAAGGAAGAGATGTACAGGGCAAGGAAAGCCTACAGAGATAATAATGGATTTAATGGGCAGGATAGGTTTAATGGGTCTAATAGGCAGAATGGGAAACGGTAATCATACCGCCCATTAAACCCATAAAACCCATTAACCCCATAATAAAGATAAACAAACAATAAAAACAATAACAAATATAACCCGCTACGAAAAACAATCAATGAAAGCAAAAACCATACGCAGGATTATCGGCATCACGGCACTTGTGCTGTGGGGGGTGGTTATTGCGTCTATGTCCCTGGACGAGGGTGTCAGAATAGCCTATCATCTCGACGGGTGGGCTTTCGGGATAGCGTTGGTGCTCACACCTATATATGCTGTAATGCTGACCATCCATAGTACCAGAGATAGACATTGGTTGATAAAGACTGTGACTTGGATAAGCTGCGCTGTTATCCTATATTTCTGCGGACTTTTGCTTTACGTTTCGACAATCATCCCATCCGACCATAGGGCTTGGAGCAACAAAGACTATGTGGTGTACTCTGTGTCCTCAGGTTGGATTGACCCTGATGACCTTGTGCTTTATCGTCGTGATGGCCTTTTTGACAAGAAGATGTATCGCCTGCGGTGCGAAGACTGGAATTACATCGAGGATGTAAAGTACACAATGTTTGACTCGTATGATTTAATAAAAGAGGAGATAGCATATACCCGATATTCCGGGGACAGCATCTGCCGCGACACAGTCTTCTACCGCTTGACTGACGGCAGACTATACAATAGGGACAAGAAAGATTCATTACTGAACTTGATAAATAAACAATAAAAACAATAACAATTATGACCCACTACGAAAAACAATCAATGAAAAGAATCTTTTATATAACGATGGCTGTGCTGCTCCTTGTAGGCTGCAGGCATAATACCAAGACACCTCTGTATGTGCCGGAAGGCTCTTTCGGCATGGAGGAGCTGACTGCTATCGCGCAGGATACCACTCACTACCGCGCTCTTATTTTCACCAGCCCCTACTGCTACGGCTGCAGACAGATGAACGAGGAAATACAGAATGCCGTCAGCACTATGGACACCTCGCTGTGGCGCATCTACTACCTTATCGTTCAGGACATCGTCGACTCCGCCCATTGGGAGGAAGTTGTCGGGGATATGATGGATATGGGCATTCCCCGCGAGTTGATACACCATTGCAGCCTACCGTTCAAGGAAAGAATGTACAGCGACGTGGTGACGCTCTTCCACACGGCACAGCCCATCGATCCCCGCAGTCGCATGGAAGGCGTCCCTTTCGAGTTGTTGGTCGACACCAACAACTACATTCCCGTGCAGCGCGCCAAAGCCTCACCGGATGATGACAACTATTGGTACGTGGTGCGAGACTTCATCTATGAGGACTGGATTCGCGAGTACACTGACTTCTCCGTCGACGACGGCAGTTTCGTCGTGGACACCACTCCCACGACAACTGCTGACGATAGAATAATAAAATTAAATAGATAAAATAATCAATATTATGACCCACTACAAAAAACAATCAATGAAAGAACTGCGCGCCGGTATGGGCGAAGGCCTTGTGGAAGCTGGCAAGCGCAATGAGAATGTCGTGGCGCTGAGCGCCGACGTGAAAGGCAGCGTCAAGATGGACGGCTTCGCCAAGGAGTTCCCCGAGCGCTTCATCCAGTGCGGCATCGCCGAGGCCAATATGGTCGGCATCGCCGCCGGTCTGAGCCTCTGCGGCAAGGTGCCCTTCCTGGGCGGCTTCGCCGAGTTCGTCACCGGCCGCGTCTACGACCAGATACGCCAGGTCGTGGCCTATAGCAACAAGAACGTCAAGATCTGCGGCTCGCACGCTGGCATCTCGCTCGGCGAGGATGGCGCCACCCACCAGACGATGGAGGACATCGCCCTGATGAAGGCCCTGCCGAATATGACCGTGCTGGTTCCCGCCGACTTCAACCAGGCCAAGGCCGCCACGCTGGCCGCCGCCGAGCACGTCGGCCCCGTCTACCTGCGCCTCGGCCGCAGCAAGATGGCCTGCTTCCTGCCGGAGAATGAGAAGTTCGATATCGGCAAGGCCCAACTGCTGAGCGAGGGCAAGGACGTGACCCTCTTTGCCTGTGGCCACCTTGTGTGGGAAGCCCTGCAAGCTGCCGAAGCCCTGGAGAAGGAAGGCATCAGCGCCGAAGTCATCAACATCCACACCATTAAGCCGCTCGACGTGGAGGCCATCGTGGCCAGCGCCCGCAAGACTCGCGCCGTGGTGACCTGCGAGGAGTACCTCTTCAACGGCGGCCTGGGCGACAGCGTGGCCCAGACCCTCGCCCTGCACTGCCCCACGCCGATGGAGTACGTGGCCGTGGACGACAAGTTCGGCGAGAGCGGCACCCCCGACGAGATGCTCACCAACTACCACCTCCGCGCCGCCGACATCGTCGAGAAGGTGCACGCGGTGCTGAAGAGAAAATAATAATCTTGGTCGCTTCGCTCAAAATTATAAGAAAATTGGTTCCAAAATTGTAAAAGCAAAA
>JAFWYO010000140.1 GCA_017517715.1 Bacteroidales bacterium
CACAGAAACTGTAACACTGTAGCGTTGAAGGCTTCGGGGTTGCGGTTCGCTATGAAGTGGTCGCCCGGCAGGATGGCCAGCCGTGCGCCGGGGATGGAGGTGGCGATAAGTCGCGTGTGGCGTTCTTTGATCATATCGCGGTTGCCGGCGACGACCAGCGTGGGGCAGGCGATTTGCGCCAGCTCCATTTTAACTTTAACCTTAACCTTAACTTCGGAATGTTTTCAGCAATTAAGAATGCGGCAGCTGGTCAACGTCTGGGTCATTTTTCCAGCGTGTATTCGACGAACATTGTCTGCGTTATCTGTTCGCCGGCGACGCGGATGGTGATGGGCAGGAACGAGCTGACTGTCGGCTCGGCCTTGCGGTTGTCCATACGCAGATAGATGACCAGTTCGCGGCCGGGAGTCAATTTGCTGTATCCCACCACTTTGACGTCGGGCGAGCCGACGCTGATGAAGTCGAGTGTGGTTTCGTTGAGGGCGCTGTGTTTCAGATGGACCTGTATGTCGGCGTATTCGCCTGTGAAATAGGTGCCTATGTGCATTGCGCGTGTGGGTAGGTGCAGGCAGCTGATAAGGCTGCTGTCGTCTTCGAGGTATTGATAGTCAAGTATTTCTATTCTGCGTTCGCGTGCTGCTTCGACACTGTAGACCGACTTGTTGGTTTGGCTGCGGTCGTCGCTCACGTTTTTGTCGGCGTGGGTGCTGCCGTAGGCCACTTCGCGGATCTGGAGCGAGCCGCCGCCGGTACCCATATATTTGGTGAGGATGCCCTTGTTGTACTCCATAATCTGGTTGACGATGCTGGCGATGCGGCGCTTGGAGATGAGTTCGTTGTATTTGCCTGTGTGTATGGGGCTTGCATAGCCTTCGACGGTCATCGAGATGCGGTGTCCGGCCTTGAGGTCGTCGAGCAGCAGGTTGAGGAACTGCTCGAAGCGTTCGCAGTTGTACTGGACGTCATAGTCGAAGAAATAGTCGATGGCATCGCAGATGGAGTCGTAGACGACGTTGCCGGCAGCCAGCGTGTGGGCTTTCTTGTAGTCGTTGCGCATAAACATATAGCGGTTGTAGGTCTGGAAATAGTTGGTGGAGGTGGTGGCCAGCTTCGACTTGGGGTCGGGCTCGTCGTTGTGGAAATAGAGCTTGATTGGCAGTATGTTGTGTACGGCGCTTTTGCGGGCCACGGCGACGGGCTCTTCGACGACGCGTCGGCGTGCGGGCGCTTTTTTCTGGAGTTTCCAGCTGTAGATGTCGTTGCAGCAGGTGTTGTCGCTGATGAATGACGAACCGCGCCGGTTGGAGGTCAGATAGCCCGATGTGTTATCTTGATTGACAGTGAAATAGATGTCGTTGGCGGGGCTGTTAAGGTCTTCGCCCAGGTTGACGGGCTCCTGCCAGCTGTCGCGGCTGCCCTGGGAGCGGAAGACGTCGTAGCCGCCATAGCCCAGATGCCAGTCGGACGAGAAAAAGAGCTGCTGGCTGTGGTTGTCGTAGAAAGGCGTGATTTCGTTGCCCTGGGTGTTGACGGGAATGCCGAGATTGACGCTGGGCGAGGGAGTCTTGCCCTCGTTGATGACTGAGTACCAGATGTCAAAGCCGCCCAGGCCGCCGGGGCGGTCGGAGACGAAATAGAGAACTGTCGTGCTGTCGGGCAGATAGCCGACGGCAGGATGGGTGGAGCTGCTGCCGCCCAGGTTGACGTCGCCGCCAACTTCTTTGGCTTTGGTCCATTTGCCCTTGCGGAAATGCGAGACGTAGATTTTGCACGGGATGTTGGAGAAATCGTCGGTTTCGCAGATGGTGAAATAGATGCTTTGGTGCAGCGGGTCGATGGCGGCGTTGCAGGTGTGTTTTTCCTTGTGGTTGAGGCCCCAGTCGTTGAGGGTGGACTTGTTGGGCTGGCCGCCGCTGAAGTCGGCCTGGAAAAGCTGCATCAGCACCAGGTCGGAATAGATGGCGTTTTTGGATCCGGGTTTCGATATTTCGCGCATAGAGGAGAACAGCTGCAGCGAATCACCCATCAGTACGGCTCCCGATTCGCTGTATTCGGTGTTGATGTTGCGTCCTTCCTGGTGCACGCTGTAGGTGAGGGTGGGGGCATCGTTGGCCGGGGTTTTGGAGGAGTCGCGCGAGTCGATGACCCACTGGCAGGCGCGCAATTCCTGGCGGGCCCGGGTTTCGAGCGTCTCGTTGTTGGCGGTCTTGAGGTAGCGCTGGTAGAAGAACATTGCCGAGTCGGGGTAGCCGGACATACGGTACATCGAGGCCAGGAAGTAGTCGGTGTGCGGGTGCAGTGCGGCTGCCGACGACTGTTCGACGATGCGGTAGTAGCGCAGGGCCTTGGCGTAGTCGTTGGAGAGGCGGTGCGATTCGGCTATTTTGTAGGCGACGTTCGGGTCGGCCGACTTGCGGTAGGCGGCACGATAGTGGTCGACGGCGGTTTTGTAGTATCCGAAACGGAACGCCTCGTCGCCGGCTTCAATCTCGTTCTGTGCTGACACTTTGGCAGGCAGAGCGGTGATCGCCAATAGGGAAAGGAATGCGATGATAAGATAATTATGTTTCATAAGCTGTTGTTTTTTCGGACAATATATGTATGTTGTTTGTTATTTCATATTATGGGACAAGGCATAGCGGCGCGGCGGACGCGTTTGCTGTTGGCCAGACGGTAGAGGATGCTGATTTCGAAAGCGCCGAACGAATGGGATGCCGGGGTCAGTTTGGAGAGGTTGGCGTCGTAGGTCAGAGCGAAGAGGAATGCGTTGTATTCGGCAGTCATTTCGACCAGTGCGGCGTCGCGCCACCGGTAGTGGACACCCCACGAGAAGCTGATGCGCCGGTCGGATGATTCGGAAAGGTACCACTTGAAGTCGGCACCGAAGAGCACCTCGGTGTAATTGTTCTGGACCATAGCCGCTGCAATGGGAAGGATGGAGATGTCGCCCCAGGCGCGATATTCGGCGCGCGAATAGGCTGAGAATTTGCGCTCGATGAAGGTGCTGTCGTATTCGAGGTAGGAGATGTCCGGCTTGTTGATGTTGCGGGCGGCAAGTCCGAATTTCAGGTAGAAATCGTCGGTGGGCTGGTAGAACCAGGCCGCGCCGGCGCCAAACGAGACAAAGCTGGCTGAGTATTGCTTGAAGTCGTCGGTGGGATCCTCCAGAAGCATCCCGTCGGTGGAAAAACCGGCTTGTCCAAACGACACTTCTGCTGCTAGCGAGATGAAGTTGTCGTTGTTTTTGCCCATTGCTTTGAAATAGGAAAGGATAAGGTTGCCAGCGGTGGTGCCGTAGTGGAGCGTGCCGGCGCGGTCGCTGTACAGGATGGCGCCGAGGCTGAGGCCGTCGCTGTAGTAGCGCCGGCGGAGCAGAGAGCATTCGGCAGTTGCTGCGATGGTTTGGAAGGCTTTGCTGACCGAGGCCCACTGGTTGCGATAGACGACCCCGAAGCGCCCGTTGCCGTCGAAAAAGCCGGAGTAGGCGGGATTGAAAAGGATGGGGTTGATGTCGATTTGCGAGAAGTGGATGTCCTGGGCCTTCAGCGGATTGAAAAACGCAAGCGGGAAATTGAGAACGCAGCCGAAGCAAAGCATCAGCAGCAGTCTTAATTCTATCGGTTTGTTGTTTTTCAATTTGCAAAGTCGGTTTCAGTTTTATCGTGTATAGGGTGGTAGCGAGATGTCGGCGAATTCGCCTTTGAGGTATTTGAAATAGCCGGCAATGCCGACCATAGCGGCGTTGTCGGTGCAGAACTGGAGGGTGGGTGTGAAGACGCGCCAATGGTGCTTTTCGCCCAAGGCGGCGATGCCGCTCCTCAGGCGCGAGTTGGCCGAAACGCCACCCGCTATCGCCACTTGGCGCACGCGGTATTTGAGGGCGGCTTTTTCGAATTTTTTCAGCAGGAAGGAGACGATGCATTCCTGGATTGAGGCGCAGAGGTCGGCTTTGTTTTTCTCGATGAAATCGGGGTCGACAACAAGCTTGTCGCGAAGGAAATAGAGAAAAGAGGTCTTGATGCCGCTAAAGCTGTAGTCGAAGCCGGCGATGTTGGGCGTTGCGAACTGGAATGCGTTGGGGTTGCCGTCGCGCGCCAGCCGGTCGATGATGGGGCCGCCGGGGTAGCCCAGGTCCATAATCTTGGCGGCTTTGTCGATGGCTTCGCCGGCAGCGTCGTCGATGGTTTGTCCGATTATTTCAATGTCGAAGTGGCTGTGCAGCAGGATGATTTGGGTGTGTCCGCCGCTGACCAGAAGGCACATAAAAGGGAACTGCGGGGGGACGTAGTCGTCGTTGGTGCGGATGAAGTGCGAGAGGACGTGGGCTTGCAGGTGGTTGATTTCGATCAGGGGGATGTCGAGTGCTTGGGCAAAGCTTTTGGCAAAGGAAACACCAACCAGCAGCGAGCCCAGCAGGCCGGGGCCGCGAGTGAAGGCAATGGCGTCGAGTTGCCGCTTGTCAATGCCGGCATCCTTCAGGGCTTTGTCGACCACGGGGACAATGTTGTGCTGGTGAGCCCTCGAGGCCAATTCGGGGACTACTCCGCCATACTGTTCGTGAACTTTTTGCGAAGCAATGACATTCGAGAGCAGTCGGTCGTCGTTAAGTACGGCGGCAGAAGTATCGTCGCAGGATGATTCTATGGAAAGTATGTATGCCATTGATGTCTAGTGTTGTATACGTGCTTTTTTTAGTTTTTTTTAGTCGTTGATGATTGTTTTCAGTTTGCAAAAATACACATTTTTTTTAAGATATTATACTAAAAAAATGTTTTTTTAGTTATGATGTAATTAAAGTATAAGACTATCAAACGTTTTTGGAAAATAACAGGCAAAGTTGTGGTGGCGTTTTTCGTCATCGTTTACGTTGTTGTCGCTCTTTTGAACTACTCGTTGGTTCAGTCTTTGGCCGGATCGGCGGTCAGCAGCCACTTCAGCAAAGAGTGGGGCGGCAAGGTGAAAATAGGCTCGCTCGGCTGCAACCCATTCAACCACTTGGTGCTGCGGAACGTGGAACTTATCAATCCCGACAACGACACGATATGTATTGCTCACACGATGTCGTTCCGGTTCAAGCGGTTCCCCTTCGACGAGCACGGCCTGTCGTTCAGCCAGGTGCGCCTGAAGGATACGTACTATCACGTTGGCATAGATACGTCAGGATTAAATCTGAAGTTTATTATTGATTATTTTGCTTCTGCCGACACGACCGAGGATGAAACGAGCAAGCCGGTGGAATTCAAGGTCTTGGTCGACGATCTGATAATGGACAACGTTACGTACCGTCACGACCTTGACGGCAACCGCGAAATCTGGTCGCGCCCACGCAACGACGGACGTGTGGATATCAAGCATCAGGAATGGGCTAACATAAATGCCAGGATGCGCAATGTGAGGGTCGACAAGGACTATGTGACCTGCAGGATTGACCGTTTTGTGACCAAGGAGCGTTCTGGTTTGACTGTCAATGAAATGAGTATGAACGTCTATGCCACGCGCGTGGGAATCAGTGCCACCAATTTGATTTTGGAAACAGAAGATTCGCGATTGATGGGCGATGTCCTGCTCGATTTTGACGGTTGGAAAATGATGAGCAATTTCCTTGACAGTGTGGTCTTTACGTGCCATTTTACGGAAGGCTCGTATGGCGGACTTCGCGACGCGGCCTTCTGGACTTCGGCTCTGGAGGGGATGGACGAACGCGTGTGGCTGTCGGGGTGGTTTGGTGGACCTATAGCCGATTTCCACGCCGACGATGTGCGTCTGGCTTTCGGCCGCGAATCGTCGCTGGGGCTTGATGTCTCCATTTGTGGATTGCCGCGAATCGATTCCACAAAAATAGATGCGACAATCAGCAGGTTGCATACCTGCTATGACGACCTGGCTGCGGTGCGGCATCCGCAGGGCGTCACTATGAAGGCCCCCAAAATTATAAAAACCCTCGACCGTATTGATGCTGACATCGTCTTCCGTGGAACAGTTTTCGACTTCAATACTCAGCTCGATATGGTTACGGTTCCGGGTCGCGTAAGCGGCGATGTTGCGTTGGCTATGAATCCGCGCAAGAAGGACTACCGCTATTCGGGCGCGTTGACGTCCGACGGCTTCCTGATAGGGAAGGTGGCTCCCAACGAATGGGTTTCGCGAAGCGGCTTCGATATTGCTTTTGAAGGTAAGGGATTTGACCCCAAAACGATGACTGCTACAGCTCAAGGACGACTGAACCATACGGTGTTGAAGGGACAGCGCCTGATGGGCGAAACGGCAGTCGATATCGAGGCTGCCGGAGGCAAGGTAAAGGCCGAGATGAATGTGGATGACGAGTTGGCTGCTTTGGCTGCCAGTGGCGAGGTGGAGTTCCGCAAACAGGGCCCAATCTATCGAGCCAATGCGGATATTGAGCATCTTGACCTGAAACGTCTGGGCTTGTGGAACGACACCAACGATACGGAGTCGCGTATCGATGCCAAGATCGGCGGGTTCTACTCCGTTTTGGGCGATGGCAATTCGTTTTCGCGCATTTCGCTGAGCGATGTCCGTCTGCATACAACCAACAAAAATGCCTCGCTCAAAAAGGCTACGCTGGTGGCGCGCGAGCAGAACTATTGGAAAAGCTGGACTCTCAACAGCGACGTCGTTACTGCCCAGATGCGCGGCTATTTCGAAATAGCGGCTTTGGGTGAAACGGTGAAAAAGTTCGTGAACGACTATGTTCCGCACGTGTGGAGTGACGAGAAGACTGACAACCGTCCGACCGAGGCTGATGCTGCCGTCGATGCCCGCTTCGAATTCAATGCTGAGCTGAACGATACGTCGGGTCTTCTGCAGATGTTCGTTCCCGAGCTGTATCTGGCCAACGGCACAACGATTCAGGCCAATTATAATTTTGCGGAATCGTTCAAGCCTATAATTCGCTCGGATTCAGTATCGCTGGGGACGGTGCGATTCTATAATATAGGAATTAATGGCGAGTCGGTTGCCGACAGATACAGGCTTCGCATCACCACCGACGAGATTAAGATTGGCAATCTGTTGGTTGCCGAAAATTCCGATGTCGAAACCGAGACTTCGAAGCGTTCGGCCGTCTGCCGTGCCTTTTGGGAGAATGAAAGCCAGGCCGTTGGCGGTGGCGATGTCAATCTGCGCCTGATTGCCGACAGCCAGAGGGTGTCGCTGATGATAGACCCGTCGCAATTGGCTATGGGCGGACGCCAGTGGCGGCTGGAAAGTGGCGAATGGAACCAGGCGAAGAACACGTGGAACGCATATCCGGCAGCCAACGATGCAGACAATATCTATTTCGATGCCAATGGCTTCTATGTCGGCGGCTTGGCGATGATCAGCTCCGAACAGATGCTTATGCTCAGGGCTTCGCGGATGGGCACCCCGTCCGACAGCATCAATGTCACTTTCCGCGAATTTGGCCTTGCGGTGGCTAATACATTCCTTTCGGCTGCCGGAATGTCGATGGACGGAACTGCCAACGGCGATGTCCGACTGGGTTTCCTGTCTAAAGATGGGCACGAGCCCACGATGTTCGACCGCGACAAAAAGAAAAAGAATAACGATGTTCCGTATCTTAACGCTGATTTGAATATCAGTCAGTTGGCATTCAATAAGGAATCTTTGGGCGACGCCCGAATCCGCTCTACGTGGAATGCCGATATGAACCAACTGAACTTGTTGCTAGACACGCGTCGCTCCGACGATAGCGAGCCTTTGCAGCTGGTGGGCTATATCGATATGAGTCAGGAGGATCCGGCTCTCGACTTCACCGCTGGCATCGACGGAATCGCTATGTCGGCGCTGGAACCCTTCACGCAGGCGTTTGCGTCCAACGTGCGGGGCAGCATCTATGGCGAGGCCGACATATCGGGAACCCTCAAATATCCTGTTGTTGAAGGCTATCTCTTTATGAAAGAGGCCGCAATGAAGATTGATTTCCTCAATGTCGCATACGGTTTCACCGATACGGTCAAACTGACGGAAGATGCTATCCTGTTGGACGATTTTGTCGTTAGCGACGAACGCGGCAACAAGGCTTATGTCAACGGCAAGATTAGTCATAACCACTTGGCGGATATGCGTTTCGACCTTTCGCTCGAGAGCGATAGGCTGCTTTGTATGAACACTTCGGCTCGCGAGTCGGAGCAATACTTCGGAACCGTTGTTGCTGCGGTCGACGGAACGGTTAGCGGACCCGTCGACAATCTGGATATTGTGCTTGATGCCCGCACCGTCGACGGTAGCATCCTCAATGTTCCCATCAACGACAAGCGCCAACTGAAACAGGCCGATTACATACATTTCGGCACCTGGAACTACGGCATCGAAGAGATGCAGAACGAAATGTGGACAAGTGAAACCAGGAACACGACGTCGCCCGACGGTCGGGACGAAAACATACAGGAAGCCGAAAGCAGTAGCCGCTACCTGTTGACTATCAACGTCGAAACCACTCCCGAGATGCAGATGAGACTGCCTATGGATTTCTCGTCGGTGTCTGTCAACGTCAATGCCCGCGGAGGTGGCGACCTGCAGCTGCAGATTGGCAGCCACAATCCATTCTCGCTCAAGGGTGACTATGAAATTATAGGCGGAACGCTACTGCTTGATATTATGGGCGTTCTGGGTAAGGAATTTGCCATTGACGAAGGCAGCTCCATCACTTTCCCGGGTGCCATCAGCGATGCGATGTTCGACATAAAGGCTGTCTATTCGCAACGCGTCAACCTGTCTACGCTAACTGGCTCGCTTTCGGCCACAGAGTCGCAGAAACCTGTTCAGGTAGAGAATGTTATAGCTTTGAGTGGAACGCTGCAGGCTCCTGATATCGACTTCGATCTTCGTCTGCCCAATTCCGACCAGAGCGTTCAGGAAGAGGTCTTTGCATACATTGACCGCAGCAACGAACGCGATATGCTCAACCAGACAGTGTCGCTGCTGCTTTTCAAGAGGTTCTACAACTCGTCGACATCGACCAATGCCGAATTGGCGTCGAATACGGCCGAAGAAGGCTACGGGCTGGTGGCCAACACGTTGGGAAGTATGGTGTCTGATATGGTCCAGTTTGTCGACATCAATTTCGACTATCAGGCCGGCAATGCCCTCACTACTGAGCAGTACGCGCTGGATATCAGCAAGGAATGGGATAAGTTCTATTTCGAGACGACGCTCGGTTTTGGTGGCGAAGCCCGCGAAATGAGCAGTGCCGACGGTGGCAACAATATGACCGGCGATATGGTGGTGGGTTATAAGATCAATCCGCGTTTCCACCTCTTTGTCTTCAATCGTAGCAACACCAACGACTATACTCGCTCCGATTTGCCTTACAAACAGGGAGTTGGCATTAAATATACTAGAGATTTCGACACTTTGGGCGAACTCTTCAGACGCAAACGCAACAAGAAATGAAAGTCCTTATAATACGTTTAAGTTCCATAGGCGACATCTTGCTAACCACGCCGCTGGTGCGCTGCGTCAAACAGCAGCTGCACGGCTGCGTGCTGCATTTCTTGACCAAGCCGGCGATGCGCGACCTTCTGGCCAACAATGCCAATGTTGACAAAGTGCTGACGCTTGGCGACTCAATCAGCCAGACGGTGACAATGCTCGACGAACAAGGCCCATACGATTATATTATCGACCTTCACAACAACCACCGCAGCCGTATGATACGCGCCAGGCTGAAAGGCAAGAAGCTGATTTACCGCAAGGAAAACCTGCGGAAGTGGCTTACCATAGTCACCAAACGTGACCTGATGTCGTCGCGTCACGTTGTGGATCGCTATATGCGCACCGTTATGCCGCTTGGTGTGAGCAACGACAACAAAGGGCTGGAACTGGCGTTGCCTCATTCTCTCGATGCTGAGAACTTCCGGAGGACGGCTGTCGGTGGCATCAGCATTGACCAGCTTCTGTCAAGTCCTTATGCCGTTGTTGCCTGTGGTGCCCAGCACGCCACAAAGCGCATCCCTCCGGCCCATATTGCCACGCTGTGCTCGCTGATGAAAGTGCCTGTCCTGTTGCTCGGCGATGGTGGCGATCGAAGCAGGCTCGACAGCGCCGGCGCAACCTTCGGCTCCAATGTCGTCAACTTGTGCGGAAAGACAACGTTGCTCGAGTCTGCCGCCCTGATTCGCGACGCTGCCGTTGTCGTCGCTCCCGATTCGTCGATGATGCACTTTGCAGCCGCATTCCATCGGCCTGTCGTGGCCGTTTGGGGTGCCACGGTGCCGCAATTCGGTTTTGCAGCCTACGCCACACCCCACATCGACTGCCAGGTCGACACCTTGCACTGCCGCCCCTGCAGCCGTATGGGCTCCGAACGCTGTCCGCTGGGCCACTTCGACTGTATGCACAAGCAGGATTGGCAGCGGATAGCGACCGCCGCGAAAAAGTACCTCTCTGAATCAACCATTTGAATTATGAAAAAAATATCATTATTCATATCATTATTCCTGTTTTTCAGTGTCGCGTCAGCCCAAAACCGCGACTCTTTGCAAATCGTTTCTGCACGGTGGCAGGTTGATAGTCTTGATGGTATGGTGTTGAAACAGCGGTTGTTTGAAAACAAAACCTGCCTGGGTAGCAACCAGTTTGTGGCTTTCATCGAAATACCTGCCGGTTCGCCTCGCCGTCTTGCCTTCAGCTACGAGCCGCAGCGCACTCCTACCTCGGTTCAGGCATTGCGCCACAACGCTTTGGCGGCCATCAACGGCTCGTTTTTCGATATGGGTCAGCATAACCCGATCTGCTATTTGCGCATTGATGGCAAGGAGCTGGGTATCAATACCCCGCAAGCCAGCGACAGCATACATCGCAAGTATTATCAGTACGGCACACTGCTTCTCGACGACGGGCGTCCTGTGTTTTTCGTTCCCGACAGTGCACGCCTTGCCGAACAGAAGCTCAAAGCCAGCGACATAATGACCGCCGGACCGATGTTGATTCGCGACGGACAAATTCTGCCGATGCGCAACGACAAGACTTTCGTCACCTTCCGCCACAACCGCACGGCTGTTGGTATGCGTGCCGACGGCACCGTATTGCTGGTCGTTGTCGATGGTCGCACACGCCAGTCCGAGGGCCTTTCGCTCACCGATTTCGCCCGTTTGCTGCGTTTTCTTGGTTGCCGTCAGGCCCTCAACCTCGACGGCGGCGGTTCCACAACAATGTACGTAAAGGACTATAAGAACGGCGGAATCGTCAATCACCCCTCCGACAATGGACGTTACGATTTCGCCGGCGAACGAACAGTGTCCAATTGCATCATTGTCAGATGATTTGAAAAAAACGTCAATACTTTAACTCACAACATACGATGTCTCGCTTCATTATTTGCCGCGCTTCGGCCGGTTCCGGAAAAACTTACACCCTTGTCCGTCAGTTCATTGAAATCGCTATTTCAAGTGGCTACGACGACCAGCTAGCGCAGCGCTTCAGCCAGATTCTGGCCATCACCTTTACCAACAAGGCGGCCAACGGAATGAAGGAACGCATAATGGCGAGACTCGGCGAGATTGTCCATAACAACCCTAAGGCACAAGCTCTTATCAATGAGATGGCCAGCCATCTGAATGTGTCCGCCGACGAGGTGCGGCGCCGCTCTTCGGTGCTTCAGTCGGCCATTCTCCACAACTATTCCGATTTTTCGGTTTGCACTATCGACAGCTTTGTCCACCGCCTGGTGCGCACCTTTGCCCACGACCTCAACCTGCCTATGAATTTCAATGTGCAGATAGACCAGCAGGAAATAATACAAAGTATTGTAGACGAGATGCTTTCGCTGGCCGGCAGTGCCGAAGAGCAGGCTCTTACGCAGCTGCTTTGCGCGTTTTCGCAAAGCCAGATGGACGACGGCAAAGGCTACAAAGTGGAACGCAGCATCGCCAAGCTTTCCAAAGAGATTTTCAAAGAGGAGGCTCCGCAGTTCCTGCCACAGCTCGAACAGATCAAGTTGCCGCAGTTTATCACCATCCACGACCGTCTGCTCGCCGACATACGTGACTACGAAAAGAAGATAAGCTCTGCTGCTGCCGCATTCCTTCAGGCTTGTGCCGACAACGGACTCGAGGCCGAGGCTTTCCCGAACAAAGGCACAGTGTATAATTTCTTCCAAGCCATAGAGCAGGGCGACTTCGACAAAATCAACAAAACCCACAAGCGTGTCGACGATGCTTATAAGGAACAAAAACTGCACATCAAGAGTACGCCGCAATCGCTGCTCCCGGCTTTTCAGGCTGTCCTCCCGGTTTTTTGCAATGCCTACGACGCAATCGAGGACGGTTTGCGCCGCTACAATACCAACCGCCTGCTGATTTCCAACCTGTATGGTCTCGCCGTGCTGGGCAAGCTCAACACTATCAAAAACCGCTACTATAATGACAATGAGATTGTCCATATTTCGGAGTTCAACAAGCGGCTCGACCAGGAGATAGCCAACGAACCGGCGCCGTTCATCTATGAACGCATTGGCAGCCGATACCACAACTACCTTATCGACGAATTTCAGGATACCAGCAAACTGCAGTGGCTCAATTTTTTGCCTCTGATGGACGAGGCGATGACCTACGATTTCGGCGACGCCACGCCCGAGGTGGGGACGCAGTCGCTCGTCGTCGGCGATGCCAAGCAGGCCATCTATCGCTTCCGGCAAGGCGATGTGCGCCAGTTCGTTCAGCTGCCTGAGGTCGACAGCCCTCGCCACGGACATTCCTTGCGCCGTCAGGCTCGCATCGACCATCTTGCCATCAACAGGCGCACACTGTCCAATATCGTCAATTTCAACAACCGTTTCTTTGATTCCATCGCGGAAGTAACCGACAATGAATTGCTTAGACAACTCTATGTTGGCCAAGGTTTTGTGGGTCCCGATGGCGATAGCCGTCCCGAGCTGTTCCAGTATACCGTCGGCGAGGGTGGTTTCGTCCAGGTCAGCTTTCATCCCAAGGACGAGCTGCTCGATTCGCTCTACAACGCTGTCCGCCATCAGGTCGACGACCTCAACTATCGCTATGGCGACATTATGGTCTTGGCTCGCGACAACGAGACCCTTGTGCGCATCTCCAACCATTTCAGCGCAGCGCCCAACCCGGTGCCCATCGTCAGCTCCGAATCGTTTGTCCTCGCCAACAGCAACGCAGTACTTCTGCTGCAAAGTGCGCTCGAATACATCTACGACCCTCGCAATCGCAATGCGGCACTTCAAGTGGCCCACCTCGCCGCCCGATGCGGATGCCTCGAACCGCAGATCGACCCTTCGCAGGCCTATTCGCCAGAGCTCTATTGGAGCCTTTGCGACGACTCTTTCGACCTTGCCGCTTTTCTCCGCAAGTTCGATATCCTTTTCAACATCGACCTCCTGCGCGCCCTCTCGCTCTACGACACCTGCGAGCAGCTTGTCCGGATCTTCCGGCTGCAAGGCAAGGACAGCGCCTACGTCGCCTCGTTCCTCAATGTCGTGTCGTCCTACACGCAGCACGCGCACTCCGACCTGGCCTCTTTCATCACCTATCTCGACGAGCGCATCACCAAGCTCTCCAGCTCCACAGCCAGCGGCCTCGACGCTGTCCAGCTGATGACTATCCATAAGGCTAAAGGTCTTGAGTCCAAGATAGTTATATTTGCTTTGCCCTACAAACGCGAGCCCAATTCCAAGATGTGGGTCAACGTGCCCTCGAAAGAGCAGACCGAACTGCCCGTAGCTTTCGTCAACCTGCAAAGCCAGGCCACCGATTTCGACGACGACTTCCGTCAGGAGCGCCAGATGCAGGAAATCGACAGCCTCAATGTGCTGTACGTCGCCCTGACGCGTCCCGAACAGAAGCTTATCGTCGTCGGCGAAGAAACCAAAAATGCAGGCTACGGCTCATTGCTGCACAGCTTCGTCGCGTCCGACAGCCTATGCAACGCCACAGGCGATGCCTGCTACACCATTGGCGACGATTTTGCCAATCCGCAGACCGATACCGACGACAGCAGCGATGTTAAAGGGCAGATGCAGATCGAAGGCGTCAGCTTCCCGCAATGGGAAAAACGCGTCCGCATCGCCGCGCAGAACGAAGCCCTCCTCTCGTCGCTCCAGTCCGACAGCCGCCGCTTCGGCATCGCTGTCCACGACCTCCTTGCCCACATCGTCACGCCCGACGACATCCCCACCGAGGTCGAGGCCTATTGCCGTTTGCACCACCTCTCGGCCGATGACGAGCAAACCATCAGCCAACGCATCCAGAAAATGTTTCAGAATGAAGCAAATCGCAAATATTTCGACCCCACCTACCGGGTCAAGTGCGAAGCCTCCATTGTCGTCGACGGCCAAGTGCGCCGCCCCGACCGCATAGTTTTCGCTCCCGACCAAACCTGGGTCGTCGACTTCAAAACCGGTTCCTTCACCCCCGAATCGCACCGCAAATACCAGGCCCAAGTCGACGAATACGCCGCCGCCCTCACCGCAATGGGCTACCCCAACGTCCAGACCGAGATAATATATCTGTGATTACACCTCTATGCAGAAAGCTTCAAATGGAAATCCATTGACTGTGACATTGTAAGGCTTTTCTGTCTTTTCAAGTTCATTTAGGACTTTCTCAACAATGGATTCGGGGTCT
Organism: Bacteroidales bacterium; assembly: GCA_017517715.1. GTDB lineage: Bacteria > Bacteroidota > Bacteroidia > Bacteroidales > P3 > Colimorpha. The sequence continues at coordinate 14,610 of JAFWYO010000140.1, forward strand.
TTAAACCATTCGTCCTGATCTTTAATAATGATATACATTCTGTTAAGTCCCCAGTTGTTGATTGTTTTTTGGGCTTGTTTTCTCATTCGGTCTTTATCGGCTCTTTCATACAAATCCCTAATTAGACATATCTTTTCCTCTTCAGTCAGCTTTTGGTCTTTTTTCGCACGTTTCTGCCATTTTTCGGGTTTGTCAGGGAAACCGGTGACTTTCAGGTCTACAGGTGTGCCTTTAAAAACAAAGTCGGTTATGCTTCTCGAAACTATTGGTGGAATCGTGTCTTTGAAATGATTAATAATCGAAGTCTCAATTATGTCGTGCTGTGCAACCATAAAATATTCGTGTTTCATTATGTCTGCACCGATTTCTATCAATCTGTCAATGGTGAGGAGCCCGTCAACACATTCGCGTACTTTGTTCTGCAAACTAAGGTGCAGAGATGAAGGCATTGCTCCGTGCCAGTCGTGGCCTTTCAACTTGCCCGATTTCATATTGTCAATATGAGTCTGAATGTTAGCAGGCATCCATTTGTCACGAAGGTGTTTGGTTAGACTTTCGATATTTAATTTCCCGCATTCGTTCAAAGCTGCATCGATAATTTCCGACTTGTTGCCTTTGGCGTTATATCCAAGTTCGTTCAGCAGGTTTTGGATTTGTTCCGTATTCATCATTGCATTTAGGCAATGCTCAATCAATTGTTTTTCTTTTGTTGCCATATTTCATTGTTTTTCCATTTCGACAAAAATCTCGGAAATTTCCATTTCCAGTGCCTTGGCAAGTTTTTCGATGTTTTTCAGCGTTACGTTTCTTTCGGCGCGCTCAATCATTCCGATATAAGTGCGATGAAGGTCGGAAATCTCTCCGAGCTTCTCCTGACTTATACCTTTCTTTTCGCGCAAGCGCTTGATTGTTAAGCCGAATCTCTTTAAAATATCATCATCCATTGCATCCGTATTTTTTTTGCAAAATACGCATTTTCTCTTTGATACCACAACAGACTATAGTTAGCATTTTTATATAGGAAGGCGATTTGTAGAATGCAAATCACTTTTTTTTCGTAGTTTTGCACTATGTTACCGAATTTGGAATGACTGCGTATACGCTTGATATGGTTGCTGATAGGCTCAATTTGTCTTTGAAGATTGTCAGAAGATATGTTGCCTCAGGTGCTCTTGTCGCTTACAAAGAGCACAGTCGCTATGTCGTATACGAAAACGATCTGAAAGATTTTGAACAGACAGGAAAACCGCAATCCGTAAAGGCCGATAACCCACATCTATCAAAGTCCGCTCACAAAGGAGCCGACAATACGCAGCTTCTGCTTTTCGACCTGGCGCCGTATGTGTCTGAAAGAAAAGCCCGACCTGGCAAGAACTCCGCCTCCTCCGATAATGTCAACTGGGCGGATATCAGCCCCTATTGGAACAATACCACTCACTCTGAGCTGACCTTTATCGACCTTTTCTGCGGTGCCGGAGGCTTAAGCCGCGGCCTTGAAATGGCAGGCCTTAACGGAATCTGCGGACTTGATTTCTTCAAAGAGGCGGGAATGACTTATCGCCGCAACTTCAAACACCCCTTTGTCTATGGCGACATCACGCAGCCAGAAATAAAGAAGAAACTGTATGATACTGTGGCAGAACAGTTGGGCGGACGACACCTGAATCTTATCTCGGGCGGATTCCCATGTCAAGGCTTCTCTATGGCTGGCAACCGCATTGTTGACGACCCTCGCAACAGTCTGTATAAGGAAATGCTGGAAATCGTCCGTACCCTTCAGCCCGATTTCGTCCTATGTGAGAACGTCAAAGGTTTGCGTTCGATGCTTGGCGGAGCTGTCGAAAAGAAAATAATCGACGACTATAAGGCCATCGGATATGAAATGAATGTCACAACGCTCTGTGCTGCCGATTACTATACGCCACAAAAACGTGAACGCGTTATTTTTGTCGGCAATCGGCTGGGACTGAAGAATTTCCATCCTCGGCCGATTCTTTCTCCAGAACATTATATCACTACAGGACAGGCAATAGGCGATTTGGTCGACCACCCGGCTGATCCGGCGTTTAACCACGTGCCGACACAGCACAATGCCGAAATGCAGCGTCGCATAATGATGTGCCCAGAAGGGGAAAGCCTATACAAGGGCTATTCCGATGCGTGGAAAAAATGCCCTTGGAACGAAGCCTCTTGTACGGTCAAAGAGAATCACGGAGGTGTAAACCTGCATCCTAAATTGCCACGTGTGCTCACAGCACGCGAAATGGCTCGTCTTCAGTCGTTCCCGGACGATTTCGTCTTCGAAGGACCTAAAAACAAGCAACTTGTACAAATTGGTAATGCTGTGCCTTGTTTGCTTGGCAAAGCCATTGGATTGGCAATCAGGAAGTCGATGGCTGACTTGGAATAGGCGCTTGCAAACTAATCTTTTATCTTTTTGATAATTTCGCAAATCTCACCCAGCTCAAATGAGGAGAGTTTGTCTGTTTCTCTTTTGTATTCGCAGGGTTCGTAACCATTCCCAACGGTATATTCAACCATTACTGTTACTTCCTCTATGAACATTCGTTTAAAATCATAGCGGTCAACTGATTCTACATCGTAAAAATAACACGGCTCATTTATGAAAAAAGCGATGTTATTCTCCTTGCTTTTCAGCTGTTTGTAAACAGATTTGCAGATTTCGTCCTTTGCCTTATGGATTTCTTTTAAAAGTTCATATCTCATTTTGTCTTTAAGTTTGGTGGTGGTGAAAAAAACATGTCATAACGTGAATTGGTCCCTATTGTTGTATGATATTGGTTGTTTTTTCCGCTAGGAGCTTCTTTGTTGGTATTATCTTCTTGATATTTAATGTTATTAGTGTCATTTTCTGTTTTTGTAAATACTTCATAATCCAAAACCACACGGCCGATGTATTGGCTGATGGAGGCGCGGCCGGCGGGGTCGACGACGAAGCCCCAGAGGTGGATTTCGTGGCCGGACCAGAATTCGTTGAGGTTGAATTCCAGTTTGTTGCGGCGGCGATAGACGGGGTCGGAGAGGTCGAAGTCGCCCAGGTCGGGGCAGTAGGCGACGACGTAGACCAAATCTTCCGACCGGGCAACGCGGTGCAGGGGATTCTTCTCGAAACCGATCTGCAGGGTGGTCTCGTCGAGCATCTGCGGCGCATCGAAAGCCACGGGCGCAACAGGGCCGTCGGCAAAGATAAGGTTTTCGTAATCAACCTGCATACCAACCTGCGAATCAGGCTGCGCAGCGGAAGCGGCCGCGAAACAACGCTTGTTGATGCGCATAAAATAATTGCTTTCAGTCATTTGTGCGTCGAGGCTGACGGTGTGCAGACCAAGTTTCAATACGCGGCGTGCCTTGGCGGCGAAACCGACAACATATTTGAACAGAGCGCGTTGCTGCAGTTGCTCGGGCGTGCGCGCGTCGTTGTAGTGCGACGGCATCGAGCGCACGCACATACGTCCGCGCCAGCGGTATCCAATCACGTTGCCGACCTGTCCACTGAAACCGTCAAAAAAGCCGAATGATGTTTTTCCCATAGTACTTTGTAAATTTAAAATTAATAATTGATAATTAGTAGGTTGCGCAGCCGAAAGCTGCCTTTCGCTGCACCTTTCACCTATCATAACGCAACCTGAGCCCTATTATTGTTCACTGGCGAAAATTTTTATAAAAGTTAGGTAGGAGTTTGAGTGAACTTTGATAGGAGATTAGTACTGGGAAACAGCGGGTTGCGAGGGCGGGTTTTCGGGGGGCAGGTGGGGGTTGGCTTGACGGTGCGACACACCCCGGCCCTTCGGGCCACCCCTCTCCGAGAGGGGATGGCGCGGTAGCGGTCGGGGTGTTCG
>JAFWYO010000141.1 GCA_017517715.1 Bacteroidales bacterium
ATCGTTCTTATATCGTTCTTATATTTTTATATAGGAACGATATAAGAACGATATAGGAACGATATAGGAACGGGCGGAGCGGGTGGCTGGCGAGGCGGGTGCGATGGGTGGCAGCAGCAAGGGGTTGAGGCTGAAAAAACGACAATGTTGCAGGGCTGCACAATTTTTTTCTTCTTTGGGCGTTGTGCTGATATGAGCAGTCTGTCGAAAAACCAACTCAAAGCCCTTGCGGCCTACCGTATGCAAAAACGATGCGACGAAGAGGGCGTCTTTGTCGTCGAAGGCGAAAAGATGTGCCACGAAGCACTTGCATCGGAACATAAGATTTTAGTCATCTGTGCAACAGCCGACTATCTGGCCACGATGCCCAACGCCACCGTTGCTGGCGAAGTGTACGAAGTGTCGTCCGAGCAACTGGAGCGCCTCAGCAGCCTACGCACCCCTAACAAGGTGTGGATGCTGGTGGAGCGGAAAGCGGAGAACGGAGAGCGGAAAGCGGAAAGCGGAAAGCGGAAAGCGGCTGACGCGGTAGCCAATTCCGACGAAGTCGGAACGGATTTACAAGATTTACAAGATTTCGCTCGCCACGCGAGCAGGAGAACAGAGCAAGCGGAAAGCGGAAAGCGGAAAGCGGAAAGCGGCTGGCGCGGTAACTGTTTTGACTTTAACGAGGGGGGGCTGATGTTGGCGCTGGATGGGCTGCAGGACCCTGGCAATATGGGGACCATTATGCGCACGGCCGACTGGTACGGCATACGCCACATTGTCTGCAGCCGCGACACGGTGTCGGTCTATAACCCCAAGGTGGTTCAGGCTACTATGGGTGCCATCTTCAGGACTCGTGTCGAATATGTCGACCTTGCGGAATGGATTGACGAGGCTAACAAAAAAGGCTTTGCCACCTATGGGGCTATGCTCGACGGGACGGACTATCGCACGGCCACGCTGCAAGGTCCGGCGGTGCTGGTTGTCGGCAACGAGGGCCGTGGCATTTCGGCTCCCGTGGCTGCCCGTCTGCACCAACGGCTGACAATTCCAAACGTGGGCGGCACCTGCGAGTCGCTCAACGCCGCCGTGGCGACGGCAATACTTGTCAGCAGATTTTTTTGAAAGGGGAGGATGCTTTAAAGGAAGTTAAGGGAAGTTAAGGGAAGTTAAGGGGAGATAAGGGAAGTAAGGGAAGTTAAGGGACAATACATTTGGCTAATCACTAATCACTAATCACCAATCGCCAATCACGAATCACGAATCACAAATAGATGTCGTTGGTGGCGAGGAAGTTTTTGACATATAGTTCCACACCTTCGGGCACCGAAAGGAAAGGCGCATCGTAGCCCACGCGGCGCAGTTTGGTCAGATCCGCCTCGGTGAAATACTGGTACTGGTGGCGCACGGAGTCGGGCATTTCTATGTATTCTATAACAGGCTCTATGCCCATAGCACGCGCTATGCTTTGTGCCACAACATTATACGATGTGGCGTGGCCGGTGCCGACGTTGAAAAGTCCCCGCACTTCGGGATGGTCGAGCATCCAGAGCATCACGCTGACGCAGTCGCCTACCCACACGAAGTCGCGCCGCTGCTCGCCGTCAGCACAGTCGTCGCGATAGGATTTGAAGAGGCGCACGCGCCCTGCGGTGCGGTACTGCTCGTAGAAATGGCGCATCACGCTCATCTGCTGGCCTTTGTGATACTCGTTGGGCCCATAGACATTGAAGAACTTAAGTCCCACGACCTGCGAGCCGCCTTCGGCGTAGCCGCCCGTGGAGGCTATATATTTGTCCACAGCATTCTTGCTCCAGCCGTAAGGGTTCAGGGGCCTGAGCGACGAGATGAAGTCCAACGCGTCGTTGTCGACAAAGCCCTTTGCGCCGTCGCCATAGGTGGCTGCCGACGAGGCATATACGAGCGGAATGCAGTTCTGGCGGCAGAACTCGTAAAGCCTAACCGTCAGCTGGAAATTGTTCTCGACGATGCGGTCCACATCGGTCTCGGTGGTCGACGAGATGGCGCCAAGATGAAGGACGGCCTTGATTTCCGAGCGGTGTTCTGCAATGAAGGCATCCATCTCGGCCGGGAAAACGAAGCGCAAAGCGCCGCGCTTGGCCACGTTGCGCCATTTGGCACCGTCGCCAAACGTGTCGACGGCAACGATGTCGCTAAAGCCTCTTTTCTCCATCTCGGCCAGCAGGCAAGAGCCTATGAATCCTGTGGCACCAGTTACGATATACATTTTTGGGAATTCGTTAATTTGGGAATTCGTTAATATGTTAATTCGTTAATTCGTTAATTTGTTAATTTGTTAATTCGTTAGTGTGTAAGTGTTACCGCGGCAGCCACTAACAAATTAACGAATTAACAAATTAACTCATTCTCATTCATATCTTCGTTGCTGTCATTTCGGCGGTGCCGTTGATGCCCACTCCTGAAAACGATGCCGAGAGGGTCGAGGTCCACGAGGTGGTGCCGTTGACCGGTGCGCTGATGGTGGGGAACGTCACTGTTACGGCGACGGTCGTCGTCAAGATAGTCTGGTTTACGACAATCGGCTCGACGTGGAGTCCTGTGCTGTTGGCGTAGCCGGGACGCGTCTGGCCAGCCATCGTCACCTCCACCTCATTGCCGCTGCCTGTCTTTACGATGGTGGCCGTCATCGTCGGGAAATCCATCGAATAGGTGCCCACAATGGGGATGTTGTTGAATGTGGCATCGGTCTCTACCGAATATTCGCCGACGAACTGGTCGGCATAGTACGAATCCGAGACGAAGTTGGCCGTATAGGTGGCGTCGCCCGTCACCTCGACCGAGCGGGGATTGTCGCTGTTGCCGTCCTGCCAGCCTTGGAATATGCATCCCTGTGCGGGTATGGCTCCAATGGTGGCCGTCGTGCCCTTCTTGTACTCGCCACCACCGGTGACGGTGCCCAGGGCCTCATTGTTGGATTTCACTGTGATGGTGTACTCTTTCTTGCACGATGCCAGCGCAAGGGTGGCAAGGGCTACAATAAAGATTAATAAACGTTTCATAGGATTATGTGTTTCTGTTTTACGGATGCAAAATTACGAATAATTTACAGAACCGAAGTCCGTTTTGCGGATATTTCTATTTGGTTTTGTTTACAAAACTGGCAATCAGCGCCATCACCTCCGGGGCCACCGTTTCATCGATGAGCAGATATTCGCTGGTGGCGCCGGTCTGGCAGTGCTGCATCAGGTGGTTGAGGCCAGGCATCAGGGCCGTCTGCGCGCGGTGGCCGGTGGCTTCGGCAATGGCGTCGAGGTTGACGGGCAGCACCTGGCAGTCGCGGTCGCCATTGACGGCAAGGACCGGACAGCGCAAGCGGCTAAGGTACACGCTGTTGTCCAGCCCTATGAAGGTGCGCATCCAGGGCAAACGCATCTGGGCGGCAAGGCCTATGGCGTCGCCGCGGCGCAGCCCTATGCTCTTACGCTCGTCGGCGGTGAGGCCCTTGGTGCGCTCTTCGCACAGACGCGTAGTGAAGGATTCGTAGTTGTCGGCCGCCATCGTGTCCATCGCCGCATAGAGGGTGCGCAGCACATCGAGGCGGCAGTCAATAAGACGTTGGGGAACGCTGTCGAGCTGCAGGATGCGCTCGTTCTGCTGCAGCAGGATGTCGGCACCCGTCGTTCCGGGACCGGCCAACATCACGACAAAGGCCACCTTGCGGTTGCGCGACGCCACGATGGGGGCTATCATTCCGCCCTCGCTGTGGCCGATGATGCCCACGCGCTTGGGGTCGATTTTTTTCTGTTTGCGCAGGAAGTCGAACGCGGCCTCGGCATCGTCGGCAAAGTCGAGCGTCGTGGCATTCTGCACTTCGCCCTTCGAGCCGCCGGTGCCGCGGTCGTCGCAGCGCAGCACGGCGATGCCGTTGCGAGCCAGATGGTCGGCCAGCACTAGGAAAGGCTTGTGGCCCAGCAGCTCCTCGTCGCGGTTCTGCTGGCCGCTGCCGCTGACAAGGACCACCGCCGGGAAGGGACCCGCGCCGTCGGGAAGGGTCAGCGTGCCTGCCAGCCGCACGCCTGCCTTTTTGCGCTCAATGACCACCTCCTTTTCAGTATAGGGGAACGGCGGCTTGGGCGTCTGCGGACGCACAACGCTGAAGATGGTGTCGACGGGGAGAAAATGCATCTGCGTGCGCATCGCACCCTGGCGGAAAGTGCCACGAAAACTGCTGTCGGCAGCATTCCAGACAAGCACAAGGCGCATACCCGCCGGCTTGTGGTTGATGCGCAGCGTGTCGCCGGCAAAGCTCCATTCCGTTGCCGGAATGGGATCGGATGTCTGCATAGGGCTGTACAAAACCGGCTTCGCATCGCTGAAGGTGAAATTGATGGGCAGAGAGGCCTCCTGGAGTATTCCCAGCCACCAACGGCCTTCGAACTGCGACACCGCGCCGGTCTGGGCCACTGCTACGGCGAATTGCGAAAGCAGGGCAAGAGTAAGGGCTATCTTCTTCATTGTTGCCTCCATTTCATTGTTTCGACCAGATGAATCAAGTCCTGCTGCAGATACTCAAGCACCGGAGCCAGCGAGTCGTTGTTGGGCACACAGTCGATGTAGAGCGAGCCGCGCAGGAAATGGCGGATGCTGTCGGTGGCCCAGAACTGGAACGTCGACGCCACGTTCTGGCCGCTGAGGCGATAGGTGGTGGCGTAGACGCGGTCGGCCTCGTTGACAAACTGGCGCTCGTCGACACCCGACGAGAAATCGAAATGCTTGGACAGCAGCTGATACGACGTGTCGACCTCGGCCGCCAAGTCGGACGGGCGACGCAGCGGCTTGTAGGTAAGGAAGATGATGCCGTTCCACTGCGGATAGGTGATGTCGATCCACGTCACGCCCTTGGGGGCATCCTTCTCCCCCACTTCGGCACACTGGTTGGCCTCGAAGATGATGGGGAAAGTGTGGAACGGCTTGTCGTGCGAAATGGCAACCATAGTGTCGCCTTCCCAAAACAGCGTGTCGGAAAGGGGCAAGGTGTCGACAAGCCAGTATTTGTGCTCCGGCATATCGATGCGCATATAGCCTTTGGGCTTGGGCGTATAGCTGTCGCCTCCGCCGCAGGCGGCAAAAAGCGTCGCCGTAAGCAGCAGCAATGCGAAATGTATTATGTGGCGTTTTTCCATTATCTGTAACTTTTTTCTTATTTTTGCAAATCAGTAGGTGCTTTATATGAACAGGCTCGAATACATAGTATGCGCTAAAACTCAGTACGATATCCAGTCGCCGTTTGTCTACGACCTCTACGAGAATGTGCTTTTGCCAAAGCTGGACCGCGCTACGCTGACGAGGCTGGGGCTGAGCCGGCACGACAAGTTCGGCCAGCTGCGCTACAAGATTGCCGACCACTATGGCGCAACCGCGGCAGAAAACAGCGCCGCGCTGCGCGGAGCCGACACCGTCCTGGCAACCGGCGAGGGGCTGATTGGCCTTGTACGCCGTCCGCATCGCGACAAAAGAAGCGAACAGGAGTGGCAAAAACTTTTCAAAGAACCCGATGTGACACTGTCGGTCGACCTGTTCGACGCGGGACTGGTTTTCACTTCAAAGCGTCTGTCGCGGCAACACTTTGTTTTCCGCATCTTTTGACGGCACGATGCCTATTTGCCGCCGTAGTCCAGTTTTTCTAGCATCGGCACGAAATTGCAGTCGCCATAGCGCTGACGCAGCGTGTCGTCAGGACCATCGCCAGTCTTGACGATGCGCAGCATCTCTTGCTGCTGGCCGCCAACGGGAATCACCATTACGCCACCGACTTTGAGCTGATCCAGCAGGTCTTTCGGCACTTCGGGGGCTCCGCAGGTGATAATGATGCGGTCGAACGGACCGTATTCGGGCAAGCCCTTGTAGCCGTCGCCGAGGAAACACTTGGGGCGGTAGTGCAGCCGCTCGAGGCGCGGCTTGGTGATGTCGTAGAGTTCCTTCTGGCGCTCGATGGTGAACACCTTCAACCCCATTGCGCACAGCACTGCCGTCTGATAGCCGCTGCCGGTGCCCACTTCGAGCACCTTCATTGCGGGGTCGGCATCGAGCAGTTCGCTCTGGAACGCCACCGTGGAGGGCTGCGAGATGGTCTGTCCGCACTTGATGGGTAGCGCACGGTCCTCGTAGGCCATATAGTCGAGCATCGTCTCGAGGAACAGATGACGCGGCACCTCGGCCATTGCGTCGAGGACGCGACGGTCGCTGATGCCTTTTTCGCTCAGATGGCGCACCATCTCCATACGCCATCCCTTATGTTTGAAACTGTCTTCCAACATTATAGAATAGCCTCTCCTTTCATTCTCTAAAACCCTGGGCCACAAGGGTGATGGTGCTGTTCTGCGGCGTAACCATCACTGCACCAAGTCCATCTTCGGTGATGTGGCCGATGATGTGGATGCCTTCCATATCCTTGACGCGGTCGTAGTCCTTCTGGTCGACGGTGAAAAGCAGCTCGTAGTCGCCGCCGCCATTGAGGGCGTTCGACACGGGCAACATATTCTGGCTCATCTCGCTACAGACGCGCGTGGTCTGGTAGTCGATAGGCAGACGCTCTTCGTAAATCTCGCATCCGCAATGCGATGCCTTGCAGATGTGCAGCAGCTCGGATGCCAGACCGTCGCTGACATCGATCATCGACGTGGGCACGACGCCAGCCTTGGCAAGCGACTGCACGATGTCGAGGCGCGGTTCGGGCTTGAGGAAACGCTCCAGGACGTAGTCGTACGAGTCCAAGTCGGGCTGGAAATTGGGATTGGCCTGGTAGGTAACCTTCTCGCGCTCAAGGATGAGCAGACCAGAATAGGCACTGCCCAGGTCGCCGCTAACGCAAATCAGGTCGTGCAGGCGGGCTCCGCTTCGGTAAGAGAGTTTCTTTTCGTCGGCCTCGCCTATAGCGGTGACCGTCAGGACCATACCGGAACGGCTGCTGTTGGTGTCGCCCCCTGCCAAATCGACATCATAGCGCTCGCAGCACAGACGGATGCCGGCATAGAGTTCTTCGAGGGCTTCGACCGAATAGCGGTTCGATACGGCGATGCTGACCATCACCTGGCGCGGGGTGCCGTTCATAGCGGCAATGTTGCTCAACGCGACAGCTACAGCCTTGTAGCCCAGATGTTTGAGCGGTGTGTACATCATATCGAAATGTATGCCCTCGGCAAGGGTCTGCGTGGTGACGAGCATCTTGGAGGCACCTTCGCCGATAACGGCGCAGTCGTCGCCCACGCCCTTGACGGTCGAGGTGTTGCGGGGTTCGAATTCGTCGGTAAGCCGCTCAATCAGCGCAAATTCGCCAAAGGCATCGAGTTCGGTGCGTCCTTCCTGGTATTCTAACATCGATTGTTTTTGGTTTAAAACAAGAAGGCGAGGAAATGAAAAAACTTTCATCTCCTCCCCTTCTCAATGATACTATTTACTTGATGAATTTAAAGTCCTTGCCAAGGTAGTAAGCCTGGTCGCCAAGGCTTTCCTCGATGCGCATCAGCTGGTTGTACTTGCAGATGCGGTCGGTGCGGCTGGCAGAGCCGGTCTTGATAAGGCCCGTGTTGAGAGCCACGACGAGGTCGGCAATGGTGGTGTCCTCGGTCTCGCCCGAGCGGTGCGAGATGATGGAGGTGTACTTGTGGCGAGTGGCCAGATTGACGGCGTCGATGGTCTCGCTGAGGGTGCCTATCTGGTTCAGCTTGATGAGGATAGAGTTGGCAACGTTCTTGTCCAGACCCATCTGCAGACGCTGCACGTTGGTGACGAACAGGTCGTCGCCCACCAACTGGCAACGGTCGCCGATGGCATCGGTATGCAGACGCCAGCCGTCCCAATCGTCTTCGGCCATACCGTCTTCGATACTGATAATGGGATACTTGGAGACCCAGTCTTTCCAGAAGTCGCTCATCTGTGCGGGGGTCAGCTTGTCGCCGGTGCTCCACTTCAGATGGTACATATTCTCGTCGGTCAGGTAGAACTCCGAAGCGGCGGCATCGAGAGCGATGAAGACATCTTCGCCCGGACGATAGCCGGCCTTCTCGATGGCCTGAAGGATGCACATAATGGCCTCCTCGTTCGAAGCCAGGTTGGGGGCAAAGCCACCCTCGTCGCCCACGTTGGTCGACATACCCTTGCTTTTCAGCACCGAACGCAGGTTGTGGAACACCTCGGCGCCCATACGCAATGCCTCGCTGAAAGTGGGTGCGCCAACCGGCATAATCATAAACTCCTGGAAGTCGATGCTGTTGTCGGCGTGCGAGCCGCCATTGAGGATGTTCATCATCGGCACGGGCAGCGTGTAGGCGTTGCAGCCGCCGATGTAGTGGAACAGTTCCTGGTTGCTTTCCATTGCCGCGGCCTTTGCGCAGGCAAGGCTGACGCCCAAGATGGCATTGGCGCCCAGGCGCGACTTGTTGTCGGTACCGTCGAGTTCGATCATCTTCTTGTCGATGGCTCGCTGTTCGGCCACATACATACCGCGCAGCTCTTCGTTAAGCACATTGTTGACATTCTGCACGGCCTGCAGAACGCCTTTACCCATATACTGCGACTTGTCGCCGTCGCGAAGCTCGCAAGCCTCGTGAACGCCTGTGGATGCTCCCGACGGGACGGCGGCGCGTCCCATTGCGCCCTGGTCGGTGAAAACCTCGACTTCGACTGTGGGGTTGCCGCGCGAGTCGAGAATCTGACGGCCCCTGATACCTATAATCTGTGACATAAAAAAAGATTTAATGTTTATACTACTTATAATTAAACAATATTTAACGTGAGTTGTGGGTGTTTTATTGTATGGTGCAAGAAATTTGTTGTCATTTTTTGTTAGAGCCTAAAAACCAGCCATTTCCGCATCCACGAATCCGACACGACAAAATGCCACCCTCTCCGCCCGTTCCTATATCGTTCCTATATCGTTCTTATATCGTTCCTATATAAAAATATAAGAACGATATAGGATCGATATAGGAACGATATAGGAACGGGCGGAGAGGGTGGCGTCCGAGTGTACGATTCAACTACTGACGGCTTGCTTGGGATGAAGGTCCGGCTGGCGCAGGACGGATAAAAAAAGAGTGCGGAACGAAGTTCTGCACTCTTTTTTGTATAGAGGTTTATCTGCTTTATTCGGCCTTGGGGGCTTCTTCTGCAGCGGCCTCGGCGACGGGGGCTTCAGCAGCGGGGGCTTCAGCAGCGGGGGTTTCGGCTGCGGCGGCAGCCTCTTCGCTCTTCTTGCCACCACGACTGCGGCGGGTGCTCTTGGCTTTCTTGGCCTTGGGCTCCTTCAGCATATTCTCGTTGTAGTCGACGAGTTCGATGATAGCCATCTCCGAATTGTCGCCTTTGCGGATGCCGGTCTTGAGGATACGGGTGTAGCCACCGGGGCGGCTGGCGATTTTCTGCGACACCTCGCGGAACAGCTCGTTGACAGCTTCTTTGCTGTGCAGATAGCTGAAGACGATACGACGGTTGTGGGTCGAATCCTCTTTGGAGCGATTGATAAGGGGTTCTACATATACTCTTAATGCTTTGGCTTTGGCCAAAGTCGTTTCCACTCTCTTATGCATTATTAAAGACGTGGCCATATTGGACAGCATCGCAACTCTGTGTGCGTGTGTTCTTGACAAATGATTTACTTTGCAACCGTGTCTCATAGTTACTATTCTTTATCTAATTTATACTTTGAAATGTTCATACCGAAATCCAGGTTCTTCGAGGCCACGAGGTTTTCGAGCTCGATGAGGGACTTTTTACCAAAGTTTCTGAATTTCAGCAAATCAGCTTTATTGTAGGAAACCAGATCTCCAAGGGTTTCAACCTCGGCGGCCTTGAGGGAGTTGAGTGCACGCACCGAGAGGTCGAGGTCGATGAGCTTGGTCTTGAGCAGCTGGCGGATGTGGAGGGTGTTTTCGTCAAACTCCTCAACAATCTGCTTGGGCTCAAGTTCGAGGGAGATGCGCTCGTCGCTGAACAGCATAAAGTGCTGGATCAGGATGGTGGCAGCGTCCTTGAGGGCCTCTTTGGGATGGATGGAGCCATCGGTCTGGATGTCGAAGGTGAGTTTCTCATAGTCCGTTTTCTGCTCGACGCGATAGTCGCTGACTTCGTATTTCACATTCTTGATGGGAGTGTGGATAGAGTCGATAGCGATGACACCGATGGGGTCGCCGGGTTTCTTGTTCTCGTCGGAGGGCACGTAGCCGCGGCCTTTTTCGATGGTGAGTTCTATCTTGAGAGAAGTCGATGCTTCCATATGGCAGATTTCCAAATCGGGGTTGAGGACTTGGAAGCCTTGCAGATGCTCGTTGAGGTCGCCAGCCTTGAAGACGTTGTGTTCCTTGATTTCAAAGCTGATTTTCTCTGCATCGGTATCTTCCACCTGGCGGCGGAAACGGACTTGTTTGAGGTTGAGGATAATATCGGTCATATCCTCGACAACTCCCGGCAATGAGGAGAACTCGTGGTCGACACCATCGATGCGGACCGACGTGATGGCAAAACCTTCCAAAGAGGAGAGTAGCACACGGCGGAGAGCGTTACCGATAGTGATACCATAGCCAGGCTCGAGAGGACGAAATTCGAATGTCCCCCTGAAGTCGTCAGACTCGAGCATAACGACTTTGTCTGGTTGCTGAAAAGCTAATATTGACATTTACTGTTTCCTTTCTTGTTTTCTACGAAAAAAATTAATTGAGTTTCTCCTTACGCCCTATTACTTGGAGTAGAGTTCGACGATCAACTGTTCGTTGATGTTTTCAGGGATATCGGCACGCTGCGGGTAGTTGAGGAACTTACCAGCCATTGCAGCGCCGTCCCACTCCAACCAAGGATAGTTGTTGGCGCGTGATGCCAGTGAGTCGCTGATGATCTCGAGCGATTTGGAACGTTCGCGAACAGATACAATATCACCCTCTTTTAAAGAATAGGAAGGAATGTTGACCACATTGCCGTTGACGGCGATATGGCGATGAGATACGAGCTGGCGTGCTTGAGCACGGGTGCGGGCGATGCCCAGACGATAGACGACGTTGTCGAGGCGCGACTCGATGAGCTGCAGAAGCACTTCACCGGTGATGCCGCCACGACGGGAAGCCTCTTCGTATATTTTCACAAATTGGCGTTCAAGAATTCCGTAGGTGTATTTCGCCTTTTGTTTTTCCTGTAACTGAATACCGTATTCAGAGGTTTTGCCGCGGCGCTTGTTCTGGCCGTGCATACCCGGTGCATAGGGTTTTCTTTCGTAGTTCTTGTCGGGACCGTAGATCGGTTCGTGGAACTTTCTTGCGATTTTGGTTTTAGGACCTGTATATCTTGCCATAAAATATATCCTTTAATTAGTTTGTTAATAAATAAACGACATTCCCTTAGACGCGGCGGCGTTTGGGAGGACGGCAACCATTGTGAGGCAGCGGTGTAATGTCGACGATTTCTGTCACCTCAATACCGCAGCCGTTGATTGCACGGATTGCAGATTCACGTCCTGAACCGGGTCCCTTAACGAAGACCTTGACTTTTCTTAGGCCCAAATCATAAGCAACTTTGCCGCAATCTTCCGCAGCCATTTGTGCAGCGTACGGAGTGTTTTTCTTCGATCCGCGGAAGCCCATTTTTCCTGCTGACGACCAAGAAATCACTTGTCCGGCATTATTGGTCAACGATACAATGACGTTGTTGAAAGAAGCGAAAATGCACGCTCTTCCTTGAGGTTCAACTTTTACGACTCTTTTTTTGGTCGGTTTAGAAGTTTTTGCCATAATTTTTAATTACTTGCTTGATTTTACATTCTTTTGTGGTTGCAGCGGCAACCATCAGTCACCTACTTACTTGGTGGCTTTCTTCTTGTTAGCGATAGTTTTCTTCTTACCCTTGCGTGTGCGGGCGTTGTTCTTGGTGCTCTGACCACGCAGCGGAAGGCCCAGACGGTGGCGGATGCCGCGATAGCAACCGATGTCCATAAGGCGCTTGATGTTCATCTGCACTTCGGAACGGAGCGCACCTTCGACCTTGTATTCATCATTGATGATGGTACGAAGAGCATTCTGCTCGTCGTCAGTCCAGTCCTGAACTTTCTTGTTCTCGTCGATGCCGGCCTTGGCCAGGATCTCAGAGGCAAGGCTTCTTCCGATGCCATAGATGTAAGTCAGACCTATAACACCTCTCTTGTTTTTGGGTAAGTCAATACCTGCAATTCTTGCCATAAATTGTTATTTCTTTTTTTTGTTAATTAACCCTGTCTTTGTTTGAATTTCGGGTTTTTCTTGTTGATTACATAAACGACCCCTTTACGACGAACGACTTTGCATTCGGGAGATCTTTTTTTTACAGAAACTCTAACTTTCATTGTATTGATAATTAATCTGTTTTCTTCTTGTGGTGCTTTGTTTACTTGTGACGGTAGGTGATTCTTCCTTTGGTAAGGTCATACGGCGACATCTCAATCTGGACTTTGTCGCCAGGAAGGATCTTGATGTAATGCATACGCATTTTGCCCGAGATGTGAGCAATGATAACGTGACCGTTCTCCAACTCGACACGGAACATAGCATTACCCAGTGATTCTACCACGGTGCCGTCTAATTGTATTGATGCTTGTTTAGCCATATCACTTACTGTTGTTTATCTGTTTTGTTTTCAATAAAGTCGAAACTTGAAAGAATTTCGGGACCGTTTGCACCTACTGCGATAGTGTGTTCGTAATGCGCTGCGGGTTTGCCGTCTTTGGTGCGGCAAGTCCATCCATCGCTTTGAGAGATTTTGACATTCTTGGAACCCATTGTTATCATAGGTTCTATGGCAATGACAAGACCTTCTTTGATGAGCGCACCAGTACCTTTGACACCATAGTTGGGGACATTGGGGGACTCGTGCATCTTGAATCCCACACCGTGTCCACAGAGTTCGCGGACTACGCCGTATCCGTTCTTTTCGGCGTGTGCCTGGACGGCGTGTCCGATGTCACCTATACGGTTGCCGGGCTTTGCTTTTTCGATTCCAAGGTACAGGCATTCCTTTGTCACTTTCATAAGGCGCTGCATCTCGGGGCTGATTTCGCCGACGGGGAATGTGTAGGCCGAATCGCCCACATATCCGTCGAGCTCGATTACACAGTCCACCGAAACATTGTCGCCGTCCTTAAGGAAAAGGTCGCCGGGGATGCCGTGGACAACGACATCGTTGACCGATATGCAGAGGGCTGCAGGGAAGCCTTCAAACCCTTTGCATAAAGGTATGCCGCCGTTGTCGCGTATGAATTGTTCTCCAATCTGGTCGAGGAAACGCGTTGTGATGCCCGGTCGAATATGGCGGCCCACCTCAGCCAGTGTTTTACCGACGAGGAGGGCAGCCTTACGAATGAGCTCTATTTCTTCTTTAGTCTTTAGAACAATCATTTATGAATCGATTTTTGTTTTTTAAGCCTGGATAGCCATAGAGGTACGTCCCTTAATGCGGCCGGTCTTGGTGAGACCGTCGTAGTGGCGCATCAGGAGATGGCTTTCGATCTGCTGCAGGGTGTCGAGGATGACACCAACCATAATCAGCAGCGAAGTGCCACCGTAGAACTGTGCAAACTGAGTGTTGACACCGAACAGGCGGATGATGGCCGGCAGAATGGCGACGATGGCAAGGAAGAAGGAGCCCGGGAGGGTGACCTTGGAAAGGATGTCTTCGAGGTATTCGGCGGTCTTCTTACCGGGCTTGACACCGGGGATGAAACCACCATTCTTCTTCATATCGTCTGCCATCTGGTTGGGGTTGATTGCAATAGCGGTGTAGAAGTAAGTAAAGAGAATCACCAAAATTGCAAACACCAGATTGTACCAGAAGCCATTGTAATCCGCGAAAGCCATAGCGAACTTCGACGGAGTGTCATTGTTGAACCCCATAAAGGTAATGGGGATGAACATAATAGCCTGGGCGAAAATGATAGGCATAACACCTGCCGCATTCACCTTGATGGGGATGTACTGGCGTACGCCACCATACTGTTTGTTGCCGACGATGCGCTTGGCATACTGGACGGGGATACGGCGTGTGCCTTGCACAAGAAGGATGACCAGCAGAATGACAGCCAGAAGCACCACAATCTCGAACAGGAACATAACCAGACCGCCACTTTCGGTGAGGCGAGCCATAAACTCGGCAGCCAGTGCAAAAGGCAGACGGGCAATAATACCCACCATAATGAGCAGAGAAATACCGTTGCCAACGCCCTTGTCGGTGATACGTTCACCCATCCACATCACGAACAACGTGCCGCAGATGAGGATGATGATACTCGAAATCCAGAAGAAAGTCGACGGACCGGTACCATCGAAAGGATGAAGTGCCGTTGTAGAACCCTGGAGCTGGTACATCATATTGGTGATGTAGGCAGGGGCTTGGAAGCCCGTGATGGCCACCGTAAGGATACGGGTGATCTGGTTCATTTTTCTACGGCCGCTCTCGCCATCGCGCTGCATTTTCTGGAAATAGGGAATCACCATTACGAACAGCTGTATCACGATCGATGCAGTGATGTAAGGCATAATATCCAATGCGAAAATAGAGGCGTTGGAGAAAGCTCCACCCGAGAACATATTCAACAATCCCAACAGACCTTCGGAACCCTGTTTCTGCAGGGCGCCGAGTTGCGAGGGGTCGACACCCGGAAGGACGACATACGAGCCTATGCGATAAACGAGTACCAACCCTAAGGTGTAAAGTATTCTTTTACGCAGGTCCTCAATCGACCATATATTCTTGAGTGTCTGGATAAATCTCTTCATTGTTTAATAGTTAAGTTATTTTTCGATTACAGTGGCGACGCCACCTTTTTCCTCGATAGTCTTCTTGGCAGTAGCCGAAAAAGCGTGGGCAGTGACATTGACAGCCTTTACGAGTTCGCCGCGACCAAGGATCTTGATTTTGTCTTTGCCAGAAATGAGGCCGTTCTGTTTGAAGACTTCAATGTTGAAGTCGGTGATATTCTTGGTTTCGGCAAGGTTGTTAAGAGTGTCGATATTGATGCCGACATACTCTACGCGGTTGAAATTCTTGAAACCGAACTTGGGAACACGACGATAGAGAGGCATCTGACCGCCTTCATAACCGATCTTGGCGTGGTAGCCCGAGCGTGCCTTAGCACCTTTGTTACCACGGGTAGCTGTACCACCTTTGCCAGAACCGGCACCACGACCTATACGTTTGGAGTGCTTGATGGCACCCTCTGCAGGTTTAAGATTGCTTAAGTTCATTATCTTTATTCCTTTCTTATTTACAAATTAAATTTCTTCAACGGCAATTAAATGCTTCACCTTGTCGATCATACCCAGGATCTGAGGAGTTGCCACAACTTCGCGGGTATGGTTGATTTTTCTCAAACCAAGAGCCTCGAGGGTTCTTTTCTGATCTGCAGGATGACCAATTTTGCTTCTGACCTGTTTGATTCTCAATTTCTTTTCTGCCATAATTCCAGTCTCCTATAATTAACCGTTAAAAACTTTGTCGAGAGAAATACCTCTCAATTGAGCGACCATATAAGGATCCTTCATCTGGAGAAGGGCATTGATCGTGGCCTTCACGACACTGTGAGGATTCGAGGAACCTTTGCACTTGGCCAGCACGTCCTTGACACCGACGCTCTCGAGGACGGCACGCATAGCACCACCGGCGATAACACCGGTACCGGGAGCAGCAGGTTTCAGGAAGACGCGAGCACCGCTATACTTGCCAGTCTGCTCGTGGGGGATGGTACCTTTGAGCACGGGAACCTTGATGAGGTTTTTCTTGGCATCGTCGACACCCTTCTGGATGGCAGCCTGAACTTCCTTGGCTTTGCCAAGTCCATATCCCACAACGCCGTTTTCGTTTCCAATAACTACGATAGCAGAGAAACTGAAAGTTCTACCGCCCTTGGTAACCTTGGTTACACGATTAATTGCGACAAGACGATCTTTGAATTCGATCTCGCTGGATTTTACTCTTTTTACGTTTACTTCTGCCATAACTTATTAGAATTTTAGGCCGCCTTCACGGGCTGCGTCAGCTAACGATTTAACACGACCGTGATAAAGATAACCATTACGGTCGAACACCACGGTATTAATACCGGCAGCAAGGGCACGCTCGGCAATGAGTTTGCCCACTTTGGCTGCCATTTCACTTTTCGTACCACTCTTTTCGACAGTCTTCTCGAGTGTGGAAGCTGCGGTCAGTGTTACGCCTTTCACATCGTCAATCACCTGTGCGTAGATTTCCTTGTTGCTTCTGAATACAGACAGGCGCGGCATCTCGGCAGTGCCAGAGACACGATGACGAATTCTATATTTGATTTTTGTTCTTCTTATATCTTTTTTTGTTGCCATAACTATTTCTGTTTAAGGTCAATTCAAACCTTCCTTCTATTATTTAGCAGCAGCTTTACCAGCCTTCTTGCGGATAACTTCACCCTGGAAGCGGATACCTTTGCCCTTGTAGGGTTCGGGCTTGCGCAGCGAACGGATCTTAGCCGCAGCCTGGCCAAGTATTTGTTTATCGATAGAGGTCATAGTGATGATGGGGTTCTTACCTTTCTCAGTCACAGTTTCGACCTTGATTTCGGGAGCCAGTTCGAAGAAAATCTTGTGCGAGTAGCCAAGATCCATCTCCAGAACCTGACCGTTGGCCTGTACTTTGTAGCCAACGCCGATGACTTCCTGTACAACCTTGAAACCTTCAGAGACACCCTTGACCATATTGGCGGCCAAAGCACGGTAGAGACCGTGGAGAGCTTTGTGCTCCTTGGAGTCAGAAGGACGAGAGAAGTGAATCTCACCATCTTCGACATTCATCGTGATGATAGGATTAACCTGCTGAGTGAGCTGTCCGAGAGGTCCTTTTACGGTCAGTACGTTGTCGTCCGACATCGAGACTTCCACTCCTTTAGGCAATTTAATGGGCAATTTACCAATTCTTGACATTTCTTTTATCTCCTCTCTTTATTAGCTTATGTAACACAAAACTTCACCACCGACGTTGAGGTTGCGGGCCTCTTTGTCAGTCATAAGTCCCTTGGAAGTCGAAACGATGGCGATACCCAAACCGTTGAGGACTCTGGGCATTTCGTCGACCGAGACGTATTTTCTCAGACCCGGGCTCGAGACGCGTTTCAGTTCCGAGATAGCGGACATCTTGGTTACCGGATGGTATTTCAGAGCCACTTTGATGGACTGGTTGGGCTGACCTTCGTTTTCAAACTTGTAGTTCAAGATGTAACCTTTCTCGAACAATATCTTGGTGATTTCTTTTTTCAAATTCGATGCAGGGATTTCAACAACTCTATGCTTTGCCATAATAGCATTTCTCATACGAGTCAAATAATCTGCAATAGGATCTGTTACCATTTTTTTCCTTTTTTTTCAGTCTTGTAGTTTTGGCATTTGCCAACTTGCGAGGCTGTTGTTATAAACTATTACCAACTTGCTTTTTTAACGCCGGGAATTAAGCCGTTGACTGCCATTTCGCGGAAATTGATACGCGAAATACCAAACTGGCGCATATAGCCTTTCGGACGGCCTGTGAGTTTGCAGCGGTTGTGCAAACGGATGGGGCACGAATTCTTCGGGAGTTTCTGGAGGGCGATAACAGCCTTTTCCACCTCCTCGGGTTCGCCCTTGCGGACGATTTCCTTCAAGGCAGCACGTTTGGCAGCATACTGGGCTACCATTCTTTCTCTTTTGCATTCTCTTGCTTTGATTGATTCTTTAGCCATTTATCTCTTATTTTTGTTGATTTTTAAATGGTAAACCGAACTGCTTGAGCAGAGACATAGCCTCTTTGTCAGTTCTGGCCGAAGTCACAAAAGTGATGTCCATACCCTGTATACGGTCGATCTTGTCGATGTCGATTTCCGGGAAAATGATCTGCTCGGCGATGCCAAAGGTGTAGTTGCCCTTGCCGTCGAAGCCCTTGTCGTTGATACCACGGAAGTCGCGGATACGAGGAATAGAAGCGGTAACAAGGCGCTCAAGGAACTCGTACATACGCTCACCACGCAGGGTTACGCGGACTCCGATAGGCATACCACGGCGAAGCTTGAAGTTGGAAATATCCTTCCTCGACTTGGTGGCGACAGCCTTCTGGCCGGCGATAAGAGTCATCTCTTCGATACCCTTGTCGATGACTTTCTTGTCGGCAATGGCGGCTTTGCCAAGACCCTGATTCAAGGTAATCTTAAGCAAACGAGGGCACTGCATAACGGTTTTGTAGTTATACTCGCTCATCAATGCAGGCTTGATCTCCTCATTGTATTTTGTCTTTAAACTCGGAATGTATGTCATTACTTGATAACCTCCCCTGATTTTTTGGAATAACGGACTAATTTACCTGTTTTCTCGTCAATTCTACGTCCAATTTTGGTGGGAGTCTTTCCTTCGACCACCATAAGGTTGGAAATATGAATGGGAGCCTCAACGTCGACGATACCACCCTGAGCGTTCTTTGCGTTGGGTTTGGTATGCTTCTTGTTCACGTTGACGCCCTCGACGATGGCGCGATTCTTTTCGGGATATACCTTCAGCACCTTGGCGACCTTACCTTTGTCGTCACCGGCGATAACCTGTACCATATCCCCTTTTTTAACGTGCAATTTCATTTCTTTTTTTCTTTTGTTTTTGTGAGAGACACAAAATGTTTTACAATACTTCAGGAGCTAATGAGACAATTTTCATAAACTGTTTCTCGCGCAGCTCACGTGCAACTGGTCCGAAAATACGGGTACCGCGAAGTTCGTCTGATGCCGTCAAAAGCACACAAGCATTATCATCAAAACGAATATACGATCCGTCCTGACGGCGTATCTCCTTCTTTGTACGAACCACTACTGCCTTGGAGACAGCTCCTTTCTTAATATTGCCGGAAGGGAGCGCATCCTTGATAGCAACAACGATAGTGTCACCAATGGTGGCATAGCGTTTCTTGGTGCCACCCAGGACGCGGATACACAGGGCGCTCTTAGCACCACTGTTATCGGCAACGGTCATTCTGGTTTCTTGCTGTATCATAATTACTTAGCTCTTTCTGTTATTTCTACTAATCTCCAACATTTGTTTTTACTCAAAGGACGGGTTTCCATAATCCTGACAGTATCACCAATGTTGCATTCATTTTTCTCGTCGTGAGCCATAAATCTGGTAGACTTCTTGACGAACTTTCCATATTTAGGGTGTTTCACCTTGCGTTCAACAAGTACAACGATGGACTTGTCCATCTTGTTGCTCACGACAACGCCGATTCTTTCTTTTCTTAAATTTCTTTCCATCTTCAGATTTGGATTAATTGCCTTTATTCAATACCTTCAAGTTCACGTTTACGAAGCTCTGTCAGGCAGCGGGCAATGTTTTTTCTACTTTCTTTAATTTTGTTAGGATTTTCGATGGGTGAAACAGCGTGGCTCAGCAGCATCTTCTGATACATAGCTCTTTCGTTGTCCAAACGTTCCTTGATTTCAGCAGTTGAAAGCTCTTTTAATACTAACTGGTTTTTCATTTCTTCTTATTTGTGTTAAGCTTCTTCAATATAATCTCTTCTCACAACAAACTTGGTTGTGATAGGAAGTTTTTGAGCGGCGAGACGGAGAGCTTCCTTTGCTACATCCATAGGCACACCTTCGCATTCGAAAAGCATTGTGCCAGGCATAACACGGGCCACAAAGTATTCAGGAGCACCCTTACCTTTACCCATACGGACCTCGTTAGGTTTCTTGGTGATGGGTTTGTCGGGGAAGATGCGAATCCATATTTGACCCTCACGTTTCATATGACGAGTCACCGCTTGACGTGCAGCCTCTATTTGACGTCCTGTGATGAAACAGGTTTCGAGGGACTTAATGCCGAAAGTACCGAAGGCCAGTTCGTGGCCGCGGAAAGCATTACCCTTGATTTTTCCTTTTTGCTGCTTTCTGTATCTTGTTTTTTTCGGTTGTAACATTGTTACTTCTTTTTTTTATCGACCTTGACATTCTTATTGTTGTTCCTTGCGGCGGAGACAATCGGATGTTTTGGCCTTACTTGGTGATATTATTTCTATTGTTATTTCTTTTGCGGGGACCTGCAGCCGGACGGCTCATTCCCATAGGGCGCTTGTTCTCTCTGGCAGCCTGGCCTCCAACGGTGGAAGGAACCAGTTCGCGCTTGCCATAGACGACTCCGCGGCAAATCCAAACCTTGACACCCATACGGCCATAAGCGGCGTGGGCTTCAGCCAGTGCGTAGTCAATGTCGGCACGCAGAGTGTGGAGAGGAGTACGGCCTTCCTTGTAGTGCTCGGTACGCGACATTTCGGCGCCGCCGATACGACCGGAAATAGAGACCTTGATGCCTTCAGCTCCGATTCTCATTGTTGATGCGATGGCAGACTTAATGGCGCGGCGATACTGGATACGGCCTTCGATCTGCTTGGCAATGTTCTGGGCAACGAGTACAGCATCCAGTTCGGGGCGTTTCACCTCGGTGATGTTGATCTGGACATCCTTGCCAGTGAGTTTTTTCAATTCTTCTTTCAGCTTGTCAACCTCCGAACCGGCCTTACCGATGATCAGACCCGGACGGGCGGTGTTGATTGTGACCGTGAGAAGTTTCAGGGTTCTCTCGATGTAAATCTTCGAGATACCTGCTTTGGCGAGACGAGCATTGAGGTACTTACGAATCTTATTATCCTCAACAAGTTTCTGCTCGAATTTTCTTCCGCCATACCAGTTAGAGTCCCATCCGCGGATGATACCTAATCTGTTTCCAATTGGGTTAGTTTTTTGTCCCATTCTCGAAATTCTTCTTTTTTATTACTATTGTTTATTCTTCTGTTTGTTCCTTTGCCGGAGCAGCTGCGGCATCATCCAAACGGCTTCCCACAACCATAGTGATATGGTTGCTGCGTTTGCGGATTCTGTAACCACGGCCTTGAGGAGCGGTGCGCATACGTTTCATCGTACGGCCTTCGTCAACCATAACGCTCTTCACATAGAGCTGGCTGTCTTCCATACGCTTGCCCTCGTTCTTGGCCTGCCAGTTGGCAACTGCCGAAAGGAGAAGCTTACGCATCTTGGGAGCGGACTCTCTGGGGTTGAACTGCAGGATTGCAAGAGCCTTGTCAACGTCGACTCCACGGATAAGGTCAGCAACAAGGCGGGTTTTACGCGGCGAAGTGGGATTGTTCATCAACTTGGCCACATAGTAAGTCTTGTTGGCTTCTTTGCGTGCTTCAGCACTATTTTTCTTTCTACGTCCCATTATTCTTTTTCCATTTTACGATATCGGGATGATATCCAATTTATTTTTTACCTTTGTCTTTTGATCCGGCGTGGCCACGGAAAATGCGCGTAGGAGCGAATTCTCCGAGTTTGTGTCCAACCATATTCTCCGTGACATAGACGGGGATGAATTTGTTGCCGTTATGCACAGCGATGGTCTGGCCAACGAAGTCGGGCGAAATCATAGATGCTCTCGACCAAGTCTTGATGGTGACCTTCTTGTTGGACTGTTGTGCCTCGATAACTCTTTTTTCCAGTTTGTGGAAAATGTACGGACCTTTCTTTAATGAACGACTCATCTTTTACTGTAACTTTTATCGTTATTACTTCTTTCTTCTTTCGACAATGAACTTGCTCGACTGCTTCTTCGGTGCGCGAGTCTTGTAACCCTTTGCAGGGATACCCTTGCGCGAGCGAGGATGTCCACCGCTCTGACGGCCTTCGCCACCACCCATCGGGTGATCGACAGGGTTCATAACGACACCACGGTTGCGCGGACGGCGTCCCAAATGGCGGTTGCGGCCAGCCTTGCCACCAACCTCGAGGTTGTGCTCAGGATTCGACACAACGCCTACCGTTGCACGGCAAGCCTGGAGGATCATACGCATCTCACCCGAAGGCATCTTGATGATGGCATACTTGCCGTCACGCGACATCAGCTGAGCATAGGAACCTGCCGAGCGGACCATCTTGGCACCCTGGCCCGGGCGGAGTTCGATGTTGTGGATCAGAGTACCGAAAGGAATCTCTGCCAGAGTAAGGGTGTTGCCGATTTCGGGAGCAGCACCATTGCCCGACATAACAGTCTGTCCGACTTTGAGTCCCTGGGGAGCGATGATATAGCTCTTTTCGCCGTGCGAATACTGGATAAGGGCTATACGCGAGCTGCGGTTGGGATCGTACTCGATAGTCTTCACGGTGGCGGGGTCGCCATCCTTGGTGCGCTTGAAGTCGACAAAGCGGTACAGTTTCTTGTGACCGCCGCCGATATAGCGCATCGTCATTTTACCCTGGTTGTTACGGCCGCCGCTTTTGCGCTTGCCATATACGAGGCTTTTTTCCGGCTTAGTAGCGGTAATATCGTCGTTGGTGACGACGATTTTGTGGCGCTGGCCCGGAGTTGTCGGTTTGATTTTCTTTAAAGCCATTTTACTTCTTTTAATGTTCTCTTATCAGTGGAACTTACTATTATTAAACCTTTTTACTAATTAAATGTTGCTGTAGAAATCGATAACGTTATCCGGAGCAAGGGTTACGATGGCCTTCTTGAAGGCATTGGTACGGCCCTGGAGGAAACCAGCCTTGGTGTAGCGGCTCTTCGACTTGCCGGAATAGTTCATCGTGTTGACATCAATGACCTTGACGTTGTAAAATTTCTCGACAGCGTTCTTTATTTCAATCTTGTTGGCGCGCTTGTCAACGATGAAGCCATAACGGTTGTTGGCGGGCTTGAGTTGAATGCCTTTGTTACGCTGGATGCGGTTGAGCTTCGGTTCAGCAGCAGCCTCGGTAAGGCGGGTCATTTTTTCGCTGATAAGCGGTTTCACTATAATATTCATCTGTTAAAAATTCTTAAAAATTCTTAAACACTCTTTTTTTCTCATTTACTTCGTAGCCAAAACGCGTGCAATTTCAGAAATTGAACCCTCCGAAACAACGATATTAGTAGCATTGACAATATCGTAAGTATTTAATTGCGATACGTTTACCACTTTCACGTTTTTGAGGTTACGAGCAGACAAAGATACGAAATTATTTTGATTCTCAATAACAAAAAGTGATTTTTTGTCATTCACCTTAAGATTATTCAGAACCTCGATCATCTTCTTGGTCTTCGGAGCCTCAAATGCAAAGTTCTCAACAACAGTCATAGCGTTCTCGGCAGCCTTGTGGCTGAGAGCCGAGCGGCGGGCCAGACGTTTCACCTTGACATTCAGCTTGAAGCGATAGTCGCGGGGTTTAGGACCGAAGATACGGCCACCACCGACAAACACGGGGCTCTTCAAATCGCCTGAACGGGCACCGCCGGTGCCTTTCTGACGTTTCAGTTTGCGGGTACTGTGTGCATTCTCGCTGCGTTCTTTAGCTTTGCTTGTGCCCTGACGCTGGTCGGCAAGATACTGCTTGCAATCCAGATAGATAGCGTGGTCGTTGGGCTCGATTGCGAAGATAGAATCGTCGAGAGTGATGGTTCTACCGGTTTCGCTTCCGTTGATATTATAAACTTTTAACTCCATTGCTGATTAACTCCATCTTTCAAGTTTGACAATTGAACCTTTGGGTCCCGGTACAGAACCTTTAACGATCATTAAATTCTTTTCAGCGATAATCTTCACCACCTGAAGGTTTTGAATCTTGACGCGATGGTTACCGGTCTGGCCAGCCATACGCATACCCTTGAAGATACGCGAAGGATAGGACGAAGCACCGATCGAACCAGGAGCGCGGAGACGGTCGTGCTGACCGTGAGTGAGATCTCCAACACCGCCGAAACCGTGTCTCTTGACAACGCCCTGGAAACCTTTACCTTTCGAGGTTCCTACTACGTCAACGAATTCGCCTTCCTGGAAGACTTCCACTGTGAGCACCTCGCCGTATTTCTTCTTGTGGCCTTCCTCGAAGCGGGAGAACTCAGCAAGATAGCGTTTCGGTGTGGTACCAGCTTTTGCAAAATGGCCCTTCATCGGCTTTGTGGTATGCGACTCTTTCTTCTCACCAAAGGCCAACTGAATGGCTTCGTAACCATCTTTCTCGATGGTTCTAACTTGTGTAACAACACAAGGACCAGCTTCAATAACAGTGCACGGTATTTGCTTACCGTCGGCATCAAAAAGACTGGTCATTCCAATTTTTTTACCAATTAATCCTGACATTTCTTTTCTGTGGATTTAGTTAGATTGTTTTTTAGTTTTCAGCTTGTGGCATCCGCTAGGACACATCAACATTGGCTGAGTTAATTTCACACTTTGATTTCAACTTCAACGCCACTGGGCAACTCGAGTTTCATAAGAGCGTCGATGGTCTTGGTACGATCGTTGATTTCGATGTCCATCAGACGTCTGTACGAACTCAATTCGAACTGCTCGCGCGACTTCTTGTTGACGAAAGTCGAACGGTTGACAGTAAAAATCTTTTTGTTTGTCGGCAGCGGTATGGGGCCATTGACCACTGCGCCCGTCATCTTGACGGTCTTCACGATCTTCTCGGCCGACTTGTCGACGAGGTTGTGATCGTAAGATTTGAGTTTGATTCTAATTCTTTGACTCACGGTTTTTAAGTTTAGAGATCTATTTTATTAATAATTGTATTTGCTTTTCAGTATTGCATCCTGCTGCTCCTTGGTGACGACAGCATAGTGCGAGAACTCCATCGTGGAATTGGCGCGGCCCGACGTGATGGTACGCAGCGAAGTGACATAGCCGAACATCTGTTCCAGAGGCACCTTCGCGTGGATGGCCTGCACACCGACCTTGGCCGAAATGTTCTCGAGCATACCGCGGCGGCGGTTCAAGTCGCCCGTAACATCGCCCACGTATGCATCCGGAGTGAGCACCTCGAGTTTCATAATCGGCTCCAGAAGAACCGGAGCGGCCTTGCGGCAAGCATTCTTGAAACCGATTTTGGCGCAGACCTCGAACGACAGCTGGTCGGAATCGACAGGATGGAACGAGCCGTCGATAATCCTGACCTTCAGGCTGTCAAGCGGATAGCCGGCAAGAACACCGTTGAGCATAGCCTCCTTGAAACCCTTTTCGATTGCAGGAATATACTCTTTGGGGATATTGCCACCCTTGACTTCGTTGACGAACTGCAAGCCCTTGACGTCGTCGTCGGCCGGACCCAGCTCGAACAGGATATCGGCGAATTTGCCCTTTCCGCCAGTCTGCTTCTTGTAGATTTCGTGGTGCTGGACAGTCTGAGTGACAGCCTCTTTATAAGCCACTTCCGGGCGGCCCTGGTTCACCTCGACGCCAAATTCACGACGCAGGCGGTCAAGGATGATGTCCAGATGCAGCTCGCCCATACCGCTGATGATGGTCTGGCCCGACACCTCGTCGCTCTTCACGCGGAACGTGGGGTCTTCCTCGGCTAGCTTCAGCAGGGCATTGGTCAGCTTGTCCATATCGCCCTGAGTGAGAGGCTCGACAGCGATGCTGATGACCGGCTCGGGGAACTTCATCGACTCAAGGATAATCGGGTGCTGCTCGTCGCAGAGCGTATGACCCGTCTTGATGTCCTTGAATCCCACAGCGGCTCCGATATCGCCAGCCTCGATGCGGTCCAGAGGGTTCTGCTTGTTCGAATGCATCTGCATAATGCGCGAGATGCGCTCCTTCTTGCCCGTATTGGCATTGTACACATACGAGCCCGATTCGAGCGAGCCGGAGTAGACACGGAAGAAGCACAGGCGGCCGACGTACGGGTCGGTGGCAATCTTGAAGGCCAAAGCCGAGAAAGGAGCCTTGACATCGATCTTGCGGGTCTCCTCCTTGCCAGTTTTGGGGTTAATACCCTCAACGTCATCGATATCCAGCGGCGAAGGCAGGAAAGCGGCCACAGCGTCGAGCAGCGACTGCACACCCTTGTTCTTGAATGCCGAACCGCACATCACCGGCGTGATCTTCATCGCCAGCGTAGCCTTGCGGATCTCGCCGATAATGTCCTCCTCGGTAATCGAGTCTGGGTCGTCGAAGAACTTCATCATCAGTTCCTCGTTCTCCTCAGCGACACCCTCAATCAGCTTCTGGCGGTATTCAGCCACAGTCTCCTTCAGGTCCTCAGGCATCGGCACCTCGTAGAACTTCGTGCCGTTCGACTCCTCGTCCCAAATCAGGGCCTTGTTGGTGATAAGGTTCACCACACCCTTGTACAGGTCTTCCTGTCCGATAGGGATCTCGATAGGAATCGGGTTGGCGCCCAGACGCTCTTTGATCTGGTTCACAACCGAGAAGAAGTCAGCACCGGCACGATCCATCTTGTTGACAAACGCGATGCGCGGCACATTGTACTTGTCGGCCTGACGCCAAACCGTTTCGCTCTGAGGCTCAACGCCACCCACAGCGCAGAAGATAGCGATGGCACCATCCAGCACACGCAGCGAACGCTCCACCTCGACGGTGAAATCCACGTGGCCAGGAGTATCTATAATATTGTATTTATAGTGATTACCTTTCCAATCCCAATAGACCGTCGTTGCAGCCGAAGTAATGGTGATACCACGCTCCTGCTCCTGCACCATCCAGTCCATCGTGGCCGACCCCTCGTGGGTCTCACCAAGCTTATAGTTCTTGCCCGTATAGTACAAGATACGCTCTGTCGTTGTCGTTTTGCCGGCATCGATATGGGCCATTATACCAATATTTCTTGTCAAGTGAAGATCGGACATTACTTAAAGCTTTTTTAGTGGATTGATATATATAAAATTGATATATATAAATAAGATAATACTATTAATAATATTAGAATCTGAAATGCGAGAAAGCCTTGTTGGCCTCTGCCATACGGTGGATATCCTCTTTGCGCTTGAAAGCGGCGCCCTCTTCCTTGTAGGCAGCCTGGATTTCAGCAGCCAGTTTCAGAGCCATAGTCTTTTCGCTGCGTTTGCGCGAGAAGCTGATAAGGTTCTTCATTCCGATCGACTGTTTGCGCTCGGGGCGGATTTCGGTAGGCACCTGGAAAGTGGCGCCACCGATACGGCGGCTCTTCACCTCGACCGAAGGAGTGATGTTGGCCAAAGCCTTCTTCCACACCTCAAGGCCGTCCTCTTTCGTACGGTCGGCCACAACGTCGATAGCCTCATAGAAAATCTTGTAGGCGATAGTCTTCTTGCCGCCCATCATCAGGTTGTTGACGAACTTCGTTACCAGCACGTCATTGTATTTCGGATCCGGAAGGATGATTCTCTTTTTGGGTTTTGCTTTTCTCATTTTTCTTTATCAAGCTAAAAACATTCTACGAAAAAATTACTTTGCTGCCTGTTTCGGGCGCTTGGCACCGTATTTCGAGCGGCGCTGACGGCGGCCGTCCACTCCCGAGGTGTCCAATGCACCGCGGATGATGTGATAACGAACGCCGGGGAGGTCCTTGACACGACCGCCGCGGATCATAACGATGGAGTGCTCCTGCAGATTGTGGCCCTCGCCGGGGATGTAGGCGTTGACTTCCTTCTGGTTGGTGAGGCGGACACGGGCCACCTTACGCATTGCCGAGTTAGGTTTCTTAGGGGTTGTGGTGTACACACGGGTGCAGACGCCACGACGCTGCGGGCACGAGTCCAGTGCGGGAGACTTGCTCTTGTACTCCATTTTCTGACGTCCTTTGCGAACTAATTGCTGAATTGTTGGCATTGTTGTTTTTTGATATTATTATTTCTAAATTAATGTTTTCCGTTTACAATTACGGGCATAATCTGCCCATAAAATGGAGTGCAAAAGTACAACCATTTTCCTTAATGGCAAAATGTTGCAGCCACTATATTTCTTAAAAAAAGTTAAAATCTTTCGGGGACATTATTTCACAGCGTTTTACAACTCAACATCGTACGTTTTTTTTGCCCATTTTTTCTCATAAAAACGACTTTTTCGAATAACATTTCCGTCAAAAAAATCCCGTTTTTCCGAAAATTTATCAACAGCTGTTGAAAAGTTTTTCGCACCACTCGCCGCCCCCCAAAACAGCCACCATTCTCGACCAACAGCGCCACACCTCTTAAAGCACCCCCCCCCAAAAAAAAGACAGCCTCGCCAGCCACCCGCTCCGCCCGTTCCTATATCGTTCCTATATCGTTCTTATATCGTTCCTATATAAAAATATAAGAACGATATAAGAACGATATAGGAACGATATAGGAACGGCCCTGCCAGGTGGCTCCCAGGTGTACCGGTATAATAGCGGAAAGCGGAGAACGGAAAACGGAAAGCCGGCTACCGCGGCAGCCAGTTCTCCGTTCTCCGCTTTCCGCTTTCCGCTTTCCGTTTTCCGCTTTCCGCTTTCCGCTTACTTAACTATCAGCTTCTTGTATGCTGTGCCGCCGTTGGTGGCGATGCGGACGATGTAGGTGCCGGCGGCGAGGGCGTCGAGGTTGAGGGCGGTGCTCATTGCGTCGACCTTGCTGCGCTGCAGGCTGCGGCCGTCGAGGCTGAAGAGCTCCACCTCGGCGATGCGGAACGACGAGGCCACCGTCACTGTCTCGCTGGCGGGGTTGGGCATCAGGTAGGTGTAGCGGTCGGCCGTGGTCTCGATGCCTTCGGGGTCGTCGGGGTCATTTGGGGTGCCGGTGACGTAGAACCGGATGCTGTCGCTCCAGTCGCTATAGTATATGCTGTCGTCGAATGTGCACACGGAGCGTACCCACAGGGTGTACCATTGTGCGGTGTCGAGACCTGTCATCGTGGCGACGGTCGAGTTCCACGACGTGACGCTTCCGTTTTCAGGGTCGCATCCGTCACGGCATATCGACACTTCCCATCGTTCGGCGTTGCCGCTGGTCCACGCCACTGTCGCCACTCCGCCTTCCGAAAAGGGTATTGTCAGTCCGAAAGGGACGCTGCAGTCGGGCGGCAGGACCACCGTTGAGGTATCGATAATCGGGAAGATGTAGGCATATTGTCTGAACGCTCCGGGGGTGTTTGTGTCGGCGGGGTTGTAATACCACCTGGAGAAGGTGTGCCAGTTGGTGTCCGTAACCTGGAAACGTCCGTCGTGGTTCACGGCATCCAGCAGGTGCAGCTTGCGGCGGAAATATCCCGGCTTGGAGTTAATTCCAGACACGTCGAAATGGCGTCCGGTGGAAGTGCTATAGTCTTCGCATACTATTGTATTCATCCTACTGTATGCGTAATAAATGTTGCCGTGGCCTTGGTGCCTGTAGGCGTTGTTGTGTGTCACAGACAGGTAGAACGAGTCGCGCACTGTCTTTGCGGAATCGAAAAAGACTTCATACAGAGGAGTATAGTGGTAAAAAGTGCCATAGTAATAATTGGCGACATCGTTTACTATCATATAGCGGGGCTGCATCGAGGAGGTCCACTGCCCTTTTGCCAGCAGCAGCATCTCGTCGTTGGTGCTGTCGACCTCATAAAGGCAGAAATATTCGGGCTGCATTGCTTTGATAAGCACACTGTCGGGTTTCTGGTCGGGCCCCCATCTGAAAAAACTGTATGACAACGAAGCAACTATGCCTATCACCCGCAGTGCCGTGTCGCTGTAATAGTGTATGGCTAATTCCGGCTGGCACTCGTTATCGAAAGGCATTCCGCCGGACACCCAACAGACCTGCGCACCCACGTTGTCGTACAGTGCATATTCATCCCACCACGGGTTGTTGCCGTAATAATAAGTCGGCTCGCGGTCGCCGAGACCGAGGGTGTCGACCTGTGCGCTGGCGCACATACCTGTCGCCAAAAGGGCGAGAATAATAAATGTTTTTTTCATCGTTTTTTTGTTTTTGAGGGTTAGTGATTGTTTTTAAATTAAATATCTATTATTTTATTTATTTTCAGCACGTGACCTGTTCCTTCTGTGTCCCCGCAGCCTGCTGTTGGGGACGGTTGTTGATGAAGGGAGAGCAGACCTCCCGTTTTTGCCTATATAAATGCATATTTTTTTGCCGATTTGTGACACTGTTGAAAAATTTTTCCTTTCTATTATATAGTTGCAAAAAAAGTAAAAAGTAACGCTTTTTTAAAAAATATTTTTGATTATTCTTTGAAAATGGTTAAAAATTAATGTTTTAAATCGTAAAGAAATCTTTTAATTTTATGCATATATAATACTCACTTTTTGAGAAAAACGTGACATCGTTTTTGATTTTTTTTGATTGTTTTGCTGTTATTACTCTAAATCAATGTCTTAAATCTTTCTGGCATCCGGTGGCTGCGAGGCTGAGCACTGCAAGGAGTGCGACGGTAGTGAATCTGATTTTCATTTTTATTTTTGTTTTTTTTGTATTATTTCTTTTATTTTTTCATATAAAATTGCTTGACTTTGTTCTTTGCACTCTATATCAAACATATATAGTGCTCTGTCTGCTGGTGACGAGACAACAAAACTGCAGTCTGTTTTTTCATTTGGGATAACCCTGACATCAGGATGGTTTTTTGCGCAATAATACATATGAAAGCCCCTGAGCCCTTTCTGCATCAGTGCACTTTGCTTTCTGATTATTATTTCATTCACATTCATTTCGCGGAGTAGTTGTTCCCAACTGGCCGAGTCCTTGGCGGTGATGGTGGTGACGTCGACGATGATGCTGTCGCCGATGCGGTAGTCCTTGACGAAGGCCACGCTGAGGTCGTCGCGGTCCTTGTAGCGGCGGTAGACCTCGCTGCACTCGCTTTCGACAACTCGGCGGTCACAGGCCCTGCACAGCGCTGCGACACTGGTGGCGAGGGCGACAACGCCCAGTAACACTACTATCCATCTGTTAATCTTCATTGCATAAAGGTGTTGATTCGTTGTAGGACTATATCGCCACTCGCCTCGTTATGATACGTCACAAACCGGTAGTTGTAATTGCGTGTCAAGGCCTGTACGTTGTTGGTCGAGACCAACAGGAAGAACAGCGCGAGGGCCACGCTTGCCACGTTGTGGCGGCGCCTGCGGCGATGCAAACTGGCGGAGCAGGCTGCCGGCACCTGGCTGTTCAATGTGCCGTAGGCGTCCCTCATACCCCGCGGCAGTCTCTGCCACTGCTCGCGCCGACGCTTGTCGTCGACGAGGAGCAGCACGGCGTCGCCATCTGCCTCTCTGACCGTCCTAACGGTCGACAATGATGTTGTTTTCATTGACATATTTCTTTATTTTGTTAAACATTCGTGAAAATCGCTTGCGCATTGATATGTAGGAGACTTTCTCTATCGACGCTATTTCGTTCTGCGTGTATCCGTCGACCCACAGGTGCATCAGGCGCGTCTCTTCCTGGCTGAGCGGGCTGAGCAGGATGTCGACGGGATTGTCGAGCGCTTCGACGGATTCGGCACCTACAACGACATCGGCGCCGGGGCTGTCGCTATGGACCCATTTCAGATGGCGGATGCGGAGGAAGTCGTAGGTCACCGTGCGCACTTTTGCCCTTAGCCATTTGTCGAGCTGGCGGTTGCTGCTGCCTGCCCTTATAGTATGGCGGCTTCGCCACACGGCGCAGAAGATGTCCTGCATCAGGTCTTCGGCACAGTACGGTTTGCCCTTGCAGGCATCGGCACAGTGCTTTGCCAGATACTCGCCGTTGCGGTCGAAGAGCTTTATGCAGAGCGCTTCGAGTGCTGCGTCGTCCAATATGTTGCGTTTGTCATCCAATTGTGTCCTGTTTTTGGGTATTCCCGAAAAAAAAATATACATATATAATACTCACTTTTTGCA
Organism: Bacteroidales bacterium; assembly: GCA_017517715.1. Taxonomy (GTDB): domain Bacteria; phylum Bacteroidota; class Bacteroidia; order Bacteroidales; family P3; genus Colimorpha. The sequence goes on from JAFWYO010000141.1 coordinate 31,610, forward strand.
AAAAACGTGACATTTTTTTTGAAAAAAATTTTCAGTTTTAGGGGAAAGGAGTGATATACAAGGAAATAATAATTCGATTTTTTTATATCGCCTTCGGCGAGAAATTATGCAAATTGAATATAAATTTTACATAATTTGTTTTTAATTTGTTTAATTTCTGCTCGAAGAGCATTTTTTTCTTTTAACAGGAATTACCAGAAATTGGCCAGGAATTAACAGAAATATTTTTTTTAACAGCAATTACCAGCAATTGAACAGCAATTATCCAGCAATTTTTTTGCAATAAAACCAGCAAAATATTAATTGTCAGCAATTCGCTCGCAAATGCGAGCGTTATAATCTATAAGATCTATAGATTTCGCTCGCTTGCGAGCAGGAGAAAAAAAAAAAAATCCACAAGATCTACAAGATCTCGCTCGCTTGCGAGCAGGCAAAAAAAATTTACAAGATTTACAAGATTTCGCTCGCTTGCGAGCAGGAGAAAAAATAAACTAATTCGATTTATTCGCATAATTCGCGGGGAAAATAATTATTGGAGGTCACCAACAATAAAAAAAGGGTTGCCGCGTTTTAGCAGCAATGGAAAACGAGAAGAACAAAAACAAGATAACGCTCTACATCATTCTGGCTCTGATACTTGGCGGCATCGTCGGCACCATAGGCGCTACGGCGGCTTTCTCTATGCGCCCCACGCGCGTCGACATCGGCAAGGCCACTGGCAACACCAAAATGGACGCCATCTGGAGCCTCGTGGAACGACGCTATGTGGACCCCGTCGACAACGACTCGATTACCGACAGGCTTTGCTCTGCGATGCTTGCCTCTCTCGACCCCCACAGCGTCTACCTGTCGGGCAAGGACCTGAAACGCGAGGTCGAAGCCTTGCGCGGCAACTTTGAGGGGGTGGGCATCCTGCTGCGGATGAAAGACGATACGGTGTGCGCACAGCAGATTATTGCCGGCAGTCCGGCCCAGGCGGCCGGAGTTATGGCTGCCGACCGCATCGTGGCAGTCGACGGCCGCAACGTCACCGGCAAAGAAACGACCATCGACAGCGTGGTCTCGATGATTCGCGGCCCGCGCAAAAGCACCGTGAAACTGACCATCAGAAGACCCGGCGAAAGCGCACCAGTCGTCTTCAAAGTGGTCCGCGACGTCATACCCACGCCCAGCCTTGCCTATAGCGGAATGATCAACGCCACGACGGGCTACATCCGTCTGGACCGCTTTGCCGAGACGACCTACGACGAGTTTTGCTACGCCCTCGTCGAGCTGAAAAGGAAAGGGATGAACCACCTGGTTCTGGACCTTCGCGACAATGGCGGCGGACTGATGGAGGCGGCCATTGGCATATGCGACGAGCTGCTGCCGGGACGCGAACTGATTGTCTACACCCAAGGAGCCCACCAGAGACGGCGGGAGGAGCACTCGCGCCCCGGAGGTCTGTTCTGCAAGGGCAAAGTCACGGTGCTGATTGACGAATACTCGGCCTCGGCCAGCGAAATCGTCGCCGGCGCCATCCAGGACAACGACCGCGGCATCATCGCCGGACGCCGTTCGTTTGGCAAAGGACTGGTGCAGCAGCAGTTCGACCTGCCCGACCATTCGGCAGCACGCATCACCATTGCGCGCTACTATACCCCCTCGGGCCGCTGCATCCAGCGCCCTTACGACAAGGGTACCGACGAATACTATTCGGACTTTATCCAATCGCTTGTCGACGAATACAAGGGCGACTCGCTCCTGGCGCACATCAACGACTCCACCCCCTACTACACCACCAAAGGGCGCATCGTCTACGGCGGAGGCGGCATATATCCCGACCATACGATCCACTACAAGACCGACGAGAACATCGTCTACTACAACCAGCTGATAAACAAGAATATCATCAACGACTACGCTTTCGACATCGTCAGCAGCGACGGCCGCAACATCGTCGCCCAGCACCCTACCGAAGAGAGCTTTGTCGGCAACTACACCATCAGTGAGGCTATGCTCCAAAAGCTGTTTGCCCGCGGCGAAAAAGCCGGCATCAAACGCGACGCCAAATGCATCAGCCGCTACCGCGACGAAATAAGCTCGCGCCTCAAAGCCTCGATAGGCGCGATGCTCTATTCGCAGTCCGCCTTCTTTGCCGTGCAACTCAAGTACGACCCCGAACTGAAAGAGGCGCTGAACATCAAAAAAGAATTATGATTAATCCAACAGCAATATGAATCCAAAACTGAAGTTACTGGTACTGATAGCATTACTTGTCGCCACAGGCCACTCGTTCGCCCAGAAAACGACCCTGCAGGCCTCGGTCAGCGGACTTAAGGGCGACGGCCACAAAGCCATCCTCAGCGTCGTCGACGGCAACAAGGTTTTGCCTGTCGACACTTTGGCCATCGACAATAAGGGCAACCTGAAAGCCACCGCGCCCTGCAGCAAACCGTCGCTTTTCCTGCTCAACATCAGCGGAGTCAACAACTCCACCTTGCACCTGATGCTGGAGCCCGGCGACAAAGTGTCTCTCGAGCTGGCATACATCGACACTCTCGCGTTCCTTCACATTGCCAACGCCAAAGGCTCCGCCAATATGCAGCTCTACCAGCAATTCAACGACATACTGCTCCGGCACTCGCTGCAGGCTCGCCACATCGACAACGAGTACATCCTTCCCTCGACCAGCGAGAAGCGCAAGGAGGAACTGGGCCAGCAGCTTCAGCAAGTGCAGCTGGCGCAAAACATCGCCATACGCCAGCTGCTCGAAAAAAACACTAAAACCCTGATGAGCGCTTTCCTCGTCACCTATTTCGACAACGACGCCGAGACCTATGCCGACCTTTTCGAGGCCATAGACAACGGACTCAAAGAGCGTTATGCCGACAACCAGTTCGTGAAATATGTCGACAACAAGGTGCGCACCAACCTCGGCCCCGGACGTATGGCCCCCGAAATAGCTAGGCAAGACCCCGACGGCAAAACACGCAAACTCAGCGACCTGCGCGGGCAGGTGGTAATGATCGACTTCTGGGCCTCGTGGTGCCGTCCCTGCCGAATGGAGAACCCCAACGTGGTGCGCCTCTACAAGCAATACCACGACAAAGGTTTTGAGATATACAGCGTCTCGCTCGACAAAGACCGTCGCCAATGGCTGCTGGCCATCGAGCAGGACGGCCTTGAATGGCCCAACCACGTCAGCGACCTCAACGGATGGACCTCGAGCGGCGGCGCCAGCTACGGCATCACCTCCGTCCCCTCCACCGTGCTCGTCGACCGCCAGGGACGCATCATTGCCCGCAACCTGCGCGGCGAACAGCTGGCCAACAAGCTGAAAGAAATTTTCGGAGAATAATATACGGGGAGTTAAGAGAAGTCAAGGGAAGTTAAAGGAAGTTAAGGGAAGTTAAAGGAAGTTAAAGGAAGTTAAGGGACAAATGCACTTGCTGGACACTATTGTCCTTTAACTTCCCTCTAACTTCCCTCTAACTTCTCCCTAACTCCCCACTACCCCCCCCAAAAAAAAATCACACAATGTACACCTACGAATACCCACGTCCGGCTTTGACGGCCGACATAGTTCTCTTCAGCCCCGACAGCACGCAGGTGCTGCTCATCCGGCGCGGCAACGAACCCTTCAAAGACCACTGGGCCTTCCCCGGCGGATTCTTCGATATGAGCGACCGCGACATCGAGCACACCGCAACCCGCGAACTGGAGGAAGAGACCGGCCTGAAAGGCATCGTCCTGAAGGAATGCTTCGTCGCCTCGCGCGAAGGACGCGACCCCCGCGGACGCACCGTCAGCGTCATCTTCAGCGCCCGTGTCGACCCGTCGCAAGTCAACGCCCACGGCGGCGACGACGCCGCCGAAGCACGCTGGTTCCCCATCGACCAACTCCCTCCCCTAGCCTTCGACCACGACGAAGTGCTGGCCCGGCTGCTCAAGGAACAAATATGAACAGCATCAAGCTACCTCTAAGATTTTTTTCACCAAATTAAGCGAATATAACGAATTAGAGTGGTCTGAACTTTGTTCCCCTGGCTTTTCTGCCACCACCTCCTACCTGCTGGCATCACCGTCATACAACATCACATTGCAAATTTCGAAAAGTTTTTGGAATAAATTCCAAAAACTTTTCGAAATTTATATTTTTTTGGATTTTAATCCCATATTAGAAGAACACTCAACATCGTCACATTCTAGGACTGCCAGCACCTCAGACGCCTCGTGGCCAACAAAGGCCTTCTGACAGTCTGGATGTCAGCCTTAGAAGGCTGCACCAACCTCACTGACCTGCAGCTGCCCGAAGCAGCAGAAAGAGTGGTTTGAACTTTTGTTCCCCTTGGCTTTTCTACAGCACCTCTCTTATCAGAATTAACAAAACTAAACTAAGCAATCTTTTTATTAATCTTTTATATATTTCAAAAATGGTGTCACATACATATCACGCATTTTTTGGCACCTTGCCTCTGCACTCTTAACGAAAATTTTAAGATAATATCGAGCCCAATTCTCCATACTGGACTTCCACGTTTGATCCAATTCACAAACGTGAAATTGTATTTGCATAGCCGCAGCCCAATTTATATATAACTTTTCCGGATTAGCCTTGAACAATACACCGTGATGAGCATCTGTACATTTTAAAGCACCATTTTGTTCTACCCAGTCTATTTCTACATAGTCGATATTTATATTTTCAAATTCCTCATTATCTATCATAAGAGCGCACATCTTTGCCAATTTATATGCTGATATAATATTGGGAGGCATTGCTGTTTTACTTTTGTTCCTGGTTTTCACGTCAATAATGTCATAAAAACCTTTATCATAATATAAAATATCCGCAGTATCGTTTTGCTTTTCCTCAAAAATACTTGTTGGAGACCATTCTTTAGTAGCCTTATCTCCCCTACTCAGCAGAAACAGAGCTGTTGGAGAATCCAGCAATGCATATCTCTGCTCCAAAGTAATATGTTTGGGGTGTCGCAGATATAAATCATTCAAGTATTCGTACTGTTTAAAAATATTTTTGGGGTACTTTTCTTTTAATATATAATACACATCTTTCTCGAAAGGTTCGCCTGCTGCGTGACCCGACAAAGTCCCCATAGATGATTTGTTTGGTCTGTCGACAATCTGGTTTCTCAAACTCTTTACCAAACTATTAAAATCAACTTTATTCATTGAATAATGTATTAAAGTATCTGTTAATATTTTCAATATGCACAGGTGATTTATCTGACAGATAATTCTTCACTTCACAAGTTATCTGTTTATGCAGATATATTTCTTTTTCTGATTTCCAATCAATAGGACGGAATGGAATGCTGGCGATAGGAGCTTCCGAAAATTCTACGATAGCTCCCTTGACTATTCCATTTACCCCCAACCAACAAAAAACTCTTTCGTTATTCAAATATGCTAATATGTATTCAATAGACTCTTTACAGATGGCTTTCTTGAAAATTGCCGTCACATCTTGTGTTGGATAACAACCTGGCGGTGCAAAGCAGAACCTAAAATAGTCTTTGTTAGAGATTCTTTCTTTGCAAGGAATAAAAATCCTGGGTTCATTGCGTTCAAACAGTTTTTGATTTCTAGGGAAAACAAACTCCCAATAAGGAATAATTTTGTTATAACTATATCTTTCGGCCAGCTTTTTCCGATAGGGTCTAAAGTGTTCTACAAAGTGAGGATACTTCACATTAAAACTGTTCTCATCAATATTCTCTTGAATAAAAATATATCTTGTTTTACCTTTATTCAAATACGCATTCAGGTCTTTAGCTTTAAAAACATCTATTAGAACCTTTTGTTCTTCTGGATTTAAATGTTCCGTTTCTTTTATTTGAAAGGCAGCATCCAATCCCGAAACCATACCATTGCCAATGTCACAGTAATCACCTATACAATAGTGATTATTCTCTTCAGCAAATAGTGTGGAACACGGTTTACTACATACAGCCTCAAACCTATAAAGTTTGTCCTGTACTTCCTTGGTAGCAAGAATCCATCTACTGTTTTCTTTAAATTGCGGTATAGTTAGTACATCAAAGCAACTGCCATTAGCCAACTCTTCTCTTGTAGGCAAACCATTGGATTTATTGAACTTATACAGCTTCAATGTATCTTTTTTTTCTTTAGTTCTAACATATTTAAAGATTATGAAGGATGCTGTTACTTTTTCGAACAATGGCGTTTCTTTAAAATGATAAATCTCTGTAAAATAACCATTTTGGCACATATAATTTCTAAGTGTTGCCGAATGAGTTGTATTCATCCAGTATTCGGTACAAATAAAAATCAACTCGCCATTCTCTTCCAAGTGTTCTATGCTTTTCAGAATAAAAATGAATAGGTAGTCGCACAAACTATTAAAGTACTTCTTCCAAAGATAATTCCTTTCCAATTCCAGCTTTAACTCCGATTCAAGATTTTTCCATCTAATATATGGCGGATTACCAATCACAACATCATACTTTTCACTTACTGGGACTTCCAAGAAACTCATAAACTTGACAAATTCATACTTCGTTCCTAATGTAGAATCTATCTCGTATGCAGACAAGTTCGTAAACCCGTGTTTTAGAAGATTATCAAGAAAAACTCCTTTCCCACACGAAGGTTCAATTATTCTACTATCCTTCGAATGTGAAATCAACGATACCATAAAATCAGCAATTAGATCTATGGTAAAGTATTGTCCATATTTGTTTTTTGAAGCCATTTTGTGATGTTATTTTGCGAAATTGCTATTCAAACACCACAAAAAAAGTGGGCTCCTGTCAAGTACGGAGGCTCTGGACTGCCTATATCCTCAAAACGAGAAGCCCACGGTATAACACCGCGAGCGTTCTGCCTTCTCGTTGAGGATATGAAATTGTCCAGATTCCGTACTCCTTGAAAAGCAAAAACGCTTTATATTATGTATTTAACTTTATTCTATCTCTATATTTTTCTTACATTTTTATTAGTTATTATTTGTTTTTTCACGGTGCAAAATTACACATTTTTTTTAAACCATAGCTTCAGTTTCGTTCGGCATCAGATGTTTTTGTAGTAAATGTGTCATATACAACAGCATAAAAATGACGCTATATTTTTTCATATAATCGTTAATTTCTTTCCGTTTCAGCAACTTGCTGTATATCTTTCTATTCATATCATTTTTGCACCAAATCGCGATTATCAAAACGCAAATTTTGCACCAAATCGCGATTATCAAAACGCAAATTTTGCACCAAATCGCGATTATCAAAATGCAAATTTTGCACCAAATCGCAAATAAGGGTCTATTTTTGGCACTTACGGACAGCAAAAAAAATACCAGGCAGAAAAAACTTTCGCACGAATTACAATAAATGTATTATTCGGGCGTTTAAAGGTATATAAATGTATTAATATCTTATGAGCGCAATAACTAAAACAATGATAGAGATGGCGTTAAGCCACGTCGACGACCCCGACCTGGGCCAGAGCCTGACCCAGCTGGGTATGATTGAAAACATCGCAATCGACGGAATGAAAGTTAGCTTCGACCTCGTGCTGACCACCCCGGCCTGCCCGATGAAGTCGAAAATGAAAGAGGACTGCATCAACGCCATCCACGAATATGTGGACCGCAACGCCGAGGTCGAAGTCAACCTCACCTCGCGCAAGGTCGAGCAACCTAAACCCGAAGAGATGTTCCCCAACATCAAGCATACCATCCTCGTAGCCAGCGGCAAAGGCGGCGTGGGCAAATCGACCGTGGCCGTCAACCTGGCCGTATCGCTGGCCAAAACGGGTGCGAAGGTGGGCCTCATCGACGCCGACATCTACGGCCCCTCGATCCCCATTATGTTCAACATCACCGAAAACGACATCTACGGCGAACGCCACGGCGACAAAACATATATGACGCCCATTATGAAATACAACGTCAAGCTGATGTCGGTCGGATTCCTCGTCGACCCCGACAAGGCTATGGTGTGGCGCGGACCTATGGCCAGCGGCGCCCTCAAGCAGCTGCTCACCGAGACCTGGTGGGACGAAATCGACTACCTCGTCGTCGATATGCCTCCGGGAACGGGCGACATACAGCTGACCATAGCACAGACGCTGCCCGTCAGCGGCGCCATCATCGTCAGCACGCCGCAGAAAGTGGCCCTGGCCGACGTGGTGCGCGGTGTCGAGATGTTCCAGAACCCCAACATCAACATCCCCGTGCTGGGCTTTGTCGAGAATATGGCCTACTTCACGCCCGCCGAACTGCCGAACAACAAATACTACATCTTCGGCAAGGAAGGCTGCAGCAAGCTGTCGAAAGAGATGAACATACCCCTGCTGGGCGAAATACCGCTGGTGCAGAGCATTGCCGAAAGCGGCGACAGCGGCAAACCCGTGGCCCTCTGGAGCGACACCCCCTCGCCCGAAAACGAAGCCTTCGACCGCCTGGCCGAAAACACTATCAAGGAAATCTGCAAATTAAAGGTTAAATGCTAAAAACCAGACATTAAAGTCAGGCGCAGGCGCAATGCCTGCCGCCTGGCTCCAATGCTTACGGTCAAAACAAAACAACATAATATGAACGACGAACAGAAATCAATCATCGAGAAAAAAGTGCAAAACGCGCTGATGCAAATACGCCCCTACCTGCAGCAGGACGGCGGCGACGTAGAGTATGTCGATATGACCAACGAAGGCGTCGTGATGGTGCGTCTGCAAGGCCATTGCGGCAGCTGCCCCCACGCTATGCAGACCCTCAAGCAGGGCATCGAAACGGCCATCAAACGCGTCATCCCCGAAGTCAAAAGCGTTGAAAGAGTAGGTTAATAAATATATAGATACAATATTATTATGATTTATACTAAAACTGGCGACAACGGAACCACCTCGCTGGTAGGCGGACGACGCGTGAAGAAGTACAACCAACGCGTCGAAGCCTACGGCACCGTCGATGAGCTGAACGCCCACATCGGAATGCTGGCGACAATGATGAGGGACAAATCCATCGACCTCGAAATGGCTTTCGATGTCCGCGAACAATTCGAAAACTGCTACAAACAACTGAAAACGGCTCAAAACAAACTCTTTGTCATCCAGACACTTCTGGCCACCGAAGACGAGGATACCTACAACAAGCTGCCGCAACTGGACGACAACGCCACCGACGAAATGGAAGCCTGGATAGACGACATCGACAAACGCTTGCCCGCACTCAAAAGCTTCGTAATCCCTGGCGGCACCACCATCTCGGCGCAGGCACACATAGCCCGCACCGTATGCCGCCGCGCCGAACGGCAGATTGTCCGGCTGGCAGAAGAGGAAAACATCGAAGAAAAAATAAAAAAATACATCAACAGAACCTCTGACTATCTGTTTGTTATATCACGATTTGCACTGATTTTGGAAAATAAGGCAGAAAATTTTTGGAGTGCCGAATAATATTTCGCATTGGCTTGCGTTAAGAGGAAAGAAAATTTCGTGACAATATAACACAACATACACATTAACAGAAAATTAACCACCAACAAAAGGTAAAAGGAAAGTATTATGTATTGGACACTAGAATTGGCATCGAAACTTGAAGACGCTCCCTGGCCTGCCAACAAAGAAGAATTGATTGACTACGCACAGCGTACTGGAGCCCCTATGGAAGTAATTGAAAACCTGCAGGAAATCGAGGACGAAGGCGAGCCCTATGACAGCATCGAAGACATCTGGCCCGACTACCCCACCAAAGAAGACTTCTTCTTCCAAGAGGACGAGTATTGACAATCCGAAAAAAACCAATGTACCATAGGACCGGACATAAGCTGTCCTGTCCTTTTTTTTGCAAAACCTCACGATGAAAACCATAACTATCATTGGTTCAGGCAATGTGGCCACCCATCTGGCCAAAGCACTACACACTGCGGGACACCAGATTCTGCAAATCTGGTCGCGCGAATACGACCACGCCGAAGCCCTTGCCAACCAAGTCTTTGCCGAACCCATCGACCGGCTCAACCTGCTCTACCCCACCGCCGATGTCTACATCCTGGCCGTCACCGACGACGCCCTGTTCGACCTGGCCCTCGACCTGCGCCTGCGCGACGCCCTGGTGCTCCACACCGCAGGCTCCGTCTCGCTCCGCGTGCTGCAACCCATCAGCCGCAAGAACGGCGTCATCTGGTCGCCACAAACCTTCATCCGCGACATCCCGATGGATTACAGCCAACTGCCTTTCTGCATCGAAGGCTCGTCGCCCGAAGTGGAAGAAGCTATACGCGACCTGCTGCAACCCGTGTCGCAACATATCTTCCGCGTCGACACCGACCAGCGCCAATGGCTGCATCTGGCGGCCGTGATGACCAACAATTTCGGCAACGCCATCAACGCCCTTGCACAAGATATTCTGCAACAGCACAATATCCCATTCGAAATACTGCATCCACTCATAACTATGACCGCCGAAAAAATAAAACAAGGCGGACTGTGGCAGCAACAGACCGGACCGGCACGACGTCGCGACCAGAAAACCATCGACAACCAGCGACGCCTCATTGCCGACAACGAACAGCTGCTGAAAATCTACGACCTGCTGACCGAAACCATTCAGGACAAGACCCGCAAGCAATGCTAATCGACACGCATTCACATATCTACGCCGAAGAATTCGACAACGACCGCAACGAAGCCATAGCCCGTGCTGAAGCAGCCGGCGTGGGAATGATACTGCTGCCAGCCATCGACAACGAAAGCTACGACCGGCAGGAGACGCTGGCACTGTCGCGACCCGACCTCTTCCGGCAGATGATGGGACTGCACCCGACCTCGGTCGACGCCGACTACAAAGCAGCGCTGGAACTGGCACATAAAAAGCTGGTTGCCAACCCGTCCAAATACATTGCCATCGGCGAAGTGGGACTCGATTTCTACTGGGACACCACCTTCCGCCAGCAGCAAACCGAAGCCCTGAACCAGCAAATCCAATGGGCCGAAGAACTGCGCAAACCACTCGTGCTGCACCTGCGCAGCGGCAAAGACGGCAGCACCGAAACCGACGCCTACGCCGCGATGTTCAGCATACTGGAGCACTTCGACGGGACCGCCAACAAAGGCATTCTGCATTGCTTCAGCGGCACATTGGCCGACGCACGACACGCTGTCGAAATGGGTTTCCTGCTTGGCATCGGAGGCACACTGACCTATAAAAAATCAACGCTCCCCGACATCGTGAGCGAGATACCAATTGAAAACATCGTCCTCGAAACCGACGACCCCTACCTGGCCCCCGTACCGCATCGCGGACATCGCAACGAGCCGTCGTTCATCACCCACGTCGCCGACAAGATGGCCGAAATCAAAGGTCTGTCGGCCGACGAAGTGGCCGCCATCACCACCGCCAACGCCCGACGACTGTTCGATTTAGGGAGTTAATGGATTATTTTTGGGGGAGTTAAAGGAAGTTAAGGAAAGTTAAAAGAAGTTAAGGGACAAATGTTCCTGCTGGACACTATTGTCCCTTAACTTCTTTTAACTTCCCTTAACTCCCTTTAACTTCCGAAAAAACTTCCCCTAACTTCCTTTAAATCAAAGCCGCCTCAACGCTTGGTCGAGACAATGAGGAAGTCGGTATTCGACCAGAAAGCAGTGACATCCTTGATGATCAGCTGTTTGGCCAGCTTGATGTCGGTCTCGTCATAAACAAACTCGTACGAGCCTTCGGGATGTTTCGAAATCAGACGTGCCTTGCGCAGGTTGACATCGATGGTAGTGACCTTGTTCTTGTCGATAAGGGTGAAATTCTTCACATTCAGGCTGTTGGTAGCCTTTTGGGTCTTGAAGATAAGACCGCCGTCCTTGCTGACAATGCCCTTGGCTTTCAGCTCGTCATAGTTGCCAACGACATAGTAGGCCCTGTGCGACTGGTCGGCCAGGTAGGCCATCTCTTCCTGCTGCTGGGCTATGGTGGCGTCCTTCTCCTGGTTGGACTGGGTCAGTTCGCTGACGTTGCCCGAAAGTTTCTTGATAGTCTCCTTGCTGATAGACAGCTCGTTGGTCAGGGCATTGATCTGATTTTCCTGCTCAGCCATACGCGCGTTGAGGCTTTCGACAAAGCCTTGCAGCTTGGTGTTTTCGGCGCCGAGAGAGGCAATTTTGCTGTTCAAACTGGCGATTTTGGCCTTGTTTTGCGACATCATATTCTCGATAACGGCCAGCTGGTCAGTAATTTCGCCCTTGACACCGGCGTTGCGTTCGGGGTGTTGCTGGCGAAGCGAAGCCACCTTGCCATAGCGAGTCGAGATCTCGGTCAGGTTGTTCTCGATGTCGCTAAGCACTTCAAAGAGAGCATCAATCTCGCCATCTTTCTGGTCGATAACCGTTTGGAGCGAGTCGGCACGCTCGTTAGCGGCATTCAGTTTGGCCTCATTACCGGCACACGAGGCAAAGACTAGCGGCATAGCAGCCACTGCGATAAGAAAAAGTTTCTTCATAATTTAATGTGTTATTTTACGATGATTGTTTATTATTGTTTTCGGTTAAAAGAGTCTGTTTCAATACATTGCCGACAAATGGACGCAAATCGCCACAATCCGTCAACGATGCAAATTTACGAAAAAAAATCAAAACGGACATTTTTTTCATACTTTTTGCATATCCTTTACGCGCTTTTTTATTTCTGTTCCTCAACCTTTTTCGCCGCGACCGTTCGCGCCGCGGCCGCGACCACAATTCGGATGTTTTTGCCTGCCACCCGCTCCGCCCGTTCCTATATCGTTCCTATATCGTTCTTATATCGTTCCTATATAAAAATATAAGAACGATATAAGATCGATATAGGAACGATATAGGAACGGGCGGAGCGGGTGGCTGGAAGGGCTGAGGATTAGGCACTTGCGAAAACGAATTTTTATTCGTTGAAAAACAGCGCGGAATCAATAAATATGTGTATATTTGCGTGCGCAATATTTGTTTGCAAGATTTGCGCAAATAATTGATTTACAACTTTTATTAACTGTTATTAAACGAAAACAAAATGTCCAAAGAAATAAAATTCAGCCTGGTGTACCGCGATATGTGGCAATCGTCGGGCAAATATCAACCCCGCGTCGACCAGCTGACAAAGATTGCGCCGGTCATCGTGGCTATGGGTTGTTTTGACCGTATCGAGACCAACGGAGGTGCCTTTGAACAGGTCAACCTGATGTATGGCGAAAACCCCAACAAGGCTGTGCGTGCCTGGACCAAGGAGTTCAACAAGGCTGGTATTCAGACTCATATGCTGGAGCGTGCGTTGAACGGTCTGCGTATGTATGGTGTCCCGGCCGATGTGCGCCGGCTGATGCCCAAAGTCAAGAAAGCACAAGGTGTCGACATTATGCGCTCGTTCTGCGGACTGAACGACCCGCGCAACCTCGAGCTGTCGGTGAAGTATGCCAAAGAGGCAGGAATGATCAGCCAGGCCGCCCTCAGCATCACCCACTCGCCCGTCCATACGGTGGAATACTATATGGGCATCGTCGACAAGCTGGTGGAGTTCGGCGCCGACGAAATCGCGCTGAAAGATATGGCCGGTGTGGGCCGTCCCGCCACGCTGGGCAAGCTGGTGTACGAAATCAAGACGAAATATCCCCACATTGTGGTTCAGTATCACGGCCATACAGGCCCCGGCCTGTCGATGGCTTCGACCCTCGAGGTGGCTAAAGCCGGCGCCGACGTCATCGACTGCGCTATGGAGCCTCTGTCGTGGGGTATGGTCCATCCCGACGTCATCTCGGTTCAGGCTATGCTGAAAGATGCCGGTTTCAAAGTCAAGGACATCAATATGGATGCCTATATGGAAGCCCGCAAACTGACGCAAGAGTTCATCGACGACTTCCTGGGCCTCTACATCAATCCCGCCAACCGCATCAGCTCGTCGCTTCTGGTGGGCTGCGGCCTGCCGGGCGGTATGATGGGTTCGATGATGAGCGACCTGAAGGGCGTCCACGGCGCAATCAATATGGCCCTGAAGAAAAGCGGCAAACCCGAAGTGAGTTTCGAGGAACTCACCGTCCAACTGTTCCAGGAAGTGGAGCACATTTGGCCTATGCTGGGCTATCCCCCGCTGGTGACTCCTTTCAGCCAGTATACCAAAAACATAGCCGTGATGAACCTGCTGTCGATGGCTCAGGGCAAACCCCGTTTCAGCCAGATCGACAAGGATAGCTGGAATATGATTCTCGGCAAGGCCGGCAAGCTGCCCGGCCAGCTGGCACCCGAAATTGTGGAACTGGCCAAACAGCAAGGCCTGGAGTTCTACGACGGCGTTCCGCAGGATGCTTATCCCGACGCGCTGCCCGAATACATCAAGGAGATGGAGCAGAACGGTTGGGACCGCGGCGAGGACGACGAAGAGCTGTTCGAGCTGGCTATGCACGACCGCCAATATCGCGACTACAAGAGCGGCGTGGCCAAGGACCGTTTCTACAAGGAAATGGAGAAGCTGCGTGCCGAACGCAACACCGCCCCGTCGGCCCCTGCCGCCGAACCCGGCACGATGCCCAACTATATGAAGGAGCGCTACCGCAACGCCACGCCCGTTGTGGCTACCGCCACAGGCCAGGTGCTGTGGGAAGTGGACTTCGACGACCGCTCGATAGCCCCCGCCCCGGGTCGCGAATACAAGGCCGGCGATATGTTCTGCCACATCCAGGCCAGCTACGCCATTATGCCTGTAACGCTTACCGTTGGCGGCCGACTGGTCGACACCTGCGTGCCGCAGGGCGCTATGGTCAAGAAGGGCGACACCATCGGATGGATCGAGCCTCAGGCCTAAAATAACGCACATCGCAACCCGACGTGCAAAAAAAATTTGCACGGTTCGAAAACATTGTGTAATTTTGCCGTTTGATACGCATCGGAATAATCCTGCTATCAAACGGCTTTTTTATTGACAAACAAATAAATAGAATAATATGGATCCACTAAGTCCTTTTGCGCTAATTATTGGTGCAATCTTTGTAAACAACGTCGTTTTGGCCCAATTCCTAGGCATTTGTCCTTTCTTGGGCGTATCGAAAGACGTGAAGAGCTCGCTTGGTATGGGCGGCGCAGTTTTGTTTGTAATGCTGCTGGCCACATTGGTGACCTATCTCATCTACACGCTGCTGCTGGTTCCCTTCAATCTGGTTTATCTTCAGACCATTGCATACATCCTTGTCATTGCCGGCCTGGTGCAAATGGTCGAGATTGTACTTAAGAAGATTGCCCCTGCGCTCTATCAGACACTTGGAGTCTTCCTGCCCCTGATCACCACCAACTGCGCCGTTCTCGGTGTGGCTATTCTGGTCATCCAAAAGGAAATGAACCTGATGCAGAGCATCATCTACGCCGGCAGCATCGCTATCGGCTTCACGCTGGCACTGGTCATCTTTGCCGGTATCCGCGAGCAGATGGAGCTGACCGGAGTGCCCAAGGGAATGAAGGGCGTTCCTATCGCCCTGGTCACCGCCGGCATCCTGGCAATGGCCTTTATGGGCTTTGGCGGCATCGTTCCGACCCCGTGATTTTTTAAGGCCGAAAATGTTAAAAAACAGACATAAAATTGTAAAAAAACAATGCCGAAACAACGTTTCGGCATTTATTATTTAAGATAGAACAATCTAAAAAACAACACATTAAGTGTTATTTAAGATTTTTTAAAGATTTTTTTTGCTCTATCTTATAAAAATTGTAGTACTTTTGCCGCTCGAAACAACATTAAATTAATAACCAATTTAAATTAAACTAACAATGAAGAAAGTATTTTTTGCATTAGCAGTTGTTGCTATGTTTTCGTTCGTAGCTTGCAACGGTAACGCCGCTGCTGAAGACACCACCGCCGCTGAGCCCGCTATCGAAGAGGTCGCTCCTGAGGCTACCGAAGAGGCCGCTGAGGCTGTCGAAGGTGCTGCTGAGGAAGTTGCCGCTGAGGCCGAGGCTGTTGTTGCCGAATAATCACGACACTGCAATCGCAACGGAATAATATTCCGCAAAAGAAAAAAGACCGCACTTGTGCGGTCTTTTTTTGCAGTATGCAAAAATATTCGTACTTTTGCAAAATATTTCACCTTAACAATACTAGCATCTATGCGCAACCGATATTGCATTATAATGGCCGGCGGCATAGGTAGCCGTTTCTGGCCGCTGAGCAAAAACAACTATCCTAAACAGTTCCTGGACATCCTGGGAACCGGGAAAAGCTTTATCCGCAGCACTTTCGAGCGCTTTCTGCCTATCGTCCCGGCCGAGAACTTCCTGGTGGTCACCAACGCCGCCTACAAGGATGCCGTGCTGGCACACATCCCCGAACTGCGTCCCGACCAGGTGCTTTGCGAGCCTATGCGCCGCAACACGGCACCCTGCATAGCCTACGCCAGCTACCGCATCAAATCGCAATGCAGCGATGCCGTCATTGCCGTAACACCTGCCGACCACCTGGTGCTGAACGAAACGGCATTCCAGAAGACCATCTCGACGGGCTTCGAATTTGTCGGCCAGCCCGACCATCGCGACGCCCTGCTGACAATCGGCATCAAGCCCAGCCGCCCCGAGACGGGCTACGGATACATAGAACTGCCTGCAGGACCGTGCAAAGAAGGTGAGGTCACCGCCATCGAAGGCTTCAAGGAAAAGCCCGACCTGGAACGCGCCAAAGAGTTTGTCGCCGCAGGCAATTACCTGTGGAATTCGGGCATCTTCATCTGGTCGCTCGACGGCATACTAGGTGCTTTCAGGAGTTTCCTGCCCGATATGGCCGCTCTTTTCGACGAAGGCAACGGCATATACGGCACCGCCGCCGAACAGGAGTTCATCAATCGCAAATTCTCTGAATGCCAGAATATTTCCATCGACTATGGCGTTATGGAACCCGCCCGCAGCCGCTATACCATCCCGGCCGAATTCGGATGGAGCGACATCGGAACGTGGGGCTCGTTGTTCACACACGTCGACAAGGATCCGTGCAACAATGCGCTGAAAGGCAAAACGGTACTTTCCGATACCCGCAACAGCATCGTCAACATCGAAGATGGTGTGGAAGCCATCGTTGAAGGCCTGGACGGTTATTTGGTGGCCTATCGCGACAAGTCACTCCTGGTTTGCCGCCTTGCCGACGAGCAGCACATAAAAGAATGGGTCGAAAAACTATAACAAAAGGCGGCAAATCATTTGCCGCCTTTTTGTCTTTTAATTCAGATACAGGTTGATTCTGACATTTTTGACATTCACAGTCTGTACGCATCGAGCGAAATTCAGAATGTTTCTGATCACCCTGTCAGAAGGCTGTACGGTGCTTGCAGATTTCGAAGATGTATTTGTGCCCGCGGGTCTGAGACCCTTTTTGAAATCGTAAGTCTGCATCATAAGCACTATTTTAATTGAACTTGCTATTAAAATAACCCTTGTCAGGAATTATTCACGCCATATAAACTGAGTTTTTTATTATTTATTGTCCCAAATGCGTTTTTTAACATTTTTGTTTGTATTTTTTGTTTGCTCACTGCCTTGTCGCACTGTCGCACAGGACTTTTGCCGGCTGGCGTTCTGGAACGTGGAAAACCTCTTCGACACTCAGGACGACAGCACGCGCAACGATGACGACTTCACACCTGCAGGCAAAAACAACTGGACCGCAAAGCGTTACAAAACCAAGCAGCAAAACCTCTGCAAAACAATAATTGCGATGGGAAGCACGAGCCAAAACGCCTCAAGGCTGGAGATGCCTATAGCCATAGGACTGGCAGAAGTGGAGAACGACAAGGTGCTGAGAGACCTTTGCAACGGCACACCGCTCCGGAAATTCAAATACAAGTACATACACTATGATTCGCCCGACAAACGAGGAATCGACAACGCCCTGTTGTATCGCAGCGATGTTTTCAAGCCCTTTTTGTCGAAGAATATCTGCACGAGCGACAGCAGCAGAGACTTCTATACGCGCGACATCCTGCTGGTGGAAGGGACAACCGGCAAAGGTGACACCATCATTCTGCTTGTCAACCATTTCCCATCAAAACGCAACATCGAAAACGAGCAGCATCGCATAGCCATTGCACAACAACTGCGGCACATAATGGACACGCTGCTCGACGCACACCCGTCGGCAGCCATCATAGCAATGGGCGACTTCAATGCAGCACCCGACGAAAAAGAGATGCGCAGCATCCTGCTGAAAAAGAGCGGATGCAGATTTGTGAACCTTATGGCAAACAAAAAAGGGTCCGGGTCGTACAAATATCAAGGCGAATGGTCCTTTATCGACCAGATCATCGTATCGGAGAACGTCACACGCAAAGAGGGCTGCCGACTGCAACTGAAATCGGAAGAAGGCGAGGTGTTCAACGCCGACTTCCTGCTGGTAGACGACGAGAGGTATCTTGGCAAAAAAACGAACCGCACCTATCTCGGCCCCCGCTACAATGGCGGATACAGCGACCACCTGCCGGTATACGTCGACCTGTATCGTGCCAAATAAAAAACCACTCCGATTGGGAGTGGTTGTATAAGTCTGTTTCGATGGTTGTATCAGCCTGTTTCGACAGATCCATCTACTCTATCAGAATTCCACATACATATTGTGTTCCTTGGCCAAGCGGCGCAGATTGATGATAGCATAGCGCATACGTCCAAGGGCCGTGTTGATGCTGACGCCAGTACGTTCAGCTATCTCCTTGAAGTCCAGCTTGCCATAATGGCGCATAATCACCACGCGACGCTGTTCAGGAGGCAGCATCTTGACGAGCTTGCGGACGTTGGAGCTGGTCTGTTTCTTCATTATCTGCTTCTCGATATTGTCGTCGTGAATCTTGAGCGTATCGACGACGTCACAATCGGGCCGGTTGGGCACCACCGGCATCTTGCCCAAGCGACGGAAATAGTCCACAATCAGGTTATGGGCGATACGCATAACCCAGTGGATGAACTTGTTCTCGTCCTTATAATAGCCGGAATTGATAGTATATATTACTTTATAAAAGGTATCCTGAAAGATATCGTCGGCGACATCTTTGTCTTTGACCACCGAGAAAATGTAGCCATAGACCTTGCTTTGGTACCTTGAAAGTAATATTTCGAAGCACGAATAATCACCTTCTTTGTAACCTAAAATTAACTCATTATCTGTGAGTGTGCTAGTTGTTACGTTCATAATAACCTCCCAATGATTTGGTTTACAAATAACTGATAATTCTGTTCGATACGATATGGTTTTAGTTATACATCAATTTCGAATTGCAAAGATACATACTTTTTTTTATATGGACAAAAATCTACGCAACTTTTTTTGTTTTAGTATGTCGAAATGTTAATTTATTGTATTAAATGCCAAAAAATTATGTTAAAAAAAAATTTTAACATTTCAATTGTCTGATAATGCGTTTTCTGCCTCAAAATAGAGTTGCAGCACCTTGTCGACTTTCGAATTCATATCATTTGTACCATCAATCCAATTTATATTAACACCGTTGCGCTCCATACGCCTGAACCAGGTCATCTGGCGCTTCGAAAAGCGACGAATATCGGTGTAAAGATTCTCATACATAGACTCATACGGATAGTCTTCGGTCAGATAGCGAGCCACGTGCTTGTACTCCAGGCCGTATTTCAGCAGCCGCTCTTTCGGCACGCCGCTGTCGAGCAGCCGCTTCACCTCGTCGATCATTCCGTTTTCCAGTCGTTGCCGCAGGCGTATCCTGATGCGTTCAACAACCACCTCGCGCGGGAAAGAGACCCCGACGACCAGATGACGCATCGCCGGCAGGCGTGTGAAAGCCTCTGGGTGCTCCTTGCGGAACTCCTGTATTTCGAGGGCGCGCACCAGGCGGTCTCGCGTTTCGGTATCAGTATGGTTGTGCAGCTTGATGTACGACGCCAAGCGTTCGGTCAGCTCTTCATCCGAAAAGCGCTCCAAATCACTACGGTAATCCTCGTCAATGGGAGCGTCCGGCAGCTGGTAGGCACGGATTATCGACTCGACATACATACCTGTGCCTCCGCACATTATAGGACGGCGACCGTGAGCAAGAATCGCATTATAAGCGTTGATGAAGTCGTTCTGGAACTGGTAGAGGTTATATTCCTCGCCGGCATCGCGGATATCAATCAGATGGCACGGAATCGAGCGGCCCTCCAGATTGTATTCGTCCAAGTCCTTGCCCGTGCCGATATCCATACCGCGGAACACCTGGCGCGAGTCGGCGCTTATAATCTCGCCATTCAGCCTGTCGGCCACAGCCACAGCCAAAGCAGTTTTGCCACACGCCGTAGGGCCCAGAATGGTAAGCAACAGCCTTCCCGCATCGTACGTCTTCATATCGGCAGGCATTGTCGGCAGGAAAAGCAGGCCGGGTTAGTCTTCGAATTCGAGCTTGCCGCGCTGCTTGTCGAACTGATAAGCACCGAAGCGGCTCAAACCCTCACGGTTGATGATGAACTTGTAGTCGACACCCTTGACGACGACCACCTCGACATTCATCAGGTGCTTTTGGCCAATCTGCATCTCCTTGAAGATTACAGTAGTCTTGTCGAGGATGTTGCCTTCGGCATCGAAAGCATTGTCTCGATCGGGGAAGTCTTCCTTGTTGATGCGACGCTGATAGAGGAAATTCATAGCCTCTTCCCACGAGATGGCAATCGGTTCGGCATAGCGTTCGTCGATCAGCATCGGCATCATCGAACCATTGACAATGCACTGTATTTCACCCTTTGCCGACGAAATCATCGTGGCAGGTATCGTACCCTCGTCGTGGATGATTTCGGGCTTGTAGTCGCTTTCCGGTATCGGGGTGTTCACCAGATCGATAACCTTGCCATCCTCGGTGCGCTTGACCGTCGGCGTGTCGGAAGCCAGGTTGTTGATCAGCTTCTTCGACACATAGTCCGTGCGCAGAATCAGGAATTCCAGACGGCGGTTCAGCTGATGCGCAGCCTCCTGGCGGCCCTTGTCGTTCATATGGTTGATATAGTCGCACTCGAGCGTTGTGCCCTCCGAGAAGGAATAGGGCTTGCCGTCGACGCGGACGGTCATATTGCGATCCAGCGTGCGCGGCACGCGCTCGGCATAACCTTTAGCCACAAGGCGTTCGGGCTCGATGCCGCGCGAAATCAGGTAGTCCACCACCGACTGGGCGCGGCGCTGCGACAGCGTGTCGTTGGTCAGGCCCAGGAAGGGGCGGCAGTCGGTATGGGCGCGCAGCTCGACGACCACGTTGGGGTTGTTAACCATCACCAGATAGAGGTCCATCAGCGAGTCCATAAACTCCTCCTTCAGGTCCCATTTGGCCAGGTCGTAGCGGATTTCGGGCAGCACAACGGGCTGTTTCGGAACAGGTTCGAGGCGGAAATCGTGGACAATATCCTTGTCGGTATTGTATCCGCAGGTGCTTTCAGAGCCCTCGATCGAGAAATAGTCGACCTTCGAGACATACATCTTATACACCACGTTGCGTTTGATCTGAGTCACGTCGAAGCGATAGAAACCCTGCTTGTTGGAATAGGTCTCAAACTCGCTGCCGTCGGAGCCCACGATGCGCACCTTGGCGTTCTCGACAAGCTGCATCGACTTCTCGTCGCGGATCGTACCCTCGATGCTGTAAAGCAGCGGAGGCAGTTCGAAATAGAACAGGTCGTCGTTGATGGGCGGGACCTTCTTGCCCTTCTTGTCGGTCTTCTTGCTGTGCGGGTCGTCGAACGGACGGTTGGACGAGAAGTAACCGCGTTCCATCATATAGTGCTGACTTTCGGGATAGTAGATAATACTCATTTCGTCGTACGACGAGTTGATGGGGATGCCCAGGTTTTCGGGGGTCGACCATTTACGGCCATTCTTGGTGCTGCGGAAGATGTCGAGACCGCCGACACCCGGCAGGCCGTTCGACGAGAAATAGATCGTCGAGTCGTTGCGCAGCGTCGGAAACACCTCGCGGCCAGCACTGTTGACCGTGCCACCCAGGTTGACCGGCGTACCGAAATCGTCGTCCACCGACTTGCGGGTAGCCACCCACAGGTCATAGTCGCCATAGCCGTTGGGCATATCCGACGAGAAATACATCGTCAGCTGGTCGCGCGACAACGTGGGATACAGGTAGTTGTACATCGTGTCGCCGAGGTTGATTTTCACCGGTTCCGACCAGTCGCCGTTGGCCTCGGCGTTGTCGTCCTTCTTGCCCTTGCGGCCGGGTTTGTCGTCGAGCGAAGCGCCGCCCTTCTTCGAATAGTACACATAGCAGCCCTGCGTCTCGTGCTCGCGCGAGTCGCAACGCGAGAAGTAGACCGTGCGGCCGTCGGGCGAGAACCAGGCCTCACCCTCGTTGACGGGCGAGTTGATCACCTTGCTGTTGTCGAAATTCTCCACAGCGTCGCTCCAGTTGCCCTTGCGGTCCTGGAAGACAGTATAGAAATCCGAGAAAGCCTGACCCGTCCAGGCGTCGTGCTTACCATCGTCGTCGCCGAAGCGCGAAGAGGTGAACACCAGGCGCGTCGTGTCGTCGCCCATAAAGCGCGGAGCCCAGTCGTTGTAGTCCGTCGACCACTTGTCAAGTTTGACGATATTGTGGCGCGTGCGGTTCATAAACAGCTGGTTGACATATATTATCGACGCTTTGCGCTGCTGGGCCAGCTTGTCGTCGGGCACCAGTTCAAGGTATTTGCCATAATATTCGTCCGCCTCGTCGAATTTGTTCTCAAAGCGGTACATCTCAGCCATATAGTAGTACAGCTTGGGCTCGGTGGTATAGTATTTCTGGTTAATCAAACGTTTGTATACGCGCTCGGCCTTGGGGAAATTGTTCATCAGCCTGTAGCACTCGCCCATCTGGAAATAGCAGCGGTTCTTTTCGGCCTTGTTCGAAGAAATTTTGTTGTAGGCCTCCTCGTATTTCTGCAAAGCGGCGATATACTGCTTTTGGTTGAAAAGGTCATCGGCCTTCTGGGCAATACTTTTGGTTTGGGCAAAGCCAGTGGCAGCGAAAAAAAGCGAAACTGCAAGCAGCAAAAGACTTTTTTGGAACGTTTTCATATATGCGACTTTATTCTATTTTTCTATATAATTACAACACATTCAATGCATTAAAATCCCTCAAAAAGAATTTCAGCACACTGAATCAAATTGCTAAATTACACATTTTTTTTCATATATCAACGTTTTGGACCATAAAAATTAAAAAAACGGGCCACACAAGCCCGTTTCTACCTTCTTTGCCCAAGTCCGATTATGGACGAACGGACAAAGCCTATTTCAGGTTGATCAGCGGCAGCGAGTTGCCCATCATATACTGCGGCATCTTGCCGTCCCATTTCTGCACAGCCTCGTATTCCACCAGCTTCGGGTTGCTTTCCAACGCCTTGGCCTTGATGCGGATAGCCTCGGCGTCGGCCTCGGCGCGTATCTTGGTCTGCTTGGCCTGTTCCTCGATCTGGATGGTGACGTTCTTGGCTTTCAGGGCCTGCTGTTCGGCCACCTGCTTTTCCTTGATGGCATTCTCGAAATCGTCGTCAAAGTCGATGTCGACCAGCTGGAACTGTATGTTGAGGAAATAGTTGCTGTCCAGCGTGTGGCGCAGCGTCGACTCAATCTCGCGGCGCACGGCGTCGCGGTTCTCCACAATCTCCGTGGCGGCGAAGTTGCCGAAAGCCTCCTTCATCGCCGACCGGATGAAAGGCACCACGATGCGGTTGTGATAGTCGTCGCCGACGTTCTTTATCAGGTTGTTGACATTCTCGCGCACCAGCTCGTAGTTGATCGTATACTGCACCTCCGACGTCTGCACATCGCGCGTGTACGAGTTCTCCTTGCCGTCGAATTTCTTCTGCTGCACGTTGACCTTCTTGACAGTCTGGATAAAGGGTATCTTCACGTGCAGGCCGTCGTCAATGACGCCCGGCGAAATCTTGCCGAAGGTGCTCAGCACACCGCGCTCGGTCGACTTGATGGTGTAGAACGACGAAAAGACAGTGATGACGACTATGAGCGCCAGCAGCGCCAGCAGCGAAATCTGCCCGACCGACATATCTTTTATTTTCTTCATAATGCCTTAAGGTTTATCAGTTTGAAATATTGTTACACATTCTTTGTAACGAAAAACCAAGCATAATATTGTACCAGCACCATCTTTTTTTAAGCGGAAAGCGGAGAACGGAGAACCGAGAACGGAGAACTATGCTGACGCGCCAGCCAGTTCTCCGTTCTCACTTCTCAGTTCTCCGTTTAATTTGCTTTCCGCTTACTTCACTACCAGCTTCTTGTATGCTGTGCCGCCGTTGGTGGCGATGCGGACTATGTAGGTGCCGGCAGGTAGTTGAGGAATGTCGAGCGTGGCGCTGATTGCGTCGAATGTTTTTCGAAGCACAACTGCTCCTCTTGCGTCCAGCATCTCAACCGTATATGTTTCGCGACGATCCATAGTTATTTCGACTTTGCCATTTGCAGGATTGGGACGCAACGTGGCCTTGATGCCGTTGTCTGAAGGCAAAACGACTCCAAGCTGGGACGTGTCGGCAAAAAAGTAGGCCGTGAATGAGGTGTCCTGCGTCAATGTGATGTCGCGCTCAGCTATAAAGACATTGTCGTTCCAGCGGTCGAAGAAGTAACCGTCATTGGCCAAAGCCCTGATAGTTACAGTACTATTTGACGGATAGATGCCTTGTCCTGTCACGATACCCCCCTCTTCGTTATTGACGTGTAGCTGCAGGAAGAAGTCCCTGTTTTCGGCAAAATAAGCAATGAAAGTAGTGTCTTGTGTCAATTGGATTACGCGCTGTGGTTCTGTCGAGCCGTCATTCCACTGCACAAAACGGTATCCGGGATTGGGGAAGGCTGCTATGGTGTCGAACGACAGGTCGGGGAACAGGCCGGAACCGGTAACGGTGCCCATCGTGCTGTCGGCAGAGTATACATTCAAATAGCGGTTGTCGACTATGGCCAGGAACTGGCCATAGAACTCATCTAGAATTTCGTATGGCTCATAATGCCAAGCCATATTGCTGTGAGCACGCCAATAGTTTATTCTGTATTTCATAGGGCATCGCTTGGGCGTGTTGGGCGTGTCGCTACGCATAGAAAAATATGTGATTCTGAGATTGGTAGGAACAGGCAAATGATCATCATCAACACTTGCCACATCATTACATCCGTTATTAGTTCCACCAATATAAAAGAAAGAGTCGACAGTCAAAGGTTGACCGAATCGGCAGTCATATACATAACAGTAATAATACTTAATTGAGTCGGGGTTTTCTGACATTGCGACCGATTCGCATACCGCAGGAAAGCGCATCACTCTGGGTGTGATTGTGTCCCAGCGGGCCGAATCCAATAGCAGCAGGCTGTCGGGCTGTGACGGATCCCATTGGTATACAAACACATATTGCGGCTTTCTTACGGTGTCTATCGGACGCAAAGCTATCGACGTATCCCAGTTTTCCGGCACGGTCATTACCGCAATTCCCTTCACCGCCATTGGTCGTGACGTATAGTTTTGCCGCAAAAAGGTTCCGTAGCCAACCGACATATAAGACGGATGGAAACGGCCTCCCGGTTCGCAAAAAAAAGGGCATTCGTCGTACCATTCGGGATAGTAGTAGTCCTTGTAGCGGTGCGGGATTGTGTCGAGCGGCCCATAGTGCTGGGCGTTAATGGCCGTTTGTCCTGCAATAACGAATAACAGTGCGATTAAAAAAGATTTTTTCATATCTGTCTTTTTTTAGTTGTTACAAATATTCGATTCTGAGGTGTTTTGAGGTGTAAAGCTCACCTGAGTGAATAATATGTGCGGTTTTAAAAAATAATATGATTATCCGCAACTATCCGAGAGAACTAAATCGCGTCTCTTCGAGACGCACCTAAGGGTTTGTTTCCAAGCCCCACACTGCGAAAATCAGAGATTTTCTTGTATGGGGTTATTGAGATTAAGCCTCTTCGAGGCTTCTTCGGAACAATGCGGATAATCATTTTTTTATTTGTTTTGTTGTTTATCATTTAATAAGTCATTTAGCAATGTCGATAACTCTTCCGAGTTGTTTTCTGAATCGTTGCTATATTCCGTGCACTTTTTTCTTTTCCCTTCCGCAGCGGCGCACATCCCTGCGGCGGGACTCAAGTTAGGTCATATATCTTGCATCCTTTCTTTTCTGTGTCCCCGCAGCCTGCAGTTGGGGACGGTTATTGACGAGGGAGAGCAGACCTCCCTGATTATGGTATTCATTGTGGTGTTTTATAATGAATTATCCTTGCAATCAATTTCTTGCAACACACGTGTATTCGCCTGTTTTGGGGTTGTACGTGATTGTTACATTGTAACCATTTTCAGTCATTCTATTACTCCATTCGTTGGCTTGTTTTTCGTCTGTTGTAACATATGTGACAACATCTTTGGTGAAACCTGATGCAATATGCGTGTCGTCATTATGGAATGAAACGGTATGCCCTTCTTTTGCAAGGGAAATCATCCAATCGATAAATACATTCCAATTCTTATCACTTTTTATTGTGCAGTGATACGAAATGCCATCTATGTTATACGTAATATTGCGTACCGACACATTTTGCTGGATTTGTGTGCTTGGTTCGACAATGTTTTCTTTCTGGCAGCCGGCGGCTGCGAGGCTGAGCACTGCAAGGAGTGCGACGGGTTTGAGTAGTTTCTTCATTATTGTTGTTTTTTATATGGGTGTAAAATTTCTTTACGTTTGCTATTTGCTATTGCACGAGCTTGTTGTTTGGATGTAATACTAAAGACAAATAATTGATAATCACCAGGCGACACAATAACCAGTTCACAGTCTGGTATATTCAGGCTTGTCTGTATTTCGGGATGTCCTTTTTTGCAGTAATACGACCCGACGACATAATTCCCGTTTCTCATATCTTCCCACATATCATCTATATAAGACTCATCCATTTTTATTTCTCTTAGCAGCATTTCCCATTTTGCCGAGTCCTTGGCGGTGATGGTGGTGACGTCGACGGTGATGCTGTCGCCGATGCGGTAGTCCTTGACGAAGGCCACGCTGAGGTCGTCGCGGTCCTTGTAGCGGCGGTAGACCTCGCTGCACTGGTCGGGCGTAAGGACACGCGGCCAGTACTTGACGGCAACGACGACAAGGATGCTGGCAATGGCCAGAAGCAAAAATTTTAGTCCCCAGCGTTTCATATCTGTACGAATATATGGTCAATATTGCCACTCAACTCGGAATAGGAGGCCCGCCAGTTGGCGAGGTGGCCCTTGTCGCGACTGTCGGGCAACACATTGTAGGTGACCGCAACGACAATTATCAGTGCCAGAGGCATCAACACCAAAAGGAGATGGCGCAGCCTGCGGGTCCAGCGAAGGAAGCCTGTGTTGCAATGCCTGGCGACGTCGAGGCGCGAGGCGTCGGCAGCGGAGCTGCAAAGAAACCAATCTATGTTGTCAGGGATCATAGTAGTGATATTTTTTATTGATTATATGTAATTTCTTTTTAATACTCATATAGCGCATCCTGGCAGCGCTTTCGCCTATGTTGTAAAACAAGGCTAGCTCCTTGAGTTTGTAGCCTTCGACAAGCAGGGCGAAGAATGCGCGATCGCCGTCGTCGAGGTGCGACATCAGTGCTTCGAGGGTTTCGCGGGCTTTGCTGCCCTCCGTACTGACGCTGAACTCGGCTTCATTATCAATAGGTTGGGTGACAATAAATTGCGACCGCTTGCATCGCCGCAAGGTGGAATGCACGAGGCGCAGAACCCACTTGAACTCGGCAAAGGAGCCTTCATCAGCCTTGAGGTCGTCGACAAAAGACAACAGCGCTAGGGCGCACTCCTGCGAATAGTCATAGCCCACCGCCTCATCGCCACGCGCATAGCTGATGCACAACAGCCAAATCATACGTTGGTAGCGGCGCCACAAACTGTAGAAACGATTATATGTCTTTTCATCAACAGGCCTCATCGAAGGATATCTAACGGCGAACTATTTTTTTTGACCACGAATTATTTTTTTGACCACAAACTATTTTTTGACCACGAATTATGCGAATTATAAAATCTATTTGACATTTATGGCAATTCACGGGCATTTACGGGCATTCACGTTTAAAAAATAATTTCTGGATAATTCCTGGTCAATTTCTGGTAATTCCTGTTAAAAGAAAAAAATGCTCTTCGAGCAGAAATTAAACAAATTATAAACAAATTATGTAAAATTTATATTCAATTTGCATAATTTCTCGCCGAAGGCGATATCAAATGCCCTTCAAGCGGAAATCGAAAAAAAA
>JAFWYO010000142.1 GCA_017517715.1 Bacteroidales bacterium
CTCAGGACTTCCATCTTGAATTCGGGTGTGAATGTCCTGCGTGTCCTTCTTTTTGTCTCTTTTTTTTCCATTTTTTTGCTTTTTTTGAGCAAAAAAGTGTCAAGTTATTTCCGTTCAAGACAATGTGTCGTGGGTACAAGAGTGCCTAGCGCAACGCAACGCGCTAACAACTGGCGTACAGTGCTTTACAGTCAACCAACCGTTTGGGAGGATAAAATCGCTGTCGGAGTCCGATTATCCCACGCTGCCTTCGAGGCATACGCTGAGCAGCTTCTGGGCTTCGACGGCAAACTCCATAGGCAGTTTCTTGAGCACATCTTTGGCATAGCCGTTGACGATAAGGCCCACGGCGCTTTCGGGGCTGATGCCGCGCTGCTGGCAGTAGAAGAGCTGGTCTTCGCTGATCTTGCTCGTCGTCGCCTCGTGTTCGAGGATGGCGGTGTGGTTGTCGGCCTTGATGTAGGGCCAGGTGTGTGCGCCGCACTGGTCGCCGAGCAGCAGGCTGTCGCACTGCGAGAAGTTGCGCGCCCCGTCGGCGCCCTTGCCTATCTGCACCAGGCCGCGATAGCTGTTGTGGCTGCGGCCAGCGCTGATGCCCTTGCTCATTATGGTGCTGTGGGTGTTCTTGCCCACGTGGATCATCTTGGTGCCGGTGTCGGCCTGCTGGTAGTTGTTGGTGACGGCGACGCTATAGAATTCGGCGGTCGAGTCGTCGCCCTGCAGGATGCAGCTGGGGTACTTCCAGGTGACGGCGCTGCCCGTTTCGACCTGGGTCCAGCTGATTTTGGAGCGGCTACCCTTGCAGATGCCGCGCTTGGTGACAAAGTTGTAGATGCCGCCCTTGCCGTTCTTGTCGCCGGGATACCAGTTCTGGACGGTGCTGTATTTGACTTCGGCGTCCTTGAGGGCCACGATTTCGACGATAGCGGCGTGCAGCTGGTTCTCGTCGCGCTGGGGTGCCGTGCAGCCTTCCATATAGGAGACATAGGCGCCTTCGTCGGCGATGATGAGCGTGCGTTCGAACTGGCCCGTGCCTTTGGCGTTGATGCGGAAATAGGAGCTCAGCTCCATAGGGCAACGGACGCCCTTTGGGATGTAGCAGAACGAGCCGTCGCTGAAGACGGCGCTGTTGAGGGCGGCGAAGAAATTGTCGCTGCTAGGCACGACGCTGCCGAGGTATTGCTTGACCAGGTCGGGGTGTTTCTGCACCGCCTCGCTGATAGGCATAAAGATTATCCCCTTCTCTTCCAGGGCTTTCTGGCTGGTGGTCTTGACGCTGACCGAGTCCATAATGGCGTCGTAGGCCACGCCCACCGACGATTCGACGCCGGCCAGCGCCTCGCGTTCGCGCAGCGGGATGCCCAGCTTGTCGAATGTGGCCAGCAGTTCGGGGTCCACTTCGTCCATCGACTTCTTCTTTTCCTGCTTGGGAGCCGCGAAATAGATGATATCCTAATAGTTGGGGGTCTCGTATTCGAGATGGGCCCAGTCGGGCTCCTTCATAGTCTGCCATTTGCGGAACGCCTTGAGGCGGAAATCGAGCAACCATTCGGGTTCGTTTTTTTTCTTTGAAATCAGGCGCACAACCTCCTCGTCCAGACCCTTGCGGATGGTCTCGGTGGCAATATCAGTGGTGAAGCCAAACTCGTACTCCTTGTTTGTAACTTCTTGAATTATATCTTTTTCGTTAGTTTCCATCGTGTTTTGAGTATGCTTTAAGCGTTTGCAAATTTACGAATATTTTTGTGAATAGTGAATAGTGAATTGTTGAATTGCGACCTGTGACTACCCTTTAACTCTCAACCTTCAACTTTTCAAGTAGTGCGGATGGTAGTGGCTGATGGTGTCGCGGAGGTATTGGTGCGAGAGGTGGGTGTAGATTTCGGTGGTGTTGATTTTCTCGTGGCCGAGCATTTCCTGGACGGCGCGCAGGTCGGCGCCGTTGGTGACCAGCTCGGTGGCGAAACTGTGGCGCAGGCTGTGTGGCGAGATGGTCTTGTTGATGCCGGCCTTCTCGACGGCGTCTTTGAGGAACATAAAGACGTAGTTGCGCGACAAATGCGTCCCCAACCGATTGATAAAGACATAGTTCTCTTCGCCCGGCCGTATCCGCTGGTGGCAGCGTATGGTTTCGATGTACTGTAGCATCAGGTGGAGGGCGGTGTGGTTGATGGGCACCCAGCGCTGCTTGTCGCCCTTGCCGATGACGAGGAGGAACTCTTCGTCGGCATAGATATTCGAGAGGTGCAGGTTGACAAGTTCGCTGACGCGCAGCCCGCAGCCGTAGAGCACTTCGACGATGACGCGGTTGCGGGCCTGGTCGGGCATCGAGAGGTCGAAGGTGGAGATGATGGCATCGATTTCCTCGTTCGAAAGCACGTCGGGCAGATGGCGTGCGGTGCGCGGCATTTCGAGCAGTGTGGCGGGGTTGTCGCTGACAGCGTCTTCGATGACCATCATCCGGTAGAAGGTGCGCAGTCCGCTGACGATGCGGCTCTGGGTGGTCAGCGCGACGCCGAGGTCGTTGAGTTGCGCCACCAGCTGACGCAGGTCGTCGAGGGTGATCTGCGTGGGGCCTTTGCCCTGCCCGACGGCAAATTGTGCCAGGTGCGACACGTCGCGCAGATAGGCCTCTATCGAATTGTCCGACAACTGTTTTTCCAGTTTCAGCCAAGTCTGCAGCGACCGGAGCGCACGCCGCCATTCGGGATCGGTTATGGACTGTACGATGTTCATTTCACTAACACATTAACGCATTCTCGCTTTATTTATTTTTTATTTTTTTAAGATTATTTTGTTGGGTCGGAAAATGTTTGTATATTTGTAAACGCAAATTAGCAAAAGAATATACTATAAACAATTAAACAACAATAAATTATGGCAAAAGTAGCAATCAATGGCTTCGGCCGAATCGGAAGAATGTCTTTCCGCGCAATGTTGGCTCATCCCGAGCTCGAAATAGTGGCTATCAACGACCTGACCAGCGCCGACACGCTGGCCTATCTGTTCAAATATGACTCCGTGCACGACAACTTTGACGGCGAAGTTCACGCTGAAGGCGAATACCTCGTTGTCAACGGCAAGAAGGTCCGCATCTATGCTGAGCGCGACCCGCAGAACCTGCCTTGGGGCGAACTGGGTGTCGACATCGTTGTCGAGAGCACCGGTCTCTTCAAGAAACGCGACCAGATGATGAAGCACATCAACGCTGGTGCCAAGAAGGTTATCCTCACCGTCCCCGCCGGCAAGGCCGACGACGTCGACGCTACCGTTGTTATGGGCGTGAACGACAACGTTCTGACCAAGGAGATGCAGCTCGTCAGCAACGCCAGCTGCACCACCAACTGCTTGGCTCCCGTGGCTAAGGTGCTGAACGACAAATTCGGTATCAAGCGCGGTTTGATGAACACCGTCCACAGCTACACCAACGACCAGAAGATCCTCGACCAGCCGCACAGCGACCTGCGCCGTGCCCGCGCTGCTGCCGTCAGCATCATCCCCACTTCGTCGGGTGCCGCCAAGGCTGTGGGTCTGGTTATCCCCGAACTGATGGGCAAACTGGATGGTTTCGCTATGCGCGTCCCCACTCCCGACGGTTCTGTTGTTGACCTGACCGCCGAGCTGAACCGCAACGTGACCAAGGAAGAAATCAACGCTGCCGTCAAGGAAGCCGCCGAAGGTTCGATGAAGGGCGTTCTGCAATACTGCGACGAGCCCATCGTCAGCATCGACATCATCGACAACACCCACAGCTCGATTTTCGACAGCCTGCTGACCCAGGTTATGGACGGCAACTTCGTGAAGATCGTCAGCTGGTACGACAACGAGAAGGGCTACAGCACCCGCGTTGGCGACCTCGCCGCCAAGCTGGCCAAGCTGCTCTAATCGATTGTAACAGAATCATTACATATAGAGGATGCCATTACGGCATCCTCTTCTTTTGGCTTTTTTGAACACGAATTTCACGAATAAAACGAATTTATTTCTACAACCCAACAAGTTTGTTTTGCAAGCAAAACACGAATTTCACGAATTATAGAGGTCGTCTTATTTATATGTGATATGAAAACAAAATATCTAATACTCGCAATATTCTTTATTGGATTCTTTGCATCATCCTGTCGTCACGCCACAACTGCAAACGAAAACCAAACATACGAATATACAGACGATTACGGCACCACGGTTATGGTACCGGCGCATCCCGAACGCATTGTCAGCCTTTCGCCTGCGGTGACGGAGATTATGTTTGCCATCGGAGCTGACAGCCTGCTGGTGGGCCGCACCGAATTTTGTGCCTATCCGCCCGAAGCTGCGAAAATAGAGAACATCGGCGGCATCAGCAACCTGAACATCGAGAAGGTGCTTTCGTGCAAACCAGACCTGATTATCAGCGGCTCGATGGTGCCACAGAAGGTTGTGGAACAATTCAATAAGATGAATGTGCCGCTGGTGTGCGTCATCGAGAAACAGAAGTTCGCCGGCCTTTTCGAAAACATAAGCAAAATCGGGCACCTTGCAGGGTACAGGTCGCAGGCCGACAGCCTGAACAAGAAGCTGGTAATACAACTGGCAGAAGCACAACCCGTTGCTGTTGATGCCGACATCGACAGGCCGTCGTGCTATTATGTGGTGGGCTTCGGCAGCGGTGGCAACTTCACAGCCGGCGGCAACACTTTCATCAACGAAATCATCCAGATGGCCGGTGGCCGCAACATTGCCGCCGACAGCGAGGGATGGACTTTCAGCATTGAGGCTCTGATGGATGCCGACCCCGACTTTGTCCTGATTCGTGCCGAAGACAGCGCACGCTTCTGCCAGACAGCGCCTTACAGCCAACTGACAGCCGTCAAAAAGGGACACCTCATTGCGCTGGAAGATGGCATCCTTGACCTGCAGGTGCCGCGCAATATCGAGGTGCTGAAGAGGCTAAAGAACAGATTTGCCAATCGCTAAGCAGCGACAAGCATCATTTGCCTGTGCGGATGAACTGCAATGCGCGTTCCAGTTGGTTGTCGTGGCCGTTCTGAAGGGCGTTGTAGTCGAACAGGCATTCGATATCGGGGGTCACTCCCTCCCCTTCGAGCGACTTGTAGCCCTTGTCGACAACATCGAAATTGCTGGTATACACGTAGTAACCATACTTGCCATAGTCGCCGAAAACGCCGCTATAGAGCATATCGTGGCCTCCGTTGATAAGCGGGCAGGTTGCGCCATAGGTGCGTTCGCCGATGACGGTGCCGTTGGGCATCGACTGAATCATCAAAGCGGTTATCTCTGAACAACTTACAGAATTGACATCGACCAAAGCCACCACCTTGCGGTCCCAACGCAAGTAGTTGTCGGGGCGTTTGATAATAAAAGGCGTCCACGAGCTGTAGTCGAGGCGGCCCAAGCCCTCCTTGGTGCGCGAATAGCCCAAGTCGACATCGGTTGTCGACAGGCTACCCACCACGGGTTTGAGGTCGTTGAGCATTCCGCCGCCATTGCCGCGAACGTCGATAATTACAGCCTCGACATCGTCACGACCGGCCCACCCATTGGTGATGCCGTCAACGATTCCGTTGCCATAAAAGGCACGAAGAGGCGCCAAGTCGGTCGATGACAGATAGTTGACCACCGACGTTACCTGAAACGACAGGAAACGCAGATAGGCAATCTTTTTGCCGTTCGATCCCGGGAAAACCGCGAAATAACAGGGGAAAGAGTTACTTCCCTCCTTATAGTTGCTCACGCCCTCCATCGTGCTGAGCAGGGCCGTCTGCTGGCTGGTGAAGGTGTAGTGGTAATAGTCGCGGTTGGGCACCTCGTCCCAGGCGGGGTCGGCATATACGGCGTTACCGGTCTTAAGGTTTTTGACCTGCACGTACATATGATGATCCAAAAGGCCGCGCACCATCGACTGGTAGGCATCGGTCAGCTCGGCATCGGATGCGCCACCGTGAGCATCAAATCCTTGAAACACAGGCAGCATACGCTCGTGGACGGCATCCCAGTCGACCGTATCGCGTTCCCAAAACAGATATCCTTGGTCGATACCCGTCCAAATGGTTTCGAACTGGTCGGTATAAGTATAGCAGTAGTGGCGGTCTGGGTTGACCACCTCAACAGCCTCTTTGCGGCAGGAAACCAGAATAAGAGCGGCAGCTATAAAGAACGTTTTCGTTTTCGTCATTGTTTTCATCTTTGTTTTCAACTTATTATTCATTACAACCAATATGAAAGGCCAAACTGCAGCGAACGCGTTGTGTTGTAGCGCGGATTCAGGTTGGTCATATACTGTTTCTGCACATCTGTCAAGCCGTAGTACCAACGCAATTCGGCGCTAATATCCAGCTTTTTGAACAATGTGCAACGCAAGGCACCGCCAAACACAAGCCCGGCATCAAAGCGGTTGTCACGGACGCTGTTGAAGGTGTAATCTTCATCGAAGTGAGTATATTCCTGATTGTTGGTCACGAGGTAGGTGACCGACAGACTCTGCCCCTCGCGGTGGCCCGACAGCCAATAGTCGGCATAGGCGCCAACGATGCCGCACACGCGGAACGTGCGTCCCAGCGAGAAAACAGCAGTCAACGGCACCGACAAGTAATTGTTGGTCGACTCGGTATAGGCAAACGGCAGATGCCTGTTGTCGCGGTCCAAACGATAGTTTTTCTGCACCATCGAGACGTCGGCCCTCAGCGAAAACCACCCTTTCAGGTGCCACGAGGCCGTGGCCCCTGCCGTGAAACCGCCCAGGTCGGTATACTTCATATCCGTGGCATAGAGCGTATTGATGATATGATGGTTTTTTGTTGTGCCGCCAAACAGGCCCACCGACCAGCGCGATGCAGCCGAATCGGGCAGCAGCGAGCCGCGGAAAGTGCCATCGCTAGTTTGGGATTTTGCCACTCCGGCCAAAGTTGCAAACAGAAAAAACAAAAGCCAAAAACGTTTATTCATCCTAAAACAAAATAAGGGGGACGTCTTGTTGTGGGCGTCCCCCGAATCACTATAAATCAGTTATTTCTTTTTTGCGACAGGCTTCTTGGCAGCAGTTTTCACCGTCTTGGCAGCAGCCTTGACGGTTGCTTTAGCTTTTGCGACAGCCTTGTCGGCAGCCTTTGCCACATTCTTCACGGCCTTCTCAACAACATAGGGGTTGTCCTCGTTGCTGACAAAAGGATAGCTGTAGTTGCTGGCGGGGTCGAAAGTTTCCTTGATGGCCTGCGGCGAAGTCCAGCGGATGAGGTTGAGGTACGAGCCGGCCTTGTCGTTGGTGCCGCTGGCGCGGGCACCGCCGAAGGGCTGCTGACCGACGACGGCTCCTGTGGGCTTGTCGTTGTAGTAGATGTTGCCGGCAGCATATTTGAGGATTTCGGCACCTGTGCGCAGGGCCTTGCGGTCGGTAGCGAAGATGGCACCCGTCAGAGCGTAGGGCGAAGTCTCGTCGCAGAGGTGCAGCGTCTTCTCATAGTCCTTGTCGTCATAGACATAGATGGTGATGATAGGTCCGAAGATTTCCTCGCACATCGACTTGTAATCGGGTTTCTTGGCCAGAATAACGGTGGGCTGGATGAACCAACCGACGCTCTTGTCGCCTTCGCCACCGAAAACGATCTCGGCATCTTTGCTCTTCTTGGCGTGGTTGATGTAGTTCATACAGTTGTCGAACGAAGCCTCGTCGATGACGGCATTGACGAATGCGCTGAAGTCGCGCACATCGCCGACCTTGATTTCTTTCAGCATCTTGCCGACAATCTCCTTGACCTCAGGCCACATCGACTTGGGAACGTAGGCGCGGCTGGCTGCCGAGCACTTCTGGCCCTGGAACTCGAAGGCACCGCGGACGATGGCCGTAGCCACCTGTGCTGCGTTGGCACTGCTGTGGGCGAAGATGAAGTCCTTGCCGCCGGTCTCGCCGACAATCTTGGGATAGGTGCGATAGTTGGCAATGTTGTCGCCGATGCTCTTCCAGAAGCCGTTGAAGGTCTTGGTACCGCCAGTGAAATGGACACCAGCCAGGTTCTCGTTGGCGAAGGCCACCTTGCCGATGAGCGAGCCGCTGCCGGGCAGGAAGTTGACAACGCCGTCGGGCAGACCGGCTTCCTTATAGATGTCCATAAGGATATAGTTGGAGAGCATAGCCGTCGTCGAGGGTTTCCAGATGCAGGTGTTGCCCATCAGCACAGGGCTGAGGCACAGGTTGCTGGCGATCGAAGTGAAATTGAACGGAGTAATTGCAAAGACGAAACCTTCCAGCGGACGGTAGGTCATATAGTTCAGCGTGCCCTTGTCGCTGCAGGGCTGGTCGCTGTAAATCTGGCTAGCATAGTAGGCATTGTAGCGCAGGAAATCGACCAATTCGCAAGCCGAGTCGATTTCGGCCTGCATCGTGGTCTTGCCCTGACCCAGCATAGTGGCGGCGTTGATAAGCCAACGGTATTTGCCGCTGATGAGGGTGGCAATTTTCAGCATCACGCTGGCACGCTCAATCCAGGGGGTGTTGGCCCATTCCTCGTGGGCTTTCATTGCTGCGTCGATGGCCATCTTGACCTCCTTTTCGGTGACCTTGTAGTATTTGGCCAGGACGTGCTTGTTCTCGGTGGGCATCACAATGGTGCCTGTCTCCTTGGTTTTGATCTTTTTGCCGCCGATGACAGGACAAATCTCGTACTCTTTCTTGTAAAGCTCGTTAAGAGCTTCGCGGATTTTTTTGCGTTCGGGGCTGCCTGGAGCATAGCCAAGTACAGGTTCATTCTCAGGCTTGGGGAAAGAAAAAAGTGTGTTGTTCATTTGATTTGAATTTTATTATTTGATTGTTTTATAGTCTATTGCCAATAATTAATCGTTTTGTTGTCCACAAAAACAGATGCAAAAATACATTTATTTTCTCAAATTCAAAAAAAAATGTAACTTTGCGCAGCGTCAAGAAATTAACATTCAACGCCCATATCTTTGAATATCAACAATAAAAAACATAAAAAAATAATC
This sequence comes from Bacteroidales bacterium, assembly GCA_017517715.1. Taxonomy (GTDB): domain Bacteria; phylum Bacteroidota; class Bacteroidia; order Bacteroidales; family P3; genus Colimorpha. The sequence goes on from JAFWYO010000142.1 coordinate 8,977, forward strand.
AAAAAATGAAAAAATTTGGAATCATTATGATGTTTGCCGCCCTGCTCGGCGTCACCGCCTGCGGAACCTTGGGCGCAGCAACCGATACCGCTGCCGCCACCTCGGGTGCAGCCTGTGGACGCGCTCTCATCGCCCTCAACAACAGCAAGAAGGCTGGCACTCTGGCCATCACCAACCCTACCGACCTCAGCAATATGCTCATCGTCATCAACGCCTATAACGGTTTGAAGACCAACAAAGAGAACGCCAACTACAAGAAATCATTCACCACGGGTATGGTCACTGGAGGCAACAACCTCATCAACCAGGCCACGGCCACCACTATCACCAACAGCCTGCTGAACGCTACCGGCCTCGACGGTGTGAACACCAACAACATTGCTCAGAAAGCACAGACCGTTGGCACCATTTTGCAACTGCTTGGCGCTCTAAAATAGCAGAGTCGACATAAAAAAAGTAACGGGAATCAATCGATTCCCGTTTTTTTTGTCTTTGCCTTATCGATGTTCCGTTGCCATTGCGTGTATTTGATGCGAGACAGAGCACTGTGTTTCGAGAATGTGCGGAACTTCTCTTCGCCAGCATCGACAAGGTCTTCGAGCTGACGTTGGCGCTCATTGTCAAGATGGAACGAAGCCGGTGCCTGAATATTGAACGGGCAGACACTTTGGCAGATATCGCAACCAAAAGCATAGCCGCGTGTGTCGAGCTCGTCGGGCAAGGTTTCGGCGCGGTTTTCAATGGTATTGTAGGATGTGCAGCGTCGCGCATCAACCATTGCGGCTCCGAACCTCGAGGTAACTATAGCATTATTCGGGCAGGCCTGGACACAGCGATTGCATTCACCGCATTGATTAATAGAATACATTTTATCGTAATTGTCTGCAACGGCACTGGTGACTATCTCGCCCAGAAAACAATAGGAACCATAGCGAGGATGGACAAAAAGCGTGTTGCGTCCTATCCAGCCCAGGCCGGCACGGACGGCCCAGTGGCGGTCGCTGATGGGAGCAGTGTCGACGAAAGGACGGCCGTCGAAGTCAGGACAACGTTCCTTGATGGCCGCCATAAGGCTGAACATCATCCGTTTGAGGCGCGTATGGTAATCTTCGCCGTAGGCGTATTGTGATATCCTGCAACTGCCATCCATTTGACTGTCGGGCTTATAGGCCAAAACGAGCGATATTACCGTCTGCGCCCCGTCAACAAGCAGCCGCGGGTCGCGACGCATTTCAGCGTTGCGTTCCATATAGTGCATATCGGCCTGACAGCCAGCACCGAGCCATTCATCGAGAGGGTATTCCTCTTCGCCGAGCCGCTCGGCACGCGCTATGCCGCAGTCCGAAAAACCCTCAGCGGCAGCCAGCTGTTTGATTAACGCACTATTTATCACCAGATACGATAGATTATTTATTTCTCATTCTCAGAACGACCATCCAATTTTAAAGCTTATCATTTGGGTTAGTCCAAATATAAGCTGAGCATCGTCCATCAGTTTGTCGCCATCGTCCTGATGCCATTTTCTGCTAAGAGGGGTATATTCAACAAATTCGGCTGTAAAGTGTTTTTTTGATAGGAACCTGATTCCAAATCCAAAATCAGGTGATGCCAGCAATCGGCGGTAGTGAAACTGGCGTGTGCGGATGTCCCAGCCGTCGCTGCCATCAAAAACGTCATATTTGCCTGATGCATAAAGCAAATTGCCTCCAGCCTGAAGGAAGAACAACATTTTTGAAAGCTTTGCAAAATAGAAACGATAGTTTACAGCCCCCATAGCCACCCCCACGTGATGCACACCGGCCATCAAATCCATCTGCGGCGCACCGCCAAGCGAGACTTCGACAGAATGGCGACGGTGGATGTTGTATTCATAGAACACTGTCGGATGAAACCAGGCAAAAGGGTTGATTTTGACGGTATGCTTGTAGAGCGTATCCCAAACCGTAACAGGTTTTGGCACAACGGCTTCCACCTCTTGCGCTTTTGCGGAGCCTCCCAATGCCGCCATCATCAAAACCAACAAGGACAGCAGCAACACGATTCTTGACTTACATACCATAATGCCACCATCCTTTCCAGCTACCGGGATACAGATTCAGAGTGTCGCGAATACAAGGGTATTCACCACCATAAAGAGTGTCGCCTTTGTACAATATGTAAAGCCAGTTGTATTCGAACTGGAACTTGCTGTTGTCGACCAAATTGCCAACACCAATATTGTATGCAAACCCGAAACGGCCCTGACTGTCGGTGGACACCGAGCCCAG
>JAFWYO010000143.1 GCA_017517715.1 Bacteroidales bacterium
CCCGCTCCGCCCGTTCCTATATCGTTCCTATATCGATCTTATATCGTTCTTATATTTTTATATAGGAACGATATAAGAACGATATAGGATCGATATAGGAACGGGCGGAGCGGGTGGCTGCCTTTGCCGGCAAAATCCTTGCCCTATTCTATTCCCTTTACGTCGGGACGGAACTATGCGTTGAGCTTCATTCCGTCCTTAAAAGCCTCGCCAACACGCTGGCCAACAAGGTAGTAGCCGTGAGTGTAAGGATCGAAGGCAATGGCGCGGAGGGCCTCGATGTCCAGTTTGCCATCGGCCGTCAGCTTGTCGCTCTCGGCCAGCACGTTCACCACGCGTCCGATAACGCCCATTCCGGTGTCGCCGCTCTGGTATTCAATAAATTCGCATTCGATGGCGATGGGCAATTCGTTGATGACGGGAGCGTCGACCGTCGCGGAGTGTTCGGCCGTGAGGCCCGACTTGGCGAACTTGTCGGCCACCTTGTGGCCCGACACCACGCCAAACCAGTCGGCCTCCACCACGTGGGCGGCATCGGCGATATGCACCACAAAAGCCTTGCGGCGCTTGATGTTCTCTACGGTCTTATGGGTCTCGGTGAGGTTGAGGGCCACGCGCTCGCGGTCGAGCATCGTCCCCCAAGCGGCATTCATAACATCGACGGTGCCATCCTCGTTGTAGGTGGCCACCAGCAGTACGGGCATCGGAAAGATGGCCTCGGTAGTCTTGATTGGTTGTTTCATTGCAGTTATTTGTTTTTTTCAGTTATACGTCGGCGCCACTGTCGGTGGCTGCCTAATGATGTTACGAAAGAAAAGCGTTTTTATTGTGCCGAAGGGGTAAGAAATTATGGCTTGACGAGTCCTCGCGGAACCACCAGCGGATTAACGTCTATGAGTTTCAGGCTGCGCACCATCGCGGCGGTGCCTTCTTTGTATTTTTTGAAGTGTGGCGTTTGGATGTGGCTTTGATAGGCAGCGGAGCCGGCATCGTCAGCACCGAGGTCTCGATGCCGGCGCGGTCCATAAAGGCCAGGTGCTTCTCCACGTCCCAGCCGGGGATGGGGAACCCCTCGTCCATCTCGGCGTGGTGCTGTTTTATAAATTTCAGGTAGCCCTCGGTGACGGCGTGGCTGTGATATTAACGCGATAACGCATTGTACTGTTCGTCGTCGACGGGTTCGAGCCACTCGTTGCGGAAGCCGGGTTGCTGGGCGGTGAAGTAGGCCAAATGCTGCATCCAGCTGTCGCTGGCGGCACCGTGCCAGTGCTTGGTGCCGGCGGGGACGGTGACCACGGTGCCGGGCTTCAGCTCGACAGGCTCTTTGCCCCACTCCTGGTACCATCCGCGGCCGCTGACGCAGGTGAGCACCTGGACGGCTTTGTGGTGGATGTGCCAGTTGTTGCGGCAGCAGGGCTCGAAGGTTACATTGCTGAGGCCGCTCACCGAGTCGAGCACCGCGAGGTAGCTCTGTCCGATGAAATACTGGGCGTAGGCGTCGTTGGGCTCGCCCAAGGGGAACGACGAGGGCGACACCACCGGCTGCTGTCCATTGACGGCGGCGATGGCTGCCTGGCACCGCAGCGCTGCGACTTCGAGACCAGCGGCTTTCAGCGCCTCAGGGATGGCGGTCAGTTGCTCCTCGCTGACGCCCATATTCAGGGCTCCGCGCACGTGGGCCCGCAGCTGGGACATCACGCCTTCAAGGCCACTCAATGCGCTGACAGTCACCAGCTCGCGGTCAGCATAGGTCAGCAGGTCGCGAGCGAAAATGTCGCCGAAGAGGTGCGCCTTGAGGTAGTAGTCCTCGGCTGGGCAGAAGTCATAGTTGAAAGGCTGGCCGCTGAGCTTGGTCTGCACCTCGGTGCCCTGCTTCAGGGCATCGTAGCCAGCAGGCATCGGCGCCGATTCGGGGCCTATTTCCACGTCGCCGCGCTGTTCCATAACCTTTTGCAGGGTGCCCAGCGCGTTGAGCGAACGGGGGAAGCCGGTATAGGCATAAAGTTGCGAGAGGGCCTCCTTCATCTGGTTGGCGGTGAGACCCGCCTCGAAGCCCTCGTGGATGGCGCCAGCGAGCGACGACTGGTCGCCACGCGCCTCGTTGCAGGCGATGACGGCCATCGCCGCCGCCTGCCGTTCGTTGAAAGTCAATTTAGTCATATCCTTGTCAGTTTGATTAGTTTTTCCGCTGCACGCCGCCAAAATTACGGTTGCCAGCACGACAATTGCAGTCAAAAAGATTTGTTTCATATTGTATTAAAATTTTAATTTTCAACAATTAAACTGTACCAGGTCTTCGCCGGGTACTGGCTGCAAAATTACGAACAAAACCCCAAACCGCCTTTGCACAAATGTCGGCAATTGTGACACATTTTTCCGGAAAGCATTCACAGGAAAAAGTCACCCTGCGCTTCGCCGTCGGAAATCAAAAATCCGCACAATATGGCACATACGCTCGTAGAGTGCTGCTATCTGAGCCTTGCTGTCCATCGTGTCAGCGAATAAAGTTGGTGTAGGTGCGCACAGGCTCCTCGGCGGGCAGGCCACCAGCGTCGCGCTCGGCGGCAATGGCGCGGACAAGGAAAGCCATATTGCGGCCCAGCACACGCATAATCTGAAGTCCTTCTTCATCTTGCATCACTTGTTCGGGTGTGTTGCCGTGTACCATATTCCAGTAGCGGCTGCTGGCAATAGGCATTTCGGCTATGGTGAAATACTTGTTCAGGCGGTCGAGCGCCGCCGTGGTGCCGCCGCGACGAGCCGAGCAGACGGCTGCGCCGACCTTCATACGCAAGGGGTAGCTGGCGCTGAAGAAGAGGCGGTCCAGCAGGTTGGTCAGCGTGCCGTTGGGGCCGGCATAGTAGACCGGCGAGCCCACCACCAGGCCGTCAGCAGCCTCCAGCTTTGGGGCAATCTCGTTCACCAAATCGTCGAACACGCAATGGCCCAGCTCTTGGCATTTGCCGCAGGCGATGCAGCCGCGGATGTCCTTGTGGCCCACGTGGATAATCTCGGTTTCGATGCCGCCTTCGTTGATGGTCTTGGCCACCTCGCTGAGGGCGGTGTAGGTGCAGCCCTTCGCGTTGGGACTGCCGTTAAGTAGTAGTATCTTCATTTGTTTCAGTGAGTTGTATAGATTGTTATTATCCGTTTCCAAAATGCAAAATTACAAACAATTCCCCAAATGGCACTTGCACAAAAAACGGCATTTCTTTCACTTTTTTCATTTCCATTCATCTGCCGTTTGAAAATAAATTTCGCCAATCCAAATAAAAGTCGTATTTTTGCAAACTGAAATACAAAAAAATATAGACGGAAAGACTTTAGAGTTTGTAACATACTGCATAGCAAAACTATCGTCGGTATTGCATCTTCCGCAGTAGGAGATATACAGGCGGTTGAATGCATCTAGCATTTTGTATGGTTACATCGTTCCGTCGTATGACGTGCTGCACACGTTCAGTTCGCGTTACCTAATGGAAGATTTGACTGGATATATTAAAGAGAAAGGTGTGTTGGAACAATAAGATTGTACCATTCACCAAAAATGATTGTTTAAGGTGCCATTAAACGCCATAGTTTTCATTGGTAATAATACTGTTCCACTGTGTGGTGTCTACATTCCAAGATAAACAGTTTAATGCACCACCCTTTCGAACTGCC
>JAFWYO010000144.1 GCA_017517715.1 Bacteroidales bacterium
CGCTTCGGCGACATCGAGCCGATGCGCCGCCACTATGACGCAATGCGCAAATGGCTGCTGCATATGCGCTTGTGGTACTGCAAGGAAGGCATAATGACGCGCGACTGCTACGGCGACTGGTGTATGCCGCCCGAGAGCCCCGAGATGATACACTCCAAAGACCCCAGCCGCATCACCGAGGCCGCCGTCATCTCGACGCCCTTCTACTGCTACCTTTGCAACATAATGAAAGGCTTCGCCATCCGGCTTGACAAGGACGACGATGCCGACTTCTTCCAGCAAGAATTTGACACCATAACGGCCATATATAACAGTCGTTACCTCGACACCCTCACGGGCAACTACGCCAACGGGACCGTCACCGCCAACATCCTGCCACTGTGGTTCGGTATGGTGCCTGGCGAACTTGAGGACAAGGTATTTGCCAATATCATCAACAAAACGATGAATGACTTCAGCGGCCACGTCAGCACCGGCGTTGTCGGAATACAGCAGCTTATGCGCACCCTGACCCATTACGGCCGCTCCGACCTGGCCCTCCACCTGGCCACCGACACCACCTACCCCTCCTGGGGATATATGGCCAGGCGCGGCGCCACCACCATCTGGGAGCTGTGGAACGGCGACACCGGTGACCCCTCGATGAACAGCGCCAACCACGTGATGCTGCTCGGCGACCTGCTCATCTGGGAATACGAATACCTCGCCGGCATCCGCGCCCTCGAGCCCGGCTACAGCAAGATACAGTTCCGCCCCACCTTCGTCGAAGGTCTCAACCGCGTCGACTGCACCTACCGCTCCGTCAGCGGCACCATCGAGAGCCATTGGCGCCGTACCGGCAAGGGCATCGAGTGGACCGTCGTCATCCCGCCCAACACCACCGCCGAAGTCCACCTGCCTTCGGGCGTTAAGAGCGTGGGGAGCGGACGGCATAAGTTTAAGGTGAACCTGTAGGCAATATCGGAAACAGACACTATTGTTCCTCAGACGCTTTGCAATATTCCTTTGACCACGCCGAGAATGACAAAAAAAACGTTTTTAAATAAAGCAGTATGACCAACGACATTTTGCACAAGCTATTAAAAACCTATTTCGGATATGATGATTTCCGGCCAATGCAGGAGGAGATTATCCAGCATACAATCAGTGGCGGCAACTCGCTTGTGCTAATGCCTACTGGAGGCGGCAAATCGCTCTGTTTCCAGATTTCTGCTCTGGCAATGGAAGGGTTGGCTGTAGTGGTGTCACCACTCATCTCGCTGATGAAAGACCAGGTGGGGGCATTGCAGGCTAATGGCATTGCGGCAGAGGCGCTGAACAGTAGCAACGACGAGGAACTGAATCGCGACATCATCAACCGCTGTTTAGAAGGAAAGATAAAACTGCTTTATATATCGCCCGAACGACTGGTTGGCGGTATGATGAACATCCTACAACAGGCACATTTATCGCTCATTGCCATAGATGAGGCACATTGCATTTCTAGTTGGGGACACGATTTCCGACCAGAATACGCGCAGTTGGGCCAGTTGCGCAAATTGTTTCCGGGTGTGCCCATTATGGCACTTACGGCAACAGCCGACAAGATAACCAAGCAGGACATCTTGAAGCAGCTGAACATCACTGATGCCCGGACGTTTATCGGTTCGTTCAATCGTCCGAATTTGAGTCTCGACGTGAAGCGCGGTTACTCGGCTCGCGAGAAACTGCGTTCTATTGTGGATCTAATAAGAAGACATCCCGGCGAGAGCGGCATCATCTATTGTCTGGCACGCAAAACAACGGAACAGTTGACGGAAAAGTTGCAGCAGGAAGGCATTGCGGCTGGTGTCTATCACGCCGGATTGCCGAACTCGGAGCGAGACCGTGTGCAGGATGATTTCGTAGCAGACCGCATTCAGGTGATTTGTGCCACTATTGCTTTCGGTATGGGTATCGACAAGAGCAATGTGCGCTTTGTGGTGCACTATAACCTACCAAAAAGCATCGAGAGTTTCTATCAGGAGATTGGACGCGGCGGCCGTGATGGTCTGCCTTGCGAAACAGTGCTTTACTATAACCTAGGGGATATCATCACGCTTCGGAAGTTTGCAGACGAGAGTGGTCAGCAGGAGATAAACCTGGAGAAACTAAACCGAATGCAGGAGTATGCAGAGGCTCGGGTTTGTCGACGTCGCATCCTGCTGAATTACTTTGGCGAGACAAGTGACAAAGGCTGTGGCAACTGCGATGTGTGTCATACACCTCCCCAAATGTTCGACGGCACGATAATTGTACAAAAGGCCTTGTCCGTCATTATGCGAACAAGCGAGAACGTTGGATTTAACACAACAATCGACATTCTGAAAGGCGCGATGTCACCCGATGTAGTCTCACACCAATACAATCTTTTGAAAACCTTTGCAGCCGGACGCGACATCTCATTTCGCGACTGGCACGACTACCTGTTGCAGATGCTCCAGATGGGATTCATCGAGATTGCCTACAACGACGACCGGCATATTCACATTACCGAATTGGGACAGGAAGTGCTATATGGCAAACGGGCAGTTCAATTAGCCGTAATCAGCCGTGAGAACTTTAGCGTGAAGGCGCGACGGCAGAGGCAACGCGAAGAGAGCCTGAAAAGCATCGAGAATGCAGGTGCAAGCGAAAACACAGAACTCTTCAATAAGTTGAAAGAGGTCAGGAAACGTATTGCCGACATACATCATTGGCCCGCCTATATTGTTCTGTCCGACCGTTCGCTGCATCATCTGGCAACAGAAAAACCAACCACCCTCGCCGCTTTTGGAAACACCTTTGGCATCGGAGAACACAAACGAGACAACTTTGGAACTGAGTTTCTCGAGGTTATCAAGGAATATGCCACTGAGCAGGATGAGCACCCGTTTCCCGATGCGGCAACAGCAACTACAGAGAAACCATTATCTTATATGGAACAGCAGAAGATGCTTTACGCCAAAGCCTACGCCCCTTGGACGGAAGAGGATGACGACCAACTCAGGCAGTATGTCGACGAAGGACGTTCTACAGAAGAGATAGCTATAATGATGGAGCGGAATAACGGAGCCATAAAATCTAGAATCAAAGAATTAGAGATTACGACAGAAGAGGACGAGCCACAGGATGATTGGTTTGAACATTATGAGCAGGAATTGTTTCGTCTTCAGACCGAAAAGGCAGAAATAGAAGAAAAGATTGACGCTATCCGTTCGCAGATACTACAGGAAATGGAGCAACGAGATATGGAAAAACTGAATTCTGCGAGGTACAGCGTCAGCTATTATCCAGCCAGAACCGTTATGCAGTTCGACAGCAAAGCCTTCAAGGAAGAGCACGAGGACTTGTACACATCCTATTGTTCGCCCCAAAAGAAAGAGGCTTCGATTGTAGTGAAACGAAACAAATAAAATGAACGTTTTCGTTAAGCCGAATGCAGACAAGCTTGCTTGTATGCTGAGGCGAGAAAACGACTAATGAAATAGAAGTATAGGTCAAATCTAAAAATTCGTTCAATTCGCATTTTGCTTGCAAAACATAATTCTTACATTGCTGTCCACTAAAAATCAGTGAAAGTTCTTTGAAATTATTGTGAGTTAATTATTTGTAGAGATTTTTCGAGTCAACGGATTTGAATTTGTATCTTTGCAGGAGATACCCCTGCATATGAATCAAGACAAATACGTTTTTGCTCAGTTTGTTACTTTTCTGGATCGAAACCATTTCAATTACCTCGTAAGGAAATACAGCGGCGATCGTTATGTGAAACATTTCACCTGCTGGAACCAGTTGCTGGTGATGATGTTCGGACAATTGACCAATCGCGAGAGTTTGCGTGATTTGATTGTCATTATCGAGGCTCATCGCAGCAAGTGCTACCATCTCGGCTTTGGCAAGCATATCACCAAGAGCAATCTCGCGAAAGCCAACCAGAACCGCGTCTGCCGCATCTTCGAGGAGTTTGCATACTTCCTTGTGGCGGAAGCAAGAAGCAAACGGATTACGGACATCTTCAAACTCGGTGGCAGCGTATATGCTTTTGATTCCACGACCATCGACCTGTGTCTGTCCGTGTTTTGGTGGGCCAAGTTCCACAAACATAAGGGCGGCATCAAGATACACACCCTCTATGACATCGAGACGCAGGTGCCGGCATTCTTCCATATCACCGAAGCTTCGGTCAACGATGTCCGTGCAATGGATGAGCTTGCATACGAGCCGGGCGCGTACTACATCTTCGACCGAGGTTACAACGATTTCAGCCGTCTTCATAGAATCACCTGCACGGACTCCTACTTCGTCGTGAGAGCCAAGAAGAATCTGCAGTACCGAGCAGTAAGATGGAGACGCCACATCAATAACCCCACACTAAGCGGCTGCAAGTCGCGCAGTGTGGGGTATTTATCACGCCTTTACCCATCGCGTGTCGGAGACACGCAACAATGAATAATGGTTACTATCCCTTCTTATTCCTCACGTACAGTAAGTAAGACGGTATTGAATCCGAAAGTCTTGAATAGCATCTCGAGACGTTTCAAACCGCTCTCCTCGGCTTTTTGGAGGATGCCGTAATCAATGGCATTCTTCTCCAAATCAGCTTTTGCCATATCATATTATCTCTATAATTCCAATGACAGCAGGTGGAATAAAGAAGAACTGAATGGCATAGCCAAGGGCAGTCATAATTCGGCTGCCAGCGAGATCCATACTGCTCTTTATCCAGAACCATCTTGGGGGCACAGTGTCTGCCCAACCCACAATTCCGACAATGAGTCCAAGAACAGCAGACACTCCACCAAGGATCAGGGCCAGCGGATCGGGATCCTCGAGCAAGTAAAAGCCTCCGATGAAAAAAGCTATTGGGCTTATAAATTGAAAAAGCCAGAGAAATATTGCCATAATTGTTCAGTTTTTAGTGTCTTCGTATTCCACTCCGTAGAGATTCTTCCAATAGTACGAGTCGATTGGACGGACAAGATATTCTTTCTTGTGCAGTCCACTACGATTTTTGCATTCTAGGTTTCGATTCAACACATCTGCAATATTTACAATTGCGCTATGCACTTCGTTGTCGAACACCATCAGTTTGTATGACACCGATAGCTGCAGCACGTTGGCCTCTGTCTTTGCTTGCAAGTACCGGGCCAGAGCATTATCGGGTAATCGTGGTTGCACTTGGTGAGCATCGACGACTAGATTCGCGCTCTGCTTAAGTGCGTCACGCATATTGTCATAAAGTTTACGAACAGTAGTACGATCGGATGCGATACCTCCCTCAAAGTCAAAGCTTTCTTCGCCAGTTTCGCCGCCAAATTCGAAGTGGATGTCTGTTTTGTTCTTTACACGCTGCTCGCCTACAATTACTATAATCCAATCATCCTTGGTACGACCATCGAGAATATGGTTGGCAAAAAGATGAAAGGCTGGATTGGCTTGTGTGTTAGCCGTGACAGAATAGAATGTGCATCGTTTCGTGCGGTCGTGATGTTGCATAGAGTAACATTCGTTGGCCACATAGTTAAAACCGCCAAGCTGTGCTATATGCCAGTCGAAATAACTCAATCCGTTGTCACCTACGCCAATTGGGTTGACAATGGTGACGCTGGAGCCGCGCTCCACGTGGCTGCCGTATTCCTCGTTGACACAGTATTGGTTCACCACCATCATATCCATTTTGGGACCTTCCAGCACAGCGGCCGCGAGGTTTTTGACTCGTAGGTTTTTACTTGATGCAACCGATTTGATAATCTCTTCTTCCGTAAGATTCAATTTGAGAGTCAAGTCACCAAAACTAATGTTCTTGGCAGGCCAATATATTCCTTCGCGAGTTATGCTTTTGACCAGCATCATCTCGTTGATGGCCATTGCATTAGCCATAAGTTCCATCTCCTTTTGTTCTGCTTCCATAACCTCGCTGAATCCCGATCCAATAAGTCCTGCCGGCACAGCGAATATGGCAATGCCGAGGACACCCACCAGACAGGCTATGATTTGACCAGCGAGAGTTAAGGGTGGCATATCTGCAAATCCGCCAGGATCGCCGATATACTGGGCGAAGGCCCATACCACCGACGTCCAGCCATTCTCGTACACCTCGGGTTGCACTTCGTGCTCGACGAAGTATAGGATAAACGAAAGAATCAGTGTCACGATAGCAAGAAATTGCAGTGACACCAATAGCTCTCGACTCTTGCTGCTGACGGCCTTTGAGAGTATGCGGAAGGCCTTGAGGTAGCGGAACACACGCATCAAACGCGCTATTCTTAATGCCTTGAGCAAAGAATAAGGGATTGGCAGTAGAAAAGCAATGTAAAAGGTGTAAGTGGACAGGATGTCGATAAGCCCGTAGAACGAAAAACAGTAGCGAACACGACCCCAGAGTCCTTTGTATTTGGGAGCGATGAGGTCGGCACACCATATTCGTAGCGTCACTTCGATAGTGAAGAACACTGTTGTAAAGAGATCTATGGCATTCAGCCAGTTCCCATAGCGTTCGGCAATGCCGTCAAACGTCGAAAGGAAGACCTCTACGGTGCTGATGACAATCAGTCCGATGATAGCATAGTCTACCCAGTTCTGCCATTGTCTTGTACGCAAGTTGTCGTCGAAGACACGAGCCAACTCTTGCTTGAATTTATTCATCATTCAAACATTAAAAATGATATTTTACTATGCCGCTTATTTCCGCTTGGCGGCAGCACGCTCACGTGCCAAGCTTTCTTTGGCCCGTTCAATCTCGCGCTTCAGGCTCTCGATACGACGGTCGTGGCTGGCGGCGTGGTCGATTTTCTGTTTACGGTAGCTGGCCTTACTACTGGTGCTGGTGGCACGCTTGACGAGATCTGCATAATGTGCATTGTCTCTTTTCTTTGCTTCGCGCTCTTTGGCAACATCGGCCCTAAGATCGATAAGGCGCTTACGGTAGTATTCTACGCTCATAATAATGTAGTTTAAAAATGGAACCCGGCGGACAGTCTCCCATCTGCCGGATTGGGGTTGACATTACTTGCCAGCAGCCACAAGGGTGGCAGTGTTGTCGGCCAGCTTGCTGTTGTCCTTGTTGGCAACCTGTACGCCGATGCCGTACATTTCTTTCAGCTTGTCCTCGAAGTTGCCCACGCGGAGGTTGCCGCCTACGGTGAGTTCACCGCCCTTGGCGCCCTCGGCGCGGATGCTGGCCAAAGTGGCGTTGTCGTCGGCAAACTGCTTGCAAGCCGGAGTGGTGTAGACGCGCAACGTGGCGCCGAAACATTTGTTGAAATTGTCTTTCAGACTCTTGACCTTCAGGCGGCCGTCTAATTTGAATTCTGCCATAATTTGTTGTTTTTTTTTAAGGTTTATGAATAATTATTTGAAAAGTTTCTTGATTCTGTTTTTCAGACTCTTCTGAGCTTTGCGGGCTTTGGCCATGCGCGCTGCGGCTTCTTTTCCCTCTTTAGTTCGCTGGTCAAGTCGTCCGTCGGCGCGGCGTTTGGCCGTAGTGGTGCTTTTCTTCACTACAGGCTTCTTGGCGGCCTTTTTTTGTGCCTCACGTGCTTTTTTGGCACGCTCCACCAACTCTTTGTATTCTTTGGTGCGTTTATCTA
>JAFWYO010000145.1 GCA_017517715.1 Bacteroidales bacterium
CTGATTGGTGATACGCCAGCCTTCGCCAGACACAATGGTGTCGGCGGTGCCGTCCTTATAAAAGACCTCCAGCTGCATCAGCAGTTGCGGACGGCCATAATGGGCGGCGTGGTTTATGCCGCACCATTCCAAGTAGTTGGTGTCGTGGCGCACGGTGGTGAAGCGGCCGGGGGCGAGGATGACGCCGACAGCGTTGTCACCTTCCTGCAGCAGGTCGGTCACGTCGTAGGCGTTGAAGTAGACGCGGCGCGTATAGTCGCTCAGGGCAGGCTTCATCAGCTCGTCGGGGGCCACCTCCTGACCGTTGAAAAATGCCTGATACTGGCCAAGGCCGCTGATGTAGAGGCGCGCGTGATCGATGTCCTGTCGCAAATTGAACTCCTTGCGCAGATAGCGTGCCGCCACTTCGGTGTGGCCCTCGATCTTGTCGTCATCGTAGTCGCGTCCAATCCAGTGGGCGTGCCAGTCGCTGCGGTCGAGGAGGCTGATTTCGAAGTGCTGCACAGGGCTTTCGAGCTCTTTACTCTTACCATTGCCGTATGTCACAGTAGTGTAGACCCGCCACCAGCAGCGTTCGCGGCTTTTTAGAGGTTTGCCCTCGTATGGAATATACAACATCCTATTTCCGTTCTCCGTTCTCACATCTCCGTTTTCCGAGTCCCACAGGTCGCCCTCGCCGCGACGGGCGCGTTCTTCGCTGCTGCTCACGATGATACGATAATCCACTTGAATCACATTATCCACCGACGCCTCGTAATTCCAGCTGAATCGCGGCGTGGCCGTTGCCAAAGGCATACTCCCGTCTTGCATCTCGACAGTGGGATTTACAATCTTGATTTTGCTGCCGCAAGAGACAAGCAAGAGGCTGGCGAGCAGCCAAAAAACGAATGAACGCTTCATAAACTTTTAATTTTGTACTATAAACCAGTTTTTACAGCAGCGAGAACGCTACGTCCATCATTTTGGTGAACGTTGTCTGGCGCTCCTCGGATGTGGTGGCTTCGCCGGTGAGGATGTGGTCGCTGATGGTGCAGATGCCCAGAGCCTTCTTTCCGGCACGCGCCGCGTTCATATACAGCTGCGCAATTTCCATCTCGATTGCCAGCACACCCATTTTCTGCCAGCGGTCGTTATGGGCATTCTCGGTATAGAACGTGTCGCTCGACATCACGTTGCCCACCTGATGGCGGTAGCCCATCCGCTCGCAAGCCTCGACGGCGCGACGTGCAAGGTCGAAGGTGGCTATTGGCGCAAAGGTGCCGGCCAGCTCGTATTGTGCTGCATAGTTCGAATTGGTGCAGGCACCCGTGGCGATGACGATGTCGCCCACTTTGAGGCTCTCCTGGATGGCTCCGGCCGAACCCACGCGGATTATCGTCTCCACGTTGTAGAAATTGAAAAGTTCGTAAGTGTAGATGCCTATCGACGGACCGCCCATACCGTGTCCCATCACGCTGACACGCTGGCCCTGATAGGTTCCGGTATATCCCAGCATTCCGCGCACCTGATTGAATAGCACGGGGTTGTCGAGATACTTCTCAGCCATAAATTTCACGCGTAGCGGGTCGCCCGCCATAAGTACTGTTTCGGCGATGTCGCCAAGTTTTGCCCCGATGTGGGGTGTGGGTGTGTTTGCCATAATATGATGATTTTTAGTTGTTCGTTGTTGTAATTCGAGCCACAAATCCGCCGCCGGGAGCGAGGTGGATTTTTAAAGTTGAAAGTTGATAATTGAAAGTTGAAAGTTTGTAGTCGCTCCCTTTGCGGTGGGCGTTGACGCCGTCGGTGTATAGCTCTACATTCACAGGACTGTCTGTCAGCTGTTTCACGTCTATTTCCACATCGCGCTCGGTCCAGTTGGTGATGCCGCCGATGTACCAGGTGTCGCCCTTGCGTCGGGCGGTGACGATGTATTCGCCCACCTCGCCCTGCAGCACGCGGGTCTCGTCCCACACGGTGGGGATGGAGGCCACAAAGCGCGTATAGTCAGGCTCGCGCTCGTAGTGCGTCGGTGAGTCGCAGAGCATATTGAGCGGCGATTCCAGCACGATGTAGAGCGCCAGCTGGTGGCAGCGCGTGCCCTGGCTCATCGGCTCCATCCAGCACGGGTGGTAGTTCCATTTGCCGCCGTTGAGCATCGCCCCCTGCGTGTAGTCCATCTGGCCGGCGGCCTGGCGGATGAAGGGTATCTCGCAGTCGTAGCGCATCTGGTCCACGGTGGTCGGGGCCCATTTCATCTGCTCCAGTCCGAAAACGCCCTCGAAGTTGAGCACATTGGGGTAGGTGCGCGTGAAGCCTGCGGGCTTGAAGGCACCGTGGAAGTCGACCAGCAGCTTGTATTTGGCGCACATTTCCGCCGCGCGGCGGTAAAAATCAACGACCAGCTGGTCGTCGCGGTCCATAAAGTCGATCTTGAACCCCTTGACGCCCATCTGGCTATAATGCTCGCACACGCGCTTCATATCCCTCTCGAAAGCATAATATCCGGCCCAAAGGATGATGCCGACACCTCGCTCCCGACCGTACTGCACCAGCATTGGCAGATCAATCTCCGGCACAACTTTGAAGAGGTCGGCCTCGCCGTTGACGGCCCAGCCTTCGTCAAGGATGACGTATTCGATGCCGTACTTGGAGGCAAAGTCGATGTAATGCTTATATGTGTCGTTGTTCACTCCGGCGGGGAAGTCGACGCCGCTGATGTTAAAACAGTTCCACCACTCCCAAGCCACCTTGCCTGGCTTGATCCAGCTGATGTCGTCCACCCGCGACGGCTCCGCCAGCAGATAGCTCAGGTTGTTCATCGCAATCTCGGTGTCGGTGCCCACCATCATAATGCGCCAGGGGAAGACCTTGCTGCGGTCCATCTCGGCGATGTAGTCCTCGCGCTCCTTTACCAGCAACTGCAGATTGTTGTGGCCACCCTGCTCCACGTGGCGGGGCAGCGGAGCGTGCTCACCCACCAACGGGCGACCTCCTGTGCCGTGCAGATAGAGTCCCGGATAGTCGAGCAGGGCCGACTCGGTGATGCACACCTTCACGCCATTGTCGCAATGCACCATCAGCGGCAGGAAGCAGAGGCGACTCTGGTCGAGCTGTGAAAGGGGTAGTGTGGTGTACTGGCTCTCGAATGAAGTGCTGTACTGCACCTCGTGACGAAGCGAGTCGAACTGGCTGACGTATGGCGCGGTAATGTTCCAGTCGCCGTAGAAACTGTAATCCACCTTCTCCTTATTCACACGTCCGGGCTTCCCTTCCCACACAAAGCGATAGGCAATGCCCTCGTTGTAGGCGCGGAAGACGAGCGAGAGGCCCTCCCTCATCTGCAGGGTCAGCTCGTTGCAGTGGTTTCGCATAGTGGCCTGCCGTGTGAATGGCGAGGCAACCGTCTCGTCGATGGTACGACGGGTTACCTTCCTCACAGTCAGCGCGTCGAATGTCTTGCCACCCTGCGAGTGTTCAATATCTATTAGGGAGGGGCGCAACAGCTGTATGTCGCCAAGATAAACGTAATAGCGTACGACCAAATCGTCAGTCCAGATATGCGCCACCAGCCGCCCGTCGGGCGAAGCAAGGGTTAACGACTGTTCGCGGGCCGCGGCCGACAGTGTCAGCAGCAGAAAGAAGCCCAGTAGAATGGATTTTAGGAGTCTCATAGGCGGTTTTATTTGCGAATTTCCCTGATTGAAACGGCGAAGCCGCCGCAGGGGGCCATACGGAGTTTCAGTTTGCTCTTGCTGGTGACTTTCTTCTTGGTGATGGTGTAGGCCTTGGGGTTGTAGCCTTCCTTCTGAGCGGCATCCCAGCCGATATGCACATCAGACACGTAGCCGCTGGCGTCCTTGGCGTCGGCGTAGATGGTGGCCTCGTACTTCACGCCGGGCTTGAGGAAGTCGAGCCGTACCTCCACCTCGCGAGCCTGCTCGTCGGTGACACCACCGACATACCAAACATCTAACGGGGTTAAAAGTTGAAAGTTAAAAGTTGAAACCGTGTCGGGGATGCCATACACAAAGCGGGCGGCATTGCTGATGACGCCTTTCTTGCCGTCGGC
>JAFWYO010000146.1 GCA_017517715.1 Bacteroidales bacterium
CAGCAGCATCGCCGCGCCGAACAGGGGGGAAGTCCGTTTCAGCATGGGGCACCGCCTTTCCGCAGCCGCTGGAGGGACAGCAGGTGCATTTCGCTGTCCCGGGCGGTGAGAGCCCCGGCGGAGAAGATCATGGGATCATCCCCCAGCCGCCGGAGCAGCGCCGGGGACAGATCATCGGGGGCGCGGGTGAGCACCGCCACGATGCCCGCGGCGGAGGCCGCCGCGGCCACACCGGCCAGATCGAATCCCGACGCAGCACCCGGCGTGGGCCACGGGTCGTTGATGATGCGGCCTTCGCTGTCGCGGGTGCCGTACTGCGGGTCGATGCTGCCCACCACGTCGACAATGCGGACGTGGGTGATGTTGTTAATATCAAGGCCGGTGCTGTCGCGCAACTCATTGAGGTCGAACGGAGTGCCATAGCCCATACGGAACTTGCCGGCCAGGTTGTTGATCATCGTCGGGTCGGTCGAGCCGTTGCCGCCGGTCTGCACCTCGGTCTGCGTCAGCGAGACGGCGGGGAAACGCACAAAACGCTCGCCGTCCGAGCTGACCTCGACAAAAGCCAGTTCGAGGAAGGCGTCGCCAAACGAGTTCTCGTAGACAGCGAAATCGTAACCTTCGCCATTGACGATAGGGCTGTCGAACGTAAGTGTGGCCCTGCCGGCATCGCCGAGGCTGACGACGGTAAGGTTGTCGCTCATATCGACGGGACCCACGGCCATCGAGTCGGCACCGTAGCTGGCATAGGCGGCAGCGGTCGAGATGACCTGATATCCGCGTTCTACGACGCAGCCCGTGGCCCAAGCCTTGATGGCAGCGCTGTTGGCGGCAATGGCGTTGCAGCCCTCAGTACCCACGGCGCCGCAGAAGGGACCGCTGACAATGGGTGCGCTGACGGGAAACACAGGCATAGGATAGACATAGATATAGTTGTAGGCGCCCCAGTCTTCAACCCAGTTGCTGTCGACCAGGATGCCGGTGCTGCTTTCGGCCCACTTCTCGAAGTCGCCGTCGGCAAGTGGCTGGCTCATACCCATATCCATCACGCCGTTGTTTGTACTGCCCCACCAGCTGGTGGCCAAGCGGCGCAGCGTGTCGCCGGCGACGGTGACAAAGAGGATGTCGTCGATGCCATAGGTGCCGGGCACGATGCTGAAGCGCGGGTCGGCAGCGGCGATGTCGTTCATCATATCGCCCACGGTCTTGTTGCCGTCGAAGCGGTAGCCCCAAGCCAGAGCACGCGTAGGCCAGTTGACGGCCAGAACAACCTCGTTCTGACCCTCGCCGACCCAGTACTGTATTTCGCTGGCAGCAATAGTAGCCTCGACGGGAAGCGGAACGCTTACGGGGCTGATTGTCATAGGATAGACATAGATGTAGTTCCAGTAGCCACCCCAGTCTTCAACCCAGTTGCTGTCGACCAGAACGCCGGTGCTGCCATCGGCCCATTTTTCGAAGTCGCCGTCGGCAAGAGGCTGGCTCGTACCCATATCCGTCACGCCATTGTTGGTGCTGCCCCAGAAGCTGGTGGCCAGGCGGCGCAGCGTGTCGCCGCTGTTGCAGACAAAGAGGATGTCGTCGATGCCGTAGGCACCGGGCACGATGCTCAGGCGCGGGTCGGTGGCGGCGATGTCGTTCATCATATCGCCGACGGTCTTGGTGCCGTCGAAACGGTAACCCCAAGCCAGAGCTGTATCGGGCCAGTTGACGGCCATAATGACCTGATTCTGACCTTCGCCAATCCAGTACAGGATGTCGCTGGCGGCGATGGTTGCCTCCTCGACTGTCGGGTCATTGCTGGGCACAGGCACCGGCGTGGGGGCCTTGGTCCAAGCCTCCTGCAAGAAATAAGTTCCCAGCGGGTCCCAGCCTATGGCCGAGTTCATATCGCCGTATTTGAAAACGTCGCCGTTGTGCATTGTCGAACCGGCACCAGCATCGGCACTGACGCCGTTCAGGTTGGTCCACCAGAAGTTGTAGCCCACCGAGGGGTCGGCAGGCGAAAGTCCAAGAGTGTCGCCATTATCGGTAACAAAGTGAATATCACCATTCAACGAAGGTGATCCCACCGTCCAAAAGCGCGGGTCGGCGGCGTCGATGGCGTCGATCATCGCCTGAGCCGTAGTCGAGCCGTTGAAGAGGTAACCCCAGGCAAAAGCCGTGTCGGGCTGGGCGAAATTGACGATGAAGGCGGCGCTGTCGCTGCCCGAGCCAACCCAGAACAGGATGTCGCTGAAGGCGATAGTGGCGTCGACGGGGTCGGACGACGAGCCGCCGTTGGGGTTGCTGGCGGCCACTGCTGAGGTCATCGTAAAACTGCAACTGCTGCTGACTTCAATCAAATCGCCGTCGCTAACCGATTGATTGCCATATGCATTCATAGCCCACGATCCGTTGAGGTAGTAGCACCATCCGTAGGTGGAACTGCCAGAAACAAGGGTGCCGTCATTGTACGACACCTCGCCCATTAACGAGCTTGAGTAGGTATAGCTGAAACGGCTGTCGTGCGTGGCTATCGAGTCAATCAAGCCGAGGGCCGTGGTGTTGCCATTCCAATGGACGCCCCAAGCCAAGGCAAAGTTTCCGTTCGGATTATCATCCCAGCCAACAACAACAACTGCTGAATTGCTGCCGCTGCCAACCCAATACTGGACATCGGAAGCTGGAAAGCTTACACTCTTTGCACGAGCAATGTTTTTAATATGCCCGGCATTGTTGCCCTCTTGGGCCGATGCGCCAAAGGCCATCACTAAGCCCAAAGACAGAAAGATTAGTTTTTTTAGCATAACTGATACTGTTTTAAAATGTTAATACAATTATTCACACCATTCAGTATCGGCGGCAAACAAAGGAAAGAGGGGACGATAACTCGGAGAAAAAACGGCACAACCTGCCTTCAGAATCCGATTTACCGGGCACTTTTTCCTCGAAAGCGGACCGATATTTTCAGATTTGGCAGGTCTTCTGACTTGTTCTTTGCCCTTCCGCCTTCCCACGCACCTATGGCGATGCGCAGTGGCTAAATCGTTGAAAGGCAAACTACTGAACTCACAGCAGCGGGACTGTTCAGGACTCGCACCTGATTCCCTTTTGACGCCCTTTCGGGCGACCAAACCGGGTGCAAAGATACACCTTTTTTTTCAATGGTGGGAAAAATTTTCAAAAAACAAATTTCCAAAGCAAAATTTGCACCCCTGCCCTGCCCTTGGACGCGCCACCCGCTCCGCCCGTTCCTATATCGTTCCTATATCGTTCTTATATCGTTCCTATATAAAAATATAAGAACGATATAAGATCGATATAAGAACGATATAGGAACGGGCGGAGCGGGTGGCTGCCGGTCGCGCCCAAAAACCGCAGCGCATATACTTTAACCTTTAACCTTTAACCTATAACCTTTAAACTGCTTGCCCCAGGGCGTAGGCTTCCTGCAGCTTGCCGTTGCCAGCGATCTCGTTGGGGCCGCCCACACCGCCGCAGAAAATATGTCCACGCAACTGCGCCTTGCCGAAACAGTCTATCCAGCCTTGCAGGCCGCTCGCAGCACGCTCGGGGACAAAGGGTTCGTTCTCGGCAGCGGTGGTCAGCAGGTAGACGTCGCGGAAGCGGTAGTCCTTGGGAAACATAGCGTTCATTCGGTCGATGAGGGTCTTCATCTGGCCACTCATCTCGTAGTAGTAGATGGGTGTGGCCCAGCAGACGACGTCGGCATTCAGCACGCTGTCCATAATGGCCGGCACGTCGTCCTTGAAGATGCAGGCTCCAGTCTTTTGGCACGAGAGGCAGCCCACGCAGAAGCGGATGTCCTTGCCGCGCAGCGTAACGAGTTCCACCTGATTTCCAGCTGCTTCGGCTCCCTTGGCGAACTGCTCCGCCAGAGCGTGGCTGTTCGAGCCCGCGCGGAGACTGGTTGAAATCACTATTACTTTTTTCATAAATATCTTTTTTCGTAGGAGTTAACTCCTCTTAACCAATTATGCTTACTTGATGTTCTTCGTGAAAAATTCGGCCAGGGTGTCCCAGGGGATGTAATTCTTCTCGCCGCCGTCGTAGAGGTCGCAATGGGTGGCACCGGGGATGATGAGCAGCTGCTTGTTCTCGGGGTTGGGATTGGGTTTGCCGGTGAAGTTGTAGCCCTCGGCTTTGCCCTCCACCATATAATGGTAGGCGGCTTCGCCGAAGTAGCGGCTGTGGGCCTTCTCGCCGTGCATAACGAGGACAGCCGAACGTATCTCGTTGATATAGTAGAGGAAACGGGCGTTGGCGAAGGTCTGTGTGCCGATGGTGCGCCAGCCGTCGTTGCTGTTGCCGCTGCGGACGTGGTAGCCGCGCGGGGTCTTGTAGTAGGCGTGATAGTCCTTGACAAACTGCGGTGCGTCGTCGGGCACCGGGTCTACTACGCCGCCGGCCATTGCCATCGGGTCGCTGAGACGCTGTTTGGCCATAGCTTCTCGGGCAGCGTGGCGGTCGCCCTCGTTGTCGTTGGCATCGAAGTAGCCGTTGCCGCTGATGCGGCTCATATCGTACATCGTGCTGGCCACGGTAGCCTTGATGCGCGGGTCGGCGGCAGCGGCGTTGAGGGCTATGCCACCCCAACCACAGATGCCGATGATGCCAATGCGTTCGGGGTCAACATTTTCCTGTTTCGAAAGGAAGTCGACGGCGGCCATAAAATCCTCGGTGTTGATGTCGGGCGATGCCGTGCGACGCGGTTCGCCGCTGCTTTCGCCGGTATAGGAGGGGTCGAAGGCCAGCGCCACGAATCCACGCTCGGCCATCTTCATTGCGTAGAGGCCGCTGCTCTGCTCCTTGGTGGCGCCGAAGGGACCGCTGACGGCGATGGCGGCCATCTGGCTCTTGCCATCCTTTGGCGTGTAGAGGTCGGCAGCCAGCGTCATTCCAAACTGTGTCTCGAAGGTCACCTTGCGGTGGTTCACTTTTTCGCTCAGCGGAAACACCTTGTCCCACTCTTGTGTCAGTTCCATTTTTGTCATATTGTCATCTGATTTTTCGTTTGTTGTCTTTTGGGTGCAAGCTGCCAGCATCCCGCCGAGCAGCAAGGCTGTCAATAA
>JAFWYO010000147.1 GCA_017517715.1 Bacteroidales bacterium
ACGATATAGGAACGATATAGGAACGGGCGGAGAAGGTGGCCGGCAAAGCAAGCCTGAAACTAAAAAAAGGGCAAAAAAAATTCTCAAAAAATTGAGCTAAACATTATGCGTCGGATTGCAAATCCGGCACAACAGAACGCCCTAAAAAAACAGGCACAAATCTTCCTTTTTATGACGTGACCAAATTAATTTTGCCATTTCAATGAAAATGCGTATTTTTGCAGACAAATTAATTTAAGACAATTAACGGGAAATTAATGGCAATTAACGTTCAAAAGTAAAAATTATGACAAAATATATCGGCGCACACGTGAGCGCATCGGGGGGCGTGGGCAACGCCATATTGAATGCCGAAGCCATCGGGGCCAACGCTTTCGCACTGTTTACACGCAACCAGCGCAGCTGGGTGAGCAAACCGCTGCCGCAACTGGAAATCGACGGATTCAAGGCACTGCTGGCTGACCGCGGCTTCAGGCCCGAGATGGTGCTGCCGCACGACAGTTACCTTATAAACCTAGGCTCGCCCGACGAGGAGACACTGCAAAAAAGTCGCGCGGCGTTCTTCGACGAAATGTACAGAGCCCAGCAGCTGGGCCTGACGATGCTTAACTTCCACCCCGGCAGCCACCTGAACCGCATCAGCGAAGAGGAATGCCTGGACCAGATAGCACGCGAAATAAACCTGGCGCTGAGCAAGACCGAAGGCGTCACAGCTGTAATAGAGAACACCGCCGGGCAGGGCACCAACCTGGGCTGGCGCTTCGAGCACATAGCCCGCATCATCGAAGGCGTGGACGACAAGAGCCGCGTGGGCGTCTGCATCGACACCTGCCACACGCTGGCGGCAGGCTACGACCTTACGACCGAAATGGGCTACCAGTTCACGATGGACGAGTTCGAACGCATCGTCGGGTTCAAGTACCTACGTGCTATGCACCTCAACGACAGCAAGAAAGGTACCGGTAGCCACGTGGACCGTCACGAGGTGCTGGGCGAGGGCGCTATGGGCAAAGAGTTCTTCTCGCGCCTGATGCACGACCCGCGCTTCGACGATATGCCCATCATCCTCGAGACCCCCGACCCGATGCGCTGGGCCGACGAGATAAAATGGCTCCGTAGCCTATGAAAACCCGCCACATACTTTTGGCAGCCACACTGTTGCTTGCCGCCTGCGGTTCACGGCACGAGGCATCTAACCTCGACACCACACTAGCGCTGACGGAAGACAGTATACCGCTTGATATATGCGCCGACTGGCGTATGCGCAACATTATGGCCGTATGGGTAGACTCCACCGGCGCTCTCAGCCTCAACCACGATATCTTTAACGATCCACTGCCACCTCCGCCACCGGGAGAGGAATATGAATACGTTGACGACCGTGTGCCCACCGACCTCGGCCAGCTGCGCGAGCAGGTGAAACGTTTACTTGCCAACCGCGACGACGCCAACGACCTGCCACAGAAGCGCATAGAGGACATTCCCCTGTTGGGCGAGCGTCCCGTCAGTATAGGTCTTGTGGTACTGCACACCTTGGAAAGCACCCCCGAGGCAACCGTCGACAGCGTGCGACACGAGATTGCCGCCGCCATCATCGAGCTGCGCGACTCCCTAGCGCTGCAACTCTTCGGCCTCCACTACGGCGAACTTCCATCAGATAAGGCCACCGCCATACGTGCCGCCATACCGACATCGGTATACTATTCCAACATCAACCGATTCTACAAAATTGCCAGCGATGACCGACAAAGCCACCATAATTGAAATATAGAACCATCCAACAGTCAAACAATCACTTCCCTATGGAAAAAACGCTCGCCGTCAACTGTCCCCAAAGACACCCCATCTGGGAACACATTCTCGACAATGTGCCTCTTCTCATTATGTCGATTATCAACATTATGATAATATATGGCACTGTTAAAGTGGCAACACAAGAAAACACTGACCCATCCACATTGACTATATGTTTGGCGACTCTCATCTTATGCGCCTATATGTTCATCTTCGCATTGGACAACAACATTCGCCTATTCCTCTCGCAAGAAAAAATTAAAATACAAGACGATATCCTTGTCATAGAATGCACACACAGCTTTATGCGACGACACAAAAGTATACCCCTCTCCACCATACACCAAGTGGAACACTACGATGGCAGCAGTGGCAGCGGTCTAACAGTACCCGACACACTGCGCATCCGATACGGCCGCCACGGCCGATACCGCTTCGCCATCAATATGTCGTATGACGACAGCAGTCGTTTGGCAAAAGAAATAATGAGTCACGTCAGCAAACAAAAAAAGCAATAAACCAGCACATTACACAGCTTATGAAATACTATATCGTTGATGCCTTTACCGAAAAGCCTTTTGGAGGCAATACGGCTGGTGTCGTTTTGCTGGAAGGCAAAAATTTCCCAGACAACGAACTGATGCAGAGCATCGCTGCCGAGCTGCGCTATTCCGAGACCGCCTTTGTCCGCAGCGACGGCAACGCGCACTACACCGTTCGCCATTTCACGTCCAAGGGCGAAGTGGAACTGTGCGGCCACGCCACGGTGGCCACTTTCGCGCTGCTGCACCAACTGGGAGAAGCCACGGGCAAATGCCTGTGCCACACACTGGCAGGCGAACTTGAAGTAGAGGCCGCACAGGAAGTGATGATGCAGATGGCCACACCGCGCATCGTCGGCACCCTGTCATCGTCCGAGGCCGAGGAGGCCTACCGTGCCGTGGGTCTGAAAGACTACTGCCCTACCCTGCCGATACAGATCTCGTATTCAGGCCTTTCGGACGTGATGCTGCCGATGCCTTCGGTCGAAACGCTTAACGCCCTGCAACCCGATATGGGAGCAATAGCGTCGTTCACACAAAAGCTTGACATAGTGAGCATTCACCCCTTTGCTTTCGGCAACGACGGCCACACGGCCCACGTGCGCGACTTCGCCCCGGCATACGGAGTGCCCGAGGAAAGCGCCACCGGTACAGCCAACGCCGCCCTGACCCACTACCTGGCCCATAACGGCATAATCGGTCCCGGCAGCCACAGTTTCCTGCAGGGCGAGACGATGGGACGCCCGTCCATTGTAAAGACGCGCCTCGAGCACGACGGCACCATCCGCGTCGGCGGACCTGCCGCCATCGTCGCCGAAGGATGGCTTAAGGTGTAAATAAAGATGAAACATTATACAATATTTGTCGCGACAAGACGTTAAACACAAAAATCAGACTGCAATGAAAAGACTAATCACCTCACTGCTTCTAATGGCATTCATATTGCCCGTCACCGCCTAAATAACACACACTTCACAAGGAGCGGTGGACAAAAACGCCGACGAGATTCTTAAAAAAGCATCGAAGAAAATCGATGCCGCCAGCGGCGTAAAATTCACGGTGACAATGATTAACCGCGACGCCAACAAGAAACAGACCGCCAAGATGGCCGCCGACGTGCTGTACCAGCAAGGCAAATACCGCGTCACATTCGGCGAAAACATCATCTACTGCGACGGTACCGCCACCTGGCACTGGAACAAAGACGACAACGAAGTGGTTGTCAACAAAATGAGCGACAAAGAGGACGACCTGATGAATCCCGGCAGACTATTGGCCAACTACAGTAAGAATTTCAAAGCCAAGTTCATACGCAAAGAGGCGAACGGCGATGCCGTCATCGACCTAACGCCCAAAAAAGCACGCAGTTACTACAAAATACGCTTCATCATAGGCAGCAACAGCGTCGTACGGCGTATGGAGATGCACAACTACGATTCCACTTCGGCAGAATACGGCATCAGCAATTTCGCAAATGCCAAAGTGACAGAAACAGACTTTATTTTCTCGACCAAAGACAACCCTTCCGTCGAAGTGATTGATATGCGATAAACATCTGATATGACGATACTTCTACTCGAAACAGCTACACAAATATGTTCCGTTGCACTAGAACACGACGGACAGATCATCACCGAACTGCATAGTGACGAGCCGAATGCCCATTCCTCAAAACTTGCAGTTTTCATCGACTCGATTCTTCACAACGACGTCCTGAAATCCAACCACTTGGATGCCGTGTGTGTATCCTCCGGTCCTGGTTCCTACACCGGGTTGCGCATCGGTGTCAGCAGCGCCAAAGGGTTATGCTATGCACTCGACATCCCATTGCTGTCGATACCGACACTTCAAAATATGGCATCGCTATACTTCACGCAGCACCCTGATTATAAAGGATATGTGTGTCCGATGATAGATGCACGCAGAATGGAATGCTACAC
Source organism: Bacteroidales bacterium (assembly GCA_017517715.1). Taxonomy (GTDB): domain Bacteria; phylum Bacteroidota; class Bacteroidia; order Bacteroidales; family P3; genus Colimorpha. Next base: position 4,277 of record JAFWYO010000147.1, read on the forward strand.
AGCGTTGTTCAGTCGCGACGGCATCGTAAAGGATACTGCTGCCGAGGTGATTGAGAAAGGCATTTACGACCGTTGGCTGGACAAGACCCAAATAACATTCGTTGGCGACGGAGCTGAGAAGACACGTGAAATCCTGTCCGTTCATCCCAACACGCTCTATGATCCGTCCTTCAGGATATCCGCAACAGGAATGGCAGCGGACGCCGAACGCAAATTGGCTGCCAACCAGAAGGAAGACGTAGCCTATTTCGAGCCATTCTACCTTAAAGACTTCGTGGCAAAAAAATCTGTAGTACACGGGTTGAGAGCGGAAAACTGAGAACTGAGAACGGAGAACTGAAAACGGAAAGCGGTGACATACAGACACTTTAAATAGAATTTGCTAACGGAATGCTTCGCTACATTGGAAAACGGTTGATGTATGGTTTCCTCGTCATTTTGGGCGTGGTGACGCTGGTGTTTTTCCTTTTCAACATACTGCCTGGCGACCCGGCGCGAATGATGCTTGGACAACGTGCTGACGAAGAGAGCGTAGAGATAATTAAACACGACCTTGGACTTGACAGGCCTATCGGGATACAATACCTGGCC
>JAFWYO010000148.1 GCA_017517715.1 Bacteroidales bacterium
GACCGCGCCATCTATGAAGAGAAGGGCGTCTTCGCTCCGCAGCTTATCGACGGCATAATCAAGGATTTGCGTTCGTTCAACGACCGTACCCTGCGCGCCGAAATCGGCAACGATTCCGACAAGATTCTGGAACTGGTCAAGACTTTCATCCACTGCGGCTGATTGTGTAATTAGATATGTATGAGCTCCGGCCGCGTGGTCGGGGCTCTTTTTTAGATTGTATGGCATATCTTCTTGACGACGAACAGGTTGGTTTCCCTGATCCGCGGCTTAGCGAGGAGGATGGTTTCCTTGCTGTGGGCGGCGGTATGGGTCCCGAATGGCTGCTGAATGCCTACTATATGGGCATCTTTCCGTGGTATGACGACGACGAAGGTTCGCCATACTGGTACTCGCTCGACCCGCGTATGGTGCTTTTCCCCAAGAATTTCCGCTTGTCTGACAGCCTTAGCCGCCGCTTGCATTCGGGCCGTTTCGAGGTTCGCATCGACACCTGTTTCCGTCAGGTGATGGAGTCCTGCGCCTCTGTGCCGCGACCGGGCCAGTCGGGGAACAGTTGGATCAGCCGTCAATTCATCGACGCCTATTGCGAGTTGCACCAGCTGGGCTTTGCCCATTCGTTCGAGACGTTTCAGGACGGCCGTCTGGTCGGCGGATTGTACGGCGTCAGCCTGTGCGATTTTTTCAGTGGCGAGTCGATGTTCCACACCGTCACCGACGCCTCGAAGGTGGCTTTTGCCAAGTTGGTCGAGTTCGCCACGCTGCACGGCTTCCGCTTCATTGATGCTCAGCAACCTACGCGCCATCTGGAGTCGCTGGGCGCCAAGCCGATACCGCGCGAAGAGTTTTTGACGCTGCTCGAAGCCAATGATATTCAGAAGAGCTATCGCGGCCGTTGGAAAAACAACAGCGTCGTGCTGCTGATTGGTGGCAATCAGGGCGATAGGTTGGCGCTGCTGATGATGGCGGTGCGCGAGATTGCAAGGCGTATAGGTACCGTTTCGATGGCGTCGTCCATCTACGAGACTGCGCCGTGGGGATTCGAGGCAAAGCAGAATTTCCTCAATCAGGCTTTGGTTGTGGATACCGACCTGGATGCCAATACGGTGCTCGACATCGCGCTCGAAATCGAAAAGGACCTGGGGCGTGTACGTTCAGAATCGTCGTTTTCTCAAAATTCGAAATCCGAAATCCGGAATTACACTTCCCGTCCAATGGATATCGACTTGATTTTCTTCAACAACAAGGTTGTCGACACTCCGCGGCTTCAGCTGCCGCATCCGCGGATGCACCTGCGACGCTTCGTCCTTCAGCCGCTGGCTCAAATTATTCCTGATTTTATTCACCCGAAATTCCACAAAACCGTGTCCGAATTGCTGGCAGAATGCCCCGACGAGGGAGAGGTTAATGTGTTTTTTTGATGGTGTAAATAATTGTAAATTAGTAGATGATAAAAATAATGCAAAAATATTTTTGTCGTATCGAAAAATAGTTGTACTTTTGCACTCCATTTTGTGGAAAAATAATAAAATTTAAATAGTTAAAAATGTACGCAATAGTTGAAATCGCAGGAAAGCAATTCAAGGTAGCCCAAGATCAGAAGATCTTCGTCAACCGCCTTCAGAATGAGGAAGGTAGCGAGGTCTCTTTTGACACCGTGATGCTCAAAGACAATGATGGTAACATTACCGTTGGCCAGCCCTACATCAGCGGCGCCAGCGTGAAAGCCACCGTGGTGAAACATTTGAAGGGTAAGAAAGTTCTCGTCTTCAAGAAAATCCGCCGCAAAGGATATCAGAAGATGAACGGTCACCGTGACTATCTGACCCAGATTCAAATCAATAGCATTAACTAAATCGAGTAACTAACCTTTTAAAACGTATATATTATGGCTCATAAAAAAGGTGTCGGTAGTTCCAGTAACGGTCGTGAATCCGAAAGCAAACGTTTGGGTGTTAAGATTTTTGGCGGTCAGCCCTGCATCGCTGGCAACATTTTGGTTCGTCAGCGCGGCACTGTCCACAACCCTGGTCAGAATGTTGGAATGGGTAAGGACCACACGCTCTTCGCTCTGTGCGACGGCGTTGTGAAGTTCCACAAGGGTCGTGAAGACCGCTCGTATGTTTCGGTCGTCCCCTGCGCCGAATAAACCCAACGAAATTTAAATGAAACAGTTAAGGCATCCGAGCAGGATGCCTTTTTTATTATATTTATAATGACGATCTCGGAATGTGGCTTATTTCTGTACTCGCAGACTTTCGCTGTGTATTTTTTCGGTCAGTTCGCGGACAAACTCGGGGTCGAGTCCGATGTCTGTGGCTGCCTGCATCTGCCGGTCGAGCACCTGCTGCCAGCGGTGGGGCTGGAAGATGGGCATATTGTGGGCGCGCTTGATGGTGCCGATGTCTTTCGAAATGTTCATCCGCTGCCCGAGCAGTCGCAGTATTTCGGCATCGATGACGTCGAGCTGCTCGCGCATACGCTGCAGGTCGCTGGGGCCCGTCTCGTTGTAGGTGCGGGGCCGTAGACTGTCGAGCATCTCCCTCAGCTCGTCGGGCGTAATCTGTTGCGCGCTGTCGGTCAGGGCGTTGTCGGGGTCGGGGTGGCACTCGACGATCAGGCCGTCGTAATGCAGGTCGAGGGCCATCTGCGCCAACGGCGCCACCAGGTCGCGGCGGCCACCGATGTGGCGGGGGTCGCAGAGCAGTGGCATCTCGGGCAGGCGCCGCTTCAGCTCGATGGGGATTTCCCAAAGCGGATTGTTGCGGTAACCGAAGTTGTTGTAGGTGGAAAAGCCCCGGTGGATGGCGGCAATGTCATCGACGCCTGCCTGCTGGATGCGCTCGATGGCGCCGAGCCACAGCGATATGTCGGGCGTTATGGGGTTTTTGACCATCACGGCAAGCGGCGTTCCGCGGAGTGCCTCGGCCAGTTCGCCGACAATGAAGGGGTTGACGCTGGTGCGTGCCCCGATCCATACGGCGTCGATACCGTACTGCAGGCACAGCTCGACGTGTTCGGGACGCGCCACCTCGCAGCATAAACGAAGTGAAGGGTATTTGTCTTTCAGCTCTTTGGCCCATTGCAGGGCGGGCTCGCCCATCCCCTCGAAGCCGCCGGGCCGGGTGCGCGGCTTCCAAACGCCAAAGCGCATCATCGATATGCGCGGCTCTTGGACCACACTTTCGGCCACCGCCAGAAGCTGCTGTCGGCTTTCGGCGCTGCAGGGACCTGCGATGATTGTCGGTTTGTCGTTGATAGCAAACAGTTTAGACATTGTCGTGCTTTTGTTTTGCGACAGCAAATTTACGATTTTTTTCGTTAATCGGGCTCGGCCTGCAAAAAAATCCATCCGTTTCCGCCCGACGCGCACCTCGTTTTCTTTGCCCGTTGTACAGTATTGGTACAGTATTTGTACGCTTTCTAAGCGTACAAATACTGTACAAATACTGTACAACGGGCAAAGAAGGTGGCTGGAAGGGCTGGTTTACAGTGCGTTAGGGTGGGGTTGTTGTTTTTGGGTTTATTAACTGATAGTCAGTGTTTTGTGTTTGATTGAGTTTTTTTTGCAATTTTTTTTCTTTTTTTCCGTTATCAGTTCTGAAAATATTTCCTGCTGGTGTGACATTTTGCCCCCTCAATCGTTATATAGGTAGAACATTTCTTTAAAACCGTTGGATTATGAAAGTCAAATTTTTGAAATTGAACAATTTGGTCATTGTGGGGTTGATGTCGCTGCTTGGGCTGTCGGCTTGCAAAAAGGAACCGGAGATTGTTCCGATGTATGGCGTGATTGCGCCAAAGTATTGCGAGAAGGCTGTGCTTGATGCAGATATGCCAGCGTTAGTTGATGCAGAAAACCCAATGAACGATGAAAATCAAATATCTGAAACTTAAGAACTGGCTGTTAGTCAGTGTGATGAGTCTTTTTGGCCTTTCGGCTTGCAACTGCCACAAACAGGTGGCAGCCCCTGCCGACAACAAGGACAATACGGAGCATCCTGGTGATTTGGACAACCTTGCAAGACCGATGTACGGCGTGCCGGCGACGGACTATCGCCAGCAAGTTGAGCAGCCTGTGGCGCCCAAGGTGGTTGAGCAGGAGCCTCCGCGCGAGCCGCAGGTGACGGTATACGGCGTCCCGACGGTGGACTATGCCGTCAAGGGGCGTGTGGTTGATCCGGCGGGCAAGCCTGTCAAGGGTGTTCAGGTAATGCTGATAAACAGTGAGATAGACCCTGAAAACCTGCCCGAATCGCCCTATTGGGACGAGCAGCTGAAGCGCATTGCCGACACCACCGACGCGCAGGGCAACTTTGAGGTGCGCAACACCGACCGCCCCTGGGAACAGGTGCGCGTGATGGTGCGCGACATCGACGGTGCTAAGAACGGAAAGTTTGAAAACCAGGTTCTTGATGTCGAGTTTGGCGAACCGGAAGGCGGCAGCGGCAACTGGAAACTGGGCGAGCGAAAGGCTGAAGTCACGGTCAAGATGAAACGCAAGAAATAGTTTGTATGAACGAACGTAAGTCATTGACTATGCGCCAGCGAATGGCGCTGGGTCTGCACCGGCGCATCTGCCGCAACAAGGCCGAGATCCACGAGCTGCGCAACCTGTTCTGGGAGTGCACGCTGCGATGCAATATGAATTGCCGTCACTGCGGCAGCGACTGCAAGCAGGCTCCGGCGGTGGAGGATATGCCGGCCAAGGACTTCCTGAAGGCTATTGACGACATCACGCCGCACGTGGACCCCCACAAGACGTTTATCACCTTCACCGGCGGCGAAGCCCTTGTGCGCCAGGACCTTGAGGAGGTTGGGCTGGAACTGTACCGTCGCGGTTTTCCGTGGGGTGTGGTGACCAACGGCTTGCTGCTCGACGAGCGCAGGCTGGACAGCCTGCTGCGTGCCGGAATGCACTCGATTACAGTGTCCTTCGACGGTTTTGCGGACGACCACAACTGGATTCGCCGTAATGAGCGCAGTTTTGAGCGCGCCGACGCGGCTATCAAGATGCTGGTGCGCACGCCCGACATTGTGTGGGACATCGTCACTTGCGTCAATCCGCGCAACTACAGCCGTTTGGAGGAATTTAAGGAATATCTGATTTCCATAGGCGTGCAGAATTGGCGACTCTTTTCGATTTTCCCGATGGGGCGCGCTGCCGATAATCCTGAGCTGCAGCTCAGCGACGAGCAGTTCCGCGGACTGTTCGACTTCATAAAGCGCACACGCGAGGAGGGCCGCATCCACGCCAGCTACGGCTGCGAAGGCTTTCTGGGTCCCTACGAGGGCGAGGTGCGCGACTACTATTTCCATTGCCGCGCTGGCGTCGAGGTGGCCTCGGTGCTGTGCGACGGCTCCATATCTGGATGTACTTCAATTCGTTCCAATTTCCATCAGGGCAATATCTACAAGGACAACCTGTGGGATGTGTGGCAAAACCGCTTCCAAAAGTACCGCGACCGCGACTGGGCAAGGAAAGGAAGCTGTTCCGACTGCGACCTGTGGAAATACTGCGAGGGCAGCGGAATGCACCTCTACGACGACAACGAAGAACTGCTTTTCTGCCACTACCACAGGCTGATGGGGCCCAATGAATAGTGAATTGTGACCTGTGACACGTATGCGCTCGTTTCACTATTCACAATTCACAATTCACTATTTTATAACAATTTCGTCGATGAAGAGGTAGCTGGGTTGGCCGGCCGACATATGCCAAGAGGGTAGGGGGCCGGGGTTCTTGGCGACGATGCGGAGGTAGCGTGTTTTCAATCCGGGCGTTGGAATGGCGTCGGTGCGGACGATGTTGCCGCTTTCGCGGAAATCAGGGTTGGATTCGAAAATGAACATCAGTTGCCACATTTTGCCGTCTTTTGACGAATAAACTTCTATGCGCTGTGGTGCCAGAATCCAGTCTGTGCTGTTTTGCAGGAACCGCATCGAGATGCGCTCGACGGGCTGTTTCTTGCCGAAATCGTATTCGACGTCAATGTCCTGCCCCCAGTATCCCTGCCAGTGGCCATCCTTGTAGTTGAGGTCGTCGGCAAGTGTGGCGTCGGCCAGAGCCTGATCGCCGCCACCGCTGTAGGCTGCGTTATAGTCGCTGTAGTGGCTGTTGAGTTTCTTGAGGTTTCCCACACCTTTGTGCATCGTTACGTAGCGCTGGCTCTCGATGCGGTCGCCCCAGCGGTTGAAGGTCAAAGCTCGCACCAGTCCCGACTGTCCTATGTTGATGGGCTCCTTATAGACAGGCGAGCCTTCGTTGGGTTTCTCGCCGTCGAGGGTGTAGTGAATCTCGTTGTCGGGGTTTATCTTGCTGAGCATCAGTTTCAGCGAGCCGTCGTTGAATTTGCGGACATCGATTACGATATGGTCGAAGGCCTCCATCGCTTCGCGCCCAAGGTGGTCGTAGCGGTTGCAAACCACATCGCGGCAGTAGGAGCCGGCCTCGCGGTCCCAAAGGCGCAGGTATTCGCGTTTCAGGTTGTGCAGGTCGCGGAAGTATTGGTCGGCTAGTTGCCGGGCTACGGGAATGACACTGACGTCTGATTCTTGCAGAATGCGGTAGAGCAGTACGCGGAGCCGGCTCTTTTCGCTGACGGTCAGTATGCGGTGGCAGGCGTAGGCAAAATGGGGCAAAGCGCTGCTGTCGATGGTGGCGAGGACGCGCCGCACCTTGTCGTCAACGCGGTTGCAACGCCCGAGGGTGGCGCTGTCGACGTATGTGGGATAGAAGTCGAAAAGCGGCAGCATCAGTGCAGAGGTGTTGAACCAGTCGCCTACGTCGGCATCGTGGTTCAGGTCGCCGACGGCATAAATCATATCAGTGTAACGCTTTGGGTTGCGGTCGGGGAATGCCCGCTCGGTGCCGCATTCCCAGCCATATATGAAGTTGTCGACAAACTGCTCGTTGTAAATCTCGTTGAATATTCGTTCGCGCTCTGCCAGTTCGGATTCCGCCTTCTTGGGGTCGGTTTCTGTCAGCGGATGCCAGGCCATTTCGGCGGCCCAGAACATAGCGTGCCAGCTGTCGCCGAAGAGGCTCTCGCCACTGTCGTCCCAAGCGGTGTTCATCAGGCCGCGAGCACCGGCACGATGACCGTCGCGTGCCAGATGGGCGATGTTGCGTATGTAGTTGTGCACCTGTGGTGTGCTGCTCCAATGGCTTACGCCCGGCGCGACCCAGAAGGGCGACCCCTGCTCCTCGTAGAGTTTGCGGAACGGCGCTATCATATTGTCGTAGCTCTCCTGCGCGGTGTAGGCCCAGACGATATAGTTCATCTCGCGGGGCAGCCTCTTGAGCATAGCGGGATTTTTGGCCACTATGTCGCCCCACATCAGCACTTCGAGTCCATCGCCGTGGGGGTACTGCTTGCGGTATTCGTCCTGAACAATGTCGTATATGCGGTTGATATGCTGGCAGTAGACTTGGTCGGCGCCGCGCTGCTCGACATAATCCTTGGCGTGGCCGCTGCCGAGGCTTTCGGTTTCGTCGCAGTTGATGTTGAAGAAAAGCGCATTTTGATACACTCTCAATGTGTTGGCTATCTGGCTGCGCAGGAAGTCGTAGCTCTTTTCTTTCGATGGGTCGACGTTGAAGGGGCTATCTTTGATGTCGTCGTAGAAAGGTATTTTCAGCGTTTCCTCAAAATGGCCAAAGCATTGGAGATTGGCCATCAGGCTACGATTGGCAGCGAACCACGGAAAGTCGGGCGGCACCAGGTCGGGGTATTCACTGTTGTAGAGCGTATGTTCGGTGTAGTAGGTGTAGTAGTTCATCTTGACGCGCGAAAGAAGTGATTTTTGTTCACCTGCAAAATAGGAATTAGTGATAGGCCCGCGGCTGATGTCGTCCATCCATCCGCGCCACTGATAAGCGGGCCAGTCGGTCACGGTCATACAGGGTATGCTGTCGTGGTAGTGGCCACGCATCTGGAAGAGGGTCTGGTTTGCCCAGCGGCGTCCTTCGTCGGTGGTCGACGTGATGATGATCCTGTCGGGGAAGACGTCAATTCGGTAGGCTTCGCGCTGGTTTTCCGCACCTTCGATTCTGTCGACAGTGCGATAATATTTTATAACGTCGCTTGTTCCGCCGTTGGCAACAGATTGTATATGCGCTTTCGGATTTCGGGCCACATAGGCCGAATCGTGGATTTCGAAATAGTACTGCTTGCTGCCAATGGCGCATACGCCGTTGTGCATTTCGACCCGCTGCGGCGTGGGTATCACGCCGATGTTGACGCCTTTCTGTGCTATTGCCGACCCGCACACAGCCAGCAGTATAACCAATAGTATTCGCTTCATATTCTTAGAACTTGATTCGTGAAACAAATTGCAAAAATACTAATTTTTTTTCATCTGGCGGAATGTTTTTGCGATATGATACAATTTGTGGCGGATATTGTCGTTAAAAACAAGTTATGGAAAGAAACCAGAGAATAATCAGAGTCAGCATCATTGGCATTGCTGCCAACGTGCTTTTGGCGGCGTTCAAGGCTGCAGTCGGCTTGGTGGCAGGCTCCATTGCCATCGTGATGGATGCCGTCAACAACTTGAGCGACGCGCTGTCGTCGGTCATCACCATTGTGGGCACAAAGCTTTCGGCACGTCCGGCCGACCGTGAGCACCCGTTCGGACACGGGCGTGTGGAATACCTGACGGCCATCGTTATAGCCCTTATCGTCTCAGCGGCAGGCGTCACCTCGCTGGTCGAGTCGGTGCAGAAACTGTTCAATCCCAGCGTTCCGTCCTATTCGACGGTTACGCTTGTTGTCATCATTGTGGCCATTGCGGTAAAACTCGTTTTGGGACGCTATGTGAAAAGTCAGGGCGAGAAACTAAAAAGCGACGCCCTGATTGCCAGCGGCGCCGACGCGCTGTTCGACGCCATTGTGACACTGTCCACTCTTGTTTCGGCCGGCATTATGCTGCTGTGGGGTGTGAACCTCGATGGCATCATCGGAACAATAATATCGCTGGTCATTATCAAGGCCGGCTTGGAAATGCTGGCCTCGCCGATAGGGGAGCTGCTGGGTCGTCGCATATCGCCCGAATTTGTCAGTGCATTGAAAGAGAAGGCAATGACTTTCGATGGCGTCAACGGCGTTTACGACATCATTGTCAACAACTACGGTCCCAACGTGCTTATCGGCTCGATGCACGTCAGCGTGCCCGAGTCGATGACGGCGCGACAGATCCATCTGCTTTCGAGGACGATGGCGGCCGGACTGTACAAGGAATTCGGCGTCATTATGACCATCGGCATCTATGCCCTATATACAGGCGACACGCCTATGGCGCATCTGCAGAACGACGTGATACGCACGGCCAACAGCCAAAAGGGCGTCCTGCAAACCCACGCCTTTTACTACTACGCGGACCGCAATCTCGTTACTATCGACGTTGTGCCCGACGACAGCGTTAAGGACGAAAAGGCCTTTGTGCAGAGCATCAGCGACTTGCTGGCACGCAGTTTCCCTGACTACAATTTCAGCATCGTCCTCGATCACAACTATAGTTGAACTGACTTTATTTCAGGCAGTTCAGATACTGATGGATGGTCTCTTCGATGCCTAGGTACAATGCATCGCTGATGAGGGCGTGGCCTATCGAGACTTCGTCGCACCAGGGTATCTGCTGACGGAAATAGGCCAGGTTCTCGAGCGACAGATCGTGGCCTGCGTTCAGGCCCAAGCCGCATTCGCGTGCCACGCGTGCAGCTTCGACAAACGGCTTTATTGCCTCTTCGCGGCCGGTGGCATAGCGGCTGGCATAGCTCTCGGTGTATAGTTCCACGCGGTCGGTGCCTGTCTTGGCTGCCATTTCAATCATTTTTGGGTTGGCGTCGATAAAGATGCTTACGCGGATGCCGCACTGTTTGAATTCCTTGACGATGTCGCACAGATAGTCCTGGTTTTTGACGGTGTCCCAGCCGGCATTGCTGGTCAGCACGCCGTCGGCGTCGGGCACCAGCGTAACCTGCGCGGGAACAATCTCTTTCACCAAGTCGACGAAGCCGTATGGGCGGCTTTTCGAAATCCCTTTCGGATTACCTTCAATGTTGTATTCCACCCCAATCAAAGGCTTGATAGCCAGTGCGTCGGCGTAGCGGATGTGCCGCTCGTCGGGACGAGGATGGACGGTGATGCCCTGTGCGCCAAAGCGTTCGCAATCCTGCGCAAAACGCAGCACATCGGGCGTGTTGCCACCGCGAGCGTTGCGTATGGTGGCCACTTTGTTGATATTGACACTCAGTTTAGTCATTGTAAAGGATTTGGATTTTTTGAAATTGCAAAAGTAACATTTTTTTTCGAAATGAATTATTTTTTGTATCTTTGCATAATCTAAAACAAATGGACATTATGCGTAACTTCTTAATTCTATTGATGTTTTTTTGTCCGGCTTTTTTTGCAGTTGCGCAGTCAAACCGCGACACACTCGTTTATGTTTATACCCCAAACGACACAATTCTCCTCTCTCAGGCGTCGGCCGACATAATTGTCCGCACCACTGCCTCGGCAAATGGCGATGGCGGCTTCAGCCGTTATACCAGCGTCCAGCTCTCTGTCCCCACGGAGATGTGTGAGCGCCTCGATACGGCTGATATTCAGAAATTTGTTCTTGTTATGGGCAATTTGAGGACAACATTCCAGGAATTTCGCAAGTATGACGGACTATGCCGATACTTCCTTGTCGACCGCGACGACGGCGTGCGGTGGACCAGTATAAAATACCGTCTTGGCGGCGACGGAATGTGATATTTTTATTCTTTCTGTCGTTCCTTTCTTTTTGGATTCTTCGGAAACCACCCTTTTTCGACACGCTTTTTTTGCTTAAAAAGTTCTAATATAGACC
>JAFWYO010000149.1 GCA_017517715.1 Bacteroidales bacterium
ATGTGACCGCACTCTCAAAGATGGCTAATATCGCGTTGCAGCGCGGTCAATATGATGAGTGTGCAAAGTATTGTAACAGGATTCTGGCTGTGGATGCAGCAAATCCTCAAGCCGGCCAGATGTTGGTTTATGCCTACCTGAATGCTGGAAAACAGCAAGATGCGGCTGAACTGCTGGACAAGATTAAACGCGAGGGACAGCAACCCTTTGCTTTCACGCTGACGGCGCAACTGTATGCACAACAAGGCAACGTGGCGGCTGCTTTGGCAGAAATCAATGCTATGCTCGACCGTGGACTGATGGACCAGGATGCTCTGAACCTATATGTCCAGCTGCGTATGGCGCAGGGCAGCGACCAGAATAGTGCCGTCTTTGGCTTCTATTCGGCTTATGCCAACGGACTTGAGAAAAACGGCGACAAGAAGGGCGCCGAGCAATTGCGCAAACAAATGAATGGAGGAAGATGAAAAAGATTTGGACTGCCATAGTGAAACTGTTCGGCTGGAAATTCGACCTGCCGCCTGCCGACGACTGGAAGCGCCTGCACCGATGTGTTCTTATCGAGGCTCCGCATACCAGTATATATGACTTCTTGCTTGGCGCTGCCTGCGTGTGGCGTCTGGGGCTCAATGGCAAGTTTTTCATTAAGAAGGAGTTCTTTGTCTTTCCGCTGCGCAAGTTCCTGCATTGGAGCGGCGCGCTGCCCATCGACCGCGGAAATCCTAATAATAATATGGTGGGCAATGCTGTCAAGGCTTTGGCTGAAAACAACGATATATCATTTATTATCACGCCCGAGGGAACCCGCAAGTGTGTGAAGCGTTTCAAGCGCGGATTCTATGAAATTGCTACCCAGGCCAATGTGCCTGTGGCAATCACCTATATCAATTATAAAACGCGCCATATGGGCGTCGGCCCGCTGATAGATCCTACTGGCGATTTCGATGCCGATATGCGACGCATTCTCGATTTCTACACCGATGTGACTCCCCGCAATGCCAAAGGGTGGAACATCAACATTCTGAAAAGAACATATAATCAGGGAAATAAATAAAATCTACAATATGAATAACGTAAGACGTATCTACGTGGAAAAAAAGTCCGACTATGCCGTCAAAGCAGTCGAACTGAAGAGCGAAATGCTCAACTATCTTAATATCAATGCCGAAAATGTCCGTGTCCTTATCCGCTACGACATCGAAAATCTTAGCGACGAGACTTATCGCAAGGCTCTCGGCACCGTCTTTTCCGAACCTCCGGTCGACTATGTCTATGAGGAGAAGTTTCCTCACGATGACAATGATTTCTGTTTTTCGGTCGAATACCTGCCTGGCCAGTTCGACCAGCGCGCCGACAGCGCCGAGCAGTGCTGCTGTCTGCTCAACGACAGCGAGCAGCCGGTCATCAAGTCGGCTACTACATATATTATTTCCGGCAAGTTGTCCGACGAGCAGAAGGAGGCAATCAAGAAACACTGTATCAATCCTGTAGATAGCCGTCTGACGGACGAAGTGAAGCCCGAAACATTGGTAGATCACTTCGACGAACCTGCTGATGTCATCGTCTTTGACGGTTTCAAGGATATGGCTGAAAATGAGCTCAAAGAACTCTACGACTCGTTAGGCTTGGCTATGACCTTCGCCGACTTCAAACATATTCAGCATTATTTCCACGACGAGGAACGTCGCAACCCGACGATGACCGAAATCCGCGTGCTGGACACCTACTGGAGCGACCACTGCCGCCACACCACCTTCGCCACCGAACTGAAGGATGTGACGTTCGACGACGGCTACTACCGTCCGCTCATCGAAGGTGCCTTCAAGCAGTATCTGGCTGACCATAAGGAACAATATGTCGGACGTACCGACAAGTATGTCTGCCTGATGGACATCGGAACCCTTGCCGCAAAACGGCTGAAGAAGGCTGGCTACCTGGACGACCAGGAGCCGAGCGACGAAATCAACGCCTGCTCTATCGTGGTGCCAGTCACCATCGATGGGGTAGAGGAGGAGTGGCTCATCAATTTCAAGAACGAGACCCACAACCACCCCACTGAGATTGAACCGTTTGGCGGTGCTGCCACCTGCCTTGGCGGATGCATCCGCGACCCACTTTCGGGCCGTACCTACGTCTACCAGGCTATGCGCGTCACTGGCGCAGCCGACCCCACCAAGCCGCTGAACGAGACCCTGCCCGGCAAGTTGCCGCAACGCAAGATCGTCACCACCGCTGCCCGTGGCTACTCCAGCTACGGCAACCAGATTGGTCTGGCCACCGGCCTGGTGAACGAGATATATCATCCCAACTATGTGGCCAAGCGTATGGAGATCGGCGCCGTTATCGCCGCTGCTCCGCGTCGCGCCGTGCAGCGTCTCAGTTCCGACCCCGGCGATGTCATCATCCTGCTCGGTGGCCGCACCGGCCGCGACGGCATCGGAGGCGCCACGGGTGCCTCGAAGAGCCACACCACCAAGTCGCTCACTACCTGTGGCGCAGAGGTGCAGAAGGGCAATGCCCCCACCGAACGCAAGATTCAGCGCCTTTTCCGTCGCGAAGAGGTGTCGCACCTTATCAAGAAGTGCAACGACTTTGGCGCTGGTGGCGTGAGTGTTGCCATTGGCGAGCTGGCCGACGGACTGCAGATCAATCTTGATAAAGTTCCCAAGAAATATGCCGGCCTCGACGGCACCGAACTGGCCATTAGCGAGAGCCAGGAGCGTATGGCCGTCGTCGTCGACCCAAAGGATGTGGATCAGATGCTCAAGTATGCCGACGAGGAGAACCTCGAGGCTACCGTCGTGGCTACCGTTACCGAGGTGCCGCGTATGGTAATCAGCTGGCGCGGCAAGGAGATTGTCAACCTCAGCCGCCGCTTCATCGACACCAACGGCGCTCATCAGGATACCACCGTCTCTGTCACTATGCCTAACGAGCCTATGAAATCTGATAAGCCTATTGACACCGACATAAAAAGCCTTTGGCTCAATACCCTCTCCAACCTCAACGTATGTTCGCAGAAGGGCCTTATCGAGATGTTCGACAGCTCTATCGGTGCCGGCAGTGTGGTGATGCCTTTTGGCGGCCGCTATCAGCTGACGCCCACTCAGTGTATGATCGGCAAATTGCCGCTGCTCGACGGCAAGTGCGACACGGTGACCATTATGTCCTACGGCCTCGACCCCTACAAGCTCAGCTGGAGTCCGTTCCACGGGGCTGTTTATGCCATTCTCGACTCGGTGGCCAAGATTGCTGCCGCCGGTGGTGACGCCAGCCGTGTGCGTCTCACTTTCCAGGAATATTTC
>JAFWYO010000150.1 GCA_017517715.1 Bacteroidales bacterium
ACCAGGGGCACGGTGCATCCGCGTCGGGCCAGCTCGTTCTTGATATTGTAAAGGTTCTCGGCGGCGCGGACGTCGGGGGCGGTGATGCGCACCAGCTCGCAGCCTGCTTCGACGAGGCGCAGCGTCTGCTCGACGGTGGCGCGGGTGTCCATCGTGTCGGTGTTGGTCATCGACTGGACGCGCACCGGGGCGCCGCCGCCCAGGGTCAGGTTGCCTATTGTTATTTGCTTGGACATATTGTTGCTTTTTTTCTAGTATTTCCAGTTGAACTAGTTATTCAAACCAATTATCTGAAATACACTTCGGTGGCGCCGACGCCGTATTTTGCCATCGGGGCGTCGAAGAAGTGGATGTTGTCGTATTGCTTCAGTTCCTTGACGATTTCGTCCTTCAGGATGCCCTGTCCGACGCCGTGGATGAAGGTCACTTTCTTCATTTTGTTGCTGAAAGCGTGGTTCATACAGAGGCGGAAGTAGTGCATCTGCATCTCGAAAGCCTCGTGGGGCGACAGGTCGCCGGGGCGCTCGGTGAGCATATCGATGTGGAGGTCCACTTCGGCCTCGCCGGGGGCTGTCTGGTGTTGCAGCAGTATGTTGTCGGTCAGCGTGCGGGTGTTCTGCTGCTGCACGTTGCTGAGCTGCTTCTTGAGCTTGGCAATCTGGTCTTTAAGGTTGGCAATCTGGTTTTTGAGCTGTTTGATTTCCTCTTCGGGAGTGAGCGGCACGGTGATTTTCGGTGTTGCGCCGGGCAACGACGAGGGCAGGGGAGTGCCTTTGCCTTTGAGGTGCTCTTCCATCGTGGCGTTGAACATCTTGGCGGCGCCCTGCTGGTCGGCCATACGTATCAGCTCGTCGGGCTGCATCGGTATGTCGAAGCCGGTATCGTCTTGCACAAAGACGAAGTCGTCGGTGACCTTGGTGACGATGCCGCCGCCTATCTGGTTGAGGAACTTTACTTTATCTCCGGGTTCAAATTTTGATTTCATTGTCGGTTTGTATGTTGTGTGTTGATATGTTTAAATGATTTTGTCGGCAAGTTGGCTGAAGTCGATGCCGTCGAAGTTGCCGCTGGACATCATCAGAATTGAAAATTTAAGATTTGAAGCCGAATAATCGGAGCAGGTCTGCTTGACGGCTTCAATCATCTGTTTGCTGTCGGTAAAGACTTCTATGTTACCGCCGAAGGCTTTGCGTACCTCCTCGGGGTCGAGGGGCGGCAACTTCTTGAGTTGCAGCGCGTGCTGGCTGAAGTAGACGTAGCGGATGTCGGCCTGGTCCATCGTGCCGTGGTACTGCTGCAGGAATTCTTTGGTCAGCGAACTGAAGGTGTGCAGCTCCATACAGGCCACGAGGCGCCGGTCGGGATATTGCTCGCGCACGGCGGCGATGGTGGCGCGCAGCTTGGAAGGCGCGTGGGCGAAATCCTTGTACATCGCGCTGCTAGCGTTGGCTTTGACCAGCTCGAGGCGCTTGCTGGCGCCGCCGAAGGTGGCGATGGCCTGGTCGAAGGTCTGGTCGCTGACGCCCAGCTCGCGGCAGGCGAGGCGTGCGGCGGTGAGGTTCAGCAGGTTGTGGCGGCCGAAGATGCGCAGCGGCGTTTCGTGGCCTTCGTTGTCGGCAATGTAGGTGATGCCGTTGCGGACGGTGTATTGCGGTATGTCGTAGGGCAGTTTGGCTATGTCGTTGCGCCGGTTGGCGGTGGCCACGTCGTGCACCACCGGGTCGTCGTCGCAATAGATGAGTGTGCCGCCCTCTTCGATGAGGTCTATGTATTTGGAAAACTGTTCTTTGTAGATGTCGAAAGTGGGGAAGACGTTGATGTGGTCCCACTCGATGCCGGTGATGATGGCCACGTTGGGATGGTATAGGTGGAATTTGGGTCGGCGGTCGATGGGCGAGGTGAGGTATTCGTCGCCTTCGATGACCATAACTTTGGCGGTGTGCGTGAGGCGCACCATCACGTCGAAGCCTTCGAGCTGTGCGCCAACCATATAGTCGGCCTCGATGCCTGCCTCGCGCAGCACGTGGAGTATCATTGCCGTGGTGGTCGTCTTGCCGTGGCTGCCGCCAATGACGATGCGCAGCTTGTCCTTCGACTGCTCGTAGAGGTATTCGGGGTAGCTGTATATTTTCAGTCCAAGTTCTTGGGCTCGAATCAGTTCGGGGTTGTCGACGCGG
Source organism: Bacteroidales bacterium (assembly GCA_017517715.1). Taxonomy (GTDB): domain Bacteria; phylum Bacteroidota; class Bacteroidia; order Bacteroidales; family P3; genus Colimorpha. The sequence goes on from JAFWYO010000150.1 coordinate 2,178, forward strand.
GCGTGCATACCCAGCACCACGGCGTCGAGGTCGGGGGTGATGCGCTCGGGGTGCCAGCCTTCGTCGGGTGGCAGAATGCCTGCCTTGGCGAGGCGCGTGCGGGCGGGGTCGAAGATTTCGTCGTCCGAGCCGGTGACGGTGTATCCTTTTTCGTGCAGCGCCAGTGCCAGATTGTGCATAGCGCTGCCGCCGATGGCGATGAAGTGAACTTTCATAGGTCTTTGTTTTCGTATGTAAACGTGCCGGAGCGCAAAATATTGTTTGGAGTGCAAAATATGATTTTTGTGTTCATTCTGTGCGGTTTAAAAAAGAATTTGTATATTTGCAGTAGCAATCAAAATACAAACATTATGGATAATACACAGATAGTCAATGGAAAGCGTGTCGCGTCGGACCGCATCGCCGAACTTGCCGACGGCGAGGTTTTTGTTTTTGGCAGCAATGTGCAGGGTATGCACGGCGGTGGCGCCGCCTGGTATGCTCACGAGAAATTCGGCGCCGAATGGGGCGTCGGCGAGGGACTGACGGGTCGCTGCTATGCGCTGCCGACGATGGAGGGCGACGCGTCGCTGCGTCGTGCTGTTCAGAACTTTACGGACTGCGCCGCCAAGCATAAGGAGCTGGTCTTTCTGGTGACGGCCGTGGGATGCGGCATTGCCGGCTACACGCCTGCCGAAGTCGCTCCGTTGTTCAAGGATGCCTCGAAACTTGAAAATGTCTTCTTGCCCGAAGTGTTTTGGGATGTGATTACGAAGTGACTCGCGCCTGCTGGCTGGCGTGGCTTGTTACGCCCACCGGAAGTTTTCGCTGCCGGCGGCAATCTCGAAGTGGCATTTGACGATGCCTAGGTCGATTTTGAGGTAGCTGCCTGCGAGCGAGAAACGGGTGCGTGCTGCCACTCGGTCGTTGTCTAACAGCTGGAATTCAAACTTTTGCATATTCATTGCCGTAGGCGCCAACGCTGCGGCTTCGACACCGCGACGGAACCAGTCGGGGAGGGGCGTGATATTGCTTTTGCAGAATTTCCCGATAGGCTTGAGGGGGTGCTGGACGCCTTGTGTCTTGCCGTAACCCAGTGCTATGACGCCGTGCATCGTTTCGCCGTCGGCAATGGTGTAGCGGTTGGGCTGTTTGCGGAAGGTGAGGCCGACCCAGCAACTGTTCAGTCCCAGCGTTTGTGCCTGCAGGACAATCCGTTCGGCGCGATAGCCGAGCAGCTCGTCTTCGCCTTTGCGGCAAATGAGTGCGATATAGTTACTTACGCCGCTGAACTTGCCATATTTGGCCAATCCTGCGGCGAAGGCTTCGGGTTCGTCGGTGACGAGTTGCAGATGGAGACGTCCGTCGGCATTAGCTTCGCCGATGGCTGATTGCAGTTGGGCAATCTTCTCTGGTTCAATTGGTTTTGTTTCGTATTGCCGCACAGAATGACGTGCGATGATGGCTTCTTGTAAGGTCATAAATGTTTTGATTTGGTTTTCGTTGATGTCGGTTTTGCAGCGGAGCGCACCAAGTTGTATGAATTGCTTACAAGTTGACGCACAAGCTCGTTGCTGGCCAGCGATGGGTCGATGCCTATCCAATGCTTGGCCGACATATTGTAGGGGTTGCGGACGGAGTCGTGTTGCTCTTTGAGTTGGGGGATGAGTTCGGGTTGGCACTTGACGTTGATGACGGCAAATTTGTCGACATCGAAATAGCAAAACATATGTCCGCCTACGTAGAATGCCAATACGCCGCGTGCGGCTTTGAAGGCCTGGAACGGCATTCGCTCTTCGATGTCGGTTCCAAGCGAAAGGCAGTAGTTGCGCAGCTCTTCGACGTTCATAGTTTTAGCGGACTCCGCTTTTGCTGATCCTGTTTATTCGTCCTTGTATCCTGCGGCGATGCGGGCGCGTTTGCGCTCTATCTCGTCGAGGATGATCTTGCGGATGCGCAGGTGCGACGGCGTGATTTCCAGATACTCGTCCTCGCGGATGTATTCCATCGCCTCTTCGAGGCTGAACTTGATGGCCGGCGAGCAGGTCGACTTGTCGTCGGCGCTCTTGCTGCGCATATTGGTCAGGTTCTTGGCCGTTACAACATTGATAACGATGTCGTTGCCGGGGCGCAGGCTTTCGCCGATGACCTCGCCGGCATAGACTTGGTCGCCGGGCTCGATGAAGAAGGGGCCGCGGTCCTGCAACTTGCTGATGCTGTAGGCTGTGGCTTCGCCGGTCTCTTTGGCGATAAGTGCACCGTATTTGTGGTCGTCGATGTCGCCTTTCCACGGCTGGAATTCGAGGAAGCGGCTGGCAATGACGGCTTCGCCGTTGGTGGCGGTGAGGAGGGTGTTGCGCAGGCCGATGATGCCGCGGCTGGGGATGGTGAAGTCGAGCTGCACGCGGTCGCCTTTGGTTTCGATGGTGCCCACTTCGCCTTTGCGACGGGTGACGACATCGATGACCTTCGACGAGAACTCCTCGGGAACGAGGACGGTGAGTTGATCGATGGGTTCGCATTTCTCGCCGTTGATTTCCTTGATAATCACCTTAGGCTGACCTACTTGCAGTTCGTAGCCTTCGCGGCGCATCGTCTCTATGAGGATGGAGAGGTGCAGGATGCCGCGACCGTAGACGAGCAGCGCGTCGGGCGAGCCGGTCTCTTCGATGCGCATAGCCAGGTTCTTCTCGAGCTCGTGGTAGAGGCGCTCGCGGATGTGGCGGCTGGTGACATATTTGCCTTCCTTGCCGAAGAAGGGCGAGTTGTTGATGGTGAAGAGCATCGACATCGTGGGCTCGTCGACCTTGATGGGCGGCAGCGGCTCGGGGTTGTCGTTGTCGCAGATGGTGTCGCCGATTTCGAACATCACGTTTTTGTCCAGGTCGAGCAGAACGGCGCAGATTTCGCCGGCTACGACGATGTTCTTGGTGCGCTCCTTGCCGAGGCCTTCGAAGGTATAGAGCTCTTTGATTTTGGTATGGATTATCTCTTGTTCTTTGTTCTCGTTTTCGTCGCTCAGGTCGGGACGTTTGGCCAGGGCGACAGCCTGTCCGGCCTGCAGCGTGCCGCGATTCAGACGGCCGACGGCGATACGTCCGAGGTAGCTGCTGTAGTCGAGCGACGACAGCATCATCTGGGTGTTGCCTTCGCTGACGCGCGGTGCAGGTATGTGTTTGATGATGAGGTCCATCAGGTAGCTGATGTCGTCGGTCGGGGTCTTCCAGTCTTCGCCCATCCAGCCCTGTTTGGCGCTGCCGTAGGCCGTCGGGAAGTCGAGCTGGTCGTTGTTGGCGCCGAGGTTGAACATCAGGTCGAAGACGGCTTCCTGTGTGGCTTCGGGGTCGCAGTTGGGTTTGTCGACTTTGTTGATGACCACGATGGGCTTGAGTCCCAGTTCGATAGCTTTCTGCAATACGAAACGTGTCTGTGGCATAGGCCCTTCAAAGGCGTCGACGACGAGCAGCACGCCGTCGGCCATATTGAGCACGCGCTCCACTTCGCCGCCGAAGTCGCTGTGGCCCGGTGTGTCGATGATGTTGATTTTATAGTCGCGGTAGCGGACGCTGACGTTTTTCGAAAGGATGGTGATGCCGCGTTCGCGTTCGAGGTCGTTGTTGTCGAGGATGAGGTCGCCGGTTTCCTGGTTGTCACGAAATAGTTTGGCCTGGTGCAGCATACGGTCGACAAGGGTGGTTTTGCCGTGGTCGACGTGTGCTATAATTGCCACATTACGAATATTTTGCATTATCTTTTCAGTTTAAAATTAAATTGCAAAGATACAAAAAATATGTGGTTTGCAATAAATTTATCCTCAATCTGTAATTATTGTATTATATATTGCATCGGTGCGTGGTAGCATCCGTGGATTGCCATCGCAGCTCTCATTTCTCGGTCATCGTGAAACTGCGGAAGCGCGAGGTGGTCGACGAGGTTTCGCGGACGCGTATCAGCTTGTCGCCGAAGTGCATAGTCTTGTCGTCGCTATCGGGATTTTCTGTGTGGTAGACCTGAAACAGGCGGTTGAAGTCGCGCAGGAAGTCGGCGCTTCGCACGTCGAGGATTATCTCGTAACAAATCTCGTCGCGGGGGTCCATCTTGAACGTGCAGCGATAGTCGGCGGTGTTGATTATCATCACGCCCTCCACGTTGTTGCCGGCGGGCATATAGGTGATGTCGAACTGCTGGCTTTCAGCACGTTCGTTGCCCACGAAGGCTCCCAGCGACTGCACGATATGGTGCGCGTCGCGACCCAGCTGCTCGGCGATGTACGATGCCTGTGCCTGCATAGCCAACGCGGCAGTAATCATCAATGTGAACGAAAACAGTTTTTTCATCGTTTATTTCTCTGCAATTCTGTTCATTATGGTTGTTACGGCTTCGTGCATCTGATCGTAGTAAGAGTTCAGGAAAGTTCCGTCGGCGCGGTTGGCGATGATGAGGCAGACGGTCAAAGCATTGTGTCCCAACAGTTTCGAAAGACCATAGATGGCCGATGTCTCCATTTCGAGATTGGTGACTTTAAGGCCGTCCCAATTGAATGTAGCCAGTTTTTTGTTGAGGTCTTTGATGCTGGGGGCGATGCGGATATGGCGGCCCTGCGGGGCATAAAACCCAGGGGCTGTGGCTGTTATGCCTTTGACCGTGATGTCGGCGACTTTGCTCATAAGTTCTTCGCTGCCTTTGACGCAGTAGGGGCGGGCCAGGCGGCTGGAGAATTGCATATGCTTTTCAAACGCCTGTGCCATAGTCTCTTCCAGCTGGTCGTCGCGGTGCTCGTAGTAGTTCAGAAGTCCGTCGAGACCAATGGCGTAGACCGATGCCACCAACGAGCCGCAGGGTATGTCGCTGTGCAGCGAGCCCGAAGTACCGATGCGTATCATATTCAGCGTGCGGTGGTTAGGCTTGACAGTGCGGGTCTCGAGGTCGATGTTGGCGGCGACATCGAGTTCGGTGAGGACGATGTCGATATTGTCGCAGCCCATACCGGTACTCATCGCCGTGAAGCGATGCCCGTGATAGTAGCCGGTTACGGTATGTATTTCGCGGTTACTGCTTTCATATTCAACCTTTTCGAATAGGTTCTTGAAAAGGTAGACGCGGTTGGGGTCGCCAACCAGGAAGATGTCGTCGGCCAGTTCGTCGCCGTTGGTATTGATGTGATAGGGCTTGCCTGAAGGGTTCAGAACCAGCTCGCTCGATTTCATTTCGTTCATAGCTAAAGTTTTAAAAGTATGCAGGCGATGCGTTTTGCGCATCGCCTGCAGGATGTTTTGGTTTAGTTATCTTCTTGATTGTGAACCTCTGTTTGTGGTTCCGTTCGATGTTCCGCGGCTGCTGGTGCCGGTGTTGGTGTTGCTGCCTCGGCTGCTGGTGCCAGCGTTGGCATTGCTGCTGCGGCTGCTGGTGCCGGTGCTAACGTTGCTGCTGCGGTTGCTGGTGCTTACGTTGCTGCTGCGGCTGCTAGTGCCAGTGCTTACGTTGCTGCTGCGGTTGTTGGAGCCAGTGCTTACGTTGCTGCTGCGGTTGCTTGTGCCGGTGTTGACGTTGCTTGAACTTCCGCGGTTGCTGGTGCCGGTGTTGACGTTGCTTGAACTTCCGCGATTGCTGGTTCCGGTGTTGACGTTAGTCGAGTTCCCGCGGTTGCTGGTTCCAGTGTTGACGTTGGTCGAATTGCCGCGGTTGCTGGTTCCGGTGTTGACGTTGGTCGAATTGCCGCGGTTGTTGGTGCCGGTGTTGACGTTAGTCGAGTTTCCGCGATTGTTGCTGGTGCCTGTATTGACGCTGGTTCCGCGGCCGTTGGCTGGCGTTGTTGCGGTGCTGTTGCGGTTGGTCGTGCCGGGATTGCCTACATTGTTCATATTGTTGCCCGAGCGAGCGCCGCCAGCGTTGTTGAACGAGGTGCTGCGTGTGCCTATTGTCGTGCGGCTGTTGCCGCCGATATATCCGTGGCCGTCAGGCGTTTGCGGGTAGTTTACACCAGGTGTGAATGGTTTCGGCGGAACAGGAGCCGGCGTGTAGGGCGTGCGCATATAGTAGGGGTGGAAAGGCCAGGGGCCGTGAGCCGGCGGCATTGGCGGACGCCATCCATAGCGGTGAATTTCATAGTGATAGGTGTAGCCGTGGTTGAAGTGTGGGTCGTGGAAGTGGCGCACGAAGGAGTTGTAGGGCGGCATCGTCCAGTAGAAGTTGGGCGTGGCCACGGTGCTGCGGAAGCGCAGGAATTGTGCCGCGCTGTACATCCTGTTGCTGTATGGGTTGTAGAGCCAGATGCAGGCCAGGTCGATGGGCATATAGATTTCTTCGCCGGTGTAGGCATCATAGCCGTACAGCCAGATTTCGTAGTACTTGCTGTTGACGCGCTCGGCCCACACTTCGTTGACTATCACGTAGGTGGCCAGTTCGTACTCGTAACCGCAGTAAATCATCAGTTCGTTTTGTGCGTCGAGCGTGTTGGCCACGCGGTGGGCTTGTCCGCGGGTGAAGTAACGCACCGAGTTGGCTGAGGCTGCAAAGACCGAGGCAACCATAATTAATGTCAAGATCAGTTTTTTCATTGTTTGCTCCTTTCTGTTTTGCTCGTCGGCCCGTGGGCCTCCGAAAGGTTTTTGTTATTTTTAATTTTTGTATTCTTCGGACTTTAAAACTTTATGTTTTTAACTAATTTTAAGCATTCGAGTCGTCGCTAGTTGTACGGCCAGTTCCTTCAAATATTCGTTCGCCAAATGCAAATTGCCTGATTGCCATACGTCTGTGTCGTTGTGTTGCGTTTCGTCTTTTGTTTCCTATAGTTGATAATGATTTGCAAAAAAACGCCAAGTGCATAGTTTTCACACATATTACACAACCCTGGCGATGCAAATCAAGAATGCAAAGTTATGCATTTTTTTTCGATTGTAAATATGATGCCTCAAAATTTTTATTCCCACCCTTCAAAAATACCCTTTTTAACTTAAATTTAACAATCGTTTTAACATTTCATTTTAACATTTTCAAATTATTGCTTTTCAAGTACTTGCAAAAAGAGGCTCTTGAATAGCCCCCTTTCGTCGCCATATTTTAGCCTTATAAACTACTGACCTACTACCTATTATCTTCTACTGAAGTACTATTTGGTAAGAACTTAATAAGAACTTGGGTAGAATTTGGTAAGAAGATGGTATCTGGAAAACAGGGTGTTGAGGAGGGGCAAAAATGGGCTGAAATGGGGTCGGAAATGTTAAATTTTAACATTTGTACTCCTGCTTGGCGTTCCGCTTCGCGAGATCTTGTAGATCTTATAGATTCCGCCTGCGGCGGCTAGTTCTCCTGCTCGGCGTTCCGCCTCGCGAAATCTATAAATCTTATAAATTGTTCCGCCTGCGGCGGCTAAGCGATGCTGGAATCGGCAGATTCTGCGAGATCTACAAGATCTCTGCCCGCATGGCAAGGCGTTAAGCGTGGGCGCCATTGGAAAAGCAACGCAAGTGAAAAAACGTGATGCCGGATCCAAATTTTTTAGGCAAAAAAATGAAAAAATCCTTGCATATCAAAAAAAGTTTGTATCTTTGCAATCCGAAAACAGAGGAAATTTTGAGCAAAAAACGCTGCAAGATTCTGTTTTTCAGGGAAAGATGCCGGAGTGGTCGATCGGGGCGGTCTCGAAAACCGTTGACCAGCTTGCCTGGTCCCAGGGTTCGAATCCCTGTCTTTCCGCCAGTTTTAAGGGAGGTTTGACAATGTCAAAAATCCCTTTTTTTGTTGCCGAAAGACGCAACGAGGGGGGGGCTGTTGTCGTGTTGTCCTTTTTTTTATAATGTCAAAAATGCTGAAAATGAAAAAAGTATGTTTGTTTTTATTTCTGTTTGTCGCGATTTGTGTGGCGATGGCCCAGCCCGTGGACAAAAGCAAGGCTTTTGATGTTGCTCGCACTTTTATGTCTGCTAAAATAGGCAGTAAGGGAATGAATCTTGTCGACCGTACTGCAGAGCTGCACGCTAAGGGTGTTTTTGTCTTTGAAGTTGCTGACGGTGACGGCTTTGTCGTTGTTGCTGGCGACCGTCGTATGGCACCGATACTTGGCTATTCGGTGTCAGGCAATTGCGATGCAATGCATAAGTCGAATGTTCGTTTTTGGTTGCAAAGCTATTGCCGTGAGGCAGAGTTTGTTGCGTTGCAGTATTATGAGGCTGCGAAAGGGACTGGTCGTCTTTGGTCGTCGCTTCTTGCAGGCGACAGTCCGTATGGTCGGGGTAAGGATGTCCCCGTCAGTCCGCTGTTGCAGACGACGTGGAATCAGAGCCCTTTGTACAATATTTATTGCCCTTATGATTCTACGGAGAATACTAACGCCATTGCGGGTTGTGTCTCTATTTCGATGGCTCAGGTTATGAAATACTGGGAACATCCGGTCATTGGCGAGGGGAATCATACCTATCATCACAATGTGTATGGCGATATATCAGCAGATTTTGCCGATTCGGCATTCAAGTGGAACCAAATGCCCGACGAGTTAACGTATTACAGCACAACGACGGAGGTGGAAGCAGTGGCGCATCTGGTGTATCATTGTGGTGTGTCTTTGGATATGAACTATGGCCCATTTTCCAGTTCGGCCTTCAACAACACCAACGGCCAAATGGAGAATCGCAGCATAGAGCAGGCGCTGGTGGAGAATTTCGGTTATGATGTAGGGGTTCGTTGTGTGGAACTGGACTATTATGGGGTGCAGAAGTGGTGCTCTTTGTTGGACAGCGAGTTGTACAATTCCCGTCCCATTATTTACGATGGTCAGGGCTCTGGCGGCCATAGTTTTGTTTGTGACGGAAAAGATGCCGATGGTTTTTATCATTTCAACTGGGGCTGGGGTGGCTCCTGCGATGGCTATTTCGCTATTACAGGCCTCGTTCCGAATGAGGGCAGCATTTACCAGTACAACCAGACTGCCCTGATCGGTGTCAGGCCACGTCAGGAAACGGGTGATACCATCTTCAGTGTCAACGCTGTAGCCTCTGTTCCCGGGCAAGGTAGTGTCAAAGGGGCAGGTGAGTATTCGCGAGGAAGTCGTGTCAATCTTCTGGCAGAAGCTGAAAGCGGCTATCGATTCAAGCAGTGGAGCGATGGCAATATCTACAACCCGCGTTGTTTTCTGGCCTATGGCGATGTCAGTTTGGTGGCAGAATTTGAGCCTATATGGCAAGGCAAAACCATCGTGTTCGACAACGAGAGCAACCGTGACAGTTGGGGCTGGGGCTGGGGTTCGCAGACCAGCACTTGGGGTGTGAAATATGAACGCGAATGGCTTGCTGGCAAGGACTCGATAAGTTCTGTGAGCGTAAATATAGTTACTGGTGGTAACTATACTATGCGTCTCTGTTGGGGATCGCCCATTCGTCCGATACGTGAATTCTGCAATATGCAGTTCACTATTCCCGAAGATTTTTTCCACGATTCGATAAGGTCGTTCTGGAATCATATAGTTTTGGACTCGGCGATAGCATTGCGTCACGACTCTATGCTATGGGTTGTCTTTGAGTGTCAAGGAGCGTGGTATCCGGCATCATATTCATATTATAGTGGTAGCTGGAATGCATCTTATTCTTTGCTGGAAGGTGAATCCAATTGGCAAAATCAGACCAATTACGGTTATAGGTGCCACAATTCCTGGAAAATCCGTGCCACCTTCAAAAACACTGGCGAGGATGTCGGTGTCGGAACAGCAGAAGGCTATAAGTTCTCCGTATTTCCAAATCCTGCAACGGAGAGCATAATGATTGAAGGTGTAGAGGTTAAGAAAGTGTGGCTGTTTGATATGAAAGGGCAGAGGGTAGAATTGCCTGTCAGCAATAACCGCGTGTCCCTTACGGGCATTTCTAAAGGGACGTATATTGTTCAGGTTCAAAACGATAATGGCCTTTTTTCGAAAAAGATAGTTAAGGAGTGATTTGCAGCATAGGGTTTGAGAACATTATTCATTTCGGTTTTTTTTAGTATATTTGCAATTCCGAATGAAACAAAAAAACGCAATATGAAACGATTAACTATTTTATTATCAATGTTTGCAGCAATTAATTGCATCGTTGCGCAACCGACGAAACAGATAACACTCGAAGATATTTGGGCCAAGGGCACTTTTGCGCCGCGCGGCATACAGAGCATCCGTTCGATGCAGGACGGCGAGCACTACTGCGTGCTGACGCGCAACGGCATCGAGAGGTACTCGTACAAGACGGGCGAAAGCGAAGGACTGGTGTGCAACTTCGGCGGTCCGGCGATGGCCAAGAAGGCCAAACCGCTGCCCCCGATCGAAGGCTATGAATTTTCGGCCGACGAGCAGAAGATACTGCTCAGCAGCGGCTTCGAACCCATCTACCGCCACAGCGGAGTGTCGGACTACTATATTTATAGCGTTGCCGACGGCTCGTTCACCAAAATCAGCAACGAAGGCAAGCAGCGCCTGACGACCCTCAGCCCCGACGGCACCAAGGTGGCCTATGTGCGTGACAACAACCTGTTTTATATGGACTTGGAGTCGCTCGAGGAACATCAGATTACCACCGACGGCCGCATCAACGCCATCATCAACGGCACCACCGACTGGGTCTACGAGGAGGAGTTCGCCATCACGCAGGGCTTCTACTGGAGTCCCGACTCGAAGCGCATTGCCTACTACCGCTTCGACGAGAGCCGCGTCAGCGAGTTCACTATGCAGACTTGGGGCGGCCTCTATCCCGAAAACTACAACTACAAATATCCCAAGGCCGGCGAGGATAACTCGGTGGTTGACATCTATATATACAGCCTCGAGGAGGGCAAGGCTATGCGCCTCGAGACGGGTAGCGAGAACGACCAGTACCTGCCGCGTATGCAGTGGACCAAAGACCCCAACGTGCTGGCTTTTATGCGTATGAACCGCCTGCAGAACCGTATGGAATTGCTGACCGCCAACGCCACCACGGGCAAAATTCGTCCGCTCTATACCGAAGAGGACAAGGCATACGTCGATGTGCCCGACACGTGGCGCTTCCTCGCCGACGGCAAGTCGTTCCTCATCACCAGCGAGAAGGATGGCTACAACCATATCTATCAGTATGGTATGGACGGACAGCTGATTCGCCAGATCACCACTGGCAATTTTGATGTGGTCAACATCTGCGGCATCGACGAGAAGAACCAGAAAATCTACTTCCGCAGCCACGAAAGTGGCGCAATCAATACGGACTTGTATGTGATTGATTTCAAAGGTAAAAAGAAAGAATGCCTGAACTATGACGCCAAGGACAAGCAGAACGCCGAATACGGCGCCGACGGCATCCGCGACGGCAAGTATATCTTGGGCACATATAGCGCTTCGTTCAGCAAGGGCTGCAAATACTATATCTGCACTTTCAGCAGCGCCAACTGCGCCCCGCGCTATACGCTGCACGACAGCAAAGGCAAGATTATCAAAGTGCTGCAGGACAATGCAGCCCTGCAGCAGCGTCTGGCCGAATATGGCCGCGAGCGCAAGGAGTTTGGTACCCTCAAGACCGACGACGGCGTCGAGCTGAACTACTACATCATCAAGCCTGCCGACTTCGACAGCAGCAAGCAGTATCCGCTCTTCTTCTACGTCTATGGCGGCCCCGGCAACCAGCAGGTTACCAATGCCTACGGCTGGAGCGACTACAACTGGTTCCGTATGCTGGCCCAGAAGGGCTATGTCGTGGCCTGCTTCGACGGTCGCGGCACGGGCGGCCGCGGTGCCGACTGGAAGAAGGTGACCTATCGCAACCTGGGCCACTACGAATGCATCGACGCCATAGCAGCAGCCAAGTGGTTCGGCCGCAAGCCCTGGATCGACGAGAACCGCATCGGCATCTTCGGTTGGAGCTTTGGCGGATACCTTTCGTCGCTGTGCATCCTGAAGGGCAACGACGTCTTCAAGAGCGCCATCGCCGTGGCTCCCGTCACCACCTGGCGCTACTACGACAATATCTACACCGAGCGCTTCCTGCAGCGTCCGCAGGACGACCCCGACGGCTACGACAACAATTCGCCCATCAACTTCGCCGACCGCCTGAAAGGCAACTACTTGCTGGTCCACGGCACGGGCGACGATAACGTCCATTTCCAGAACGCGCTCGACCTTGTCACCGCCCTCGAGAAGGCTGACAAACAGTTCGAAATGCGCGTCTATCCCAACAAGAACCACAGCATCTACGGCGGCAACACCCGCCTGAACCTTTACAAGCTGATGACCGACTTCATCGAGCGCAAACTGTAAGGATGCGGAAAACGGATGTGTTGGATTTGCAAGCCGTTATGTTGCTTTTTCAATCCGACACAACAGTATGGCAAAACATTTTTTTTACAAAAAATCCCGATTTGTTCGGGATTTTTTGTATCTTTGTAGTTCGATATGTTGGGCTAAAAGTAGTCCAAGGTTTTGTATATTAATAATATAAAGGATAAATAACATTCTAATATGAAGAAGATATTAACCCTGTTGGCTTTTGCCGTTCTGCTGCAATTACCTGTCAAGGCCCAATTTGTTGACTATGGTGTCCGTATTGCCAATGGCGCCTCGTATGTCGCCGACGACCTGCTGACGCACACGCCGATTCTTGGTTTTAACATTGGCGGTTATGTCGATTATATGTTCACCGACTGGAAAAATCCCTGGTCGGAAAACATTTACCTGCAGACGGGTCTGAACATCACGCGCCGCGGAACCAACTTCCAGCAGGTGTTCGTCAATATGCTTTCTATCCGTCAGGGCTTCTTCCACGACTGGTATGCGCAAATACCTCTCTTTGCGGGTTTTAAATACGAGATTCCGCAGTTGCCCGCAGGCAATTATGTCAATTTCTTCCTCGGACCCACCGTCAATGTGGGCCTGTTTGGTAAGCTTTGGGACCGTCAGGTGACGCCTGGTATGCCGCAGGCTTCCAACAACTACGACACTTTCGTCACCGGCACGAAGGACGACCGTTCGTCCTTCAAGAATCTGCGCCGTTTCGACGTTAGCATTGTGCTCGGCGTTGGCTATCAGTGGCATAATTTCACCTTCGACCTGTTCTTGGACCACGGATTCATAGCGTTGATGAATAAAGACGACGTCCTTGCTCCGTTCGATAACCAAAACCAAAATCAGACTGGCACTGAGAACAATACCACTCAAAACAACACCAAACCCAAAGACCGCAACGCCTATACCGGAACCAACAACGCCATTATGTTGGCGGTTGGCTATCAGCTGCCAATCCACAGATAATCAGCAAAGACGGCCTCGGGTCTGAAAATCGAAAGATTTTTTAACACGAATTTCACAAATAACACGAATGTGTTTCTGCAACCCGACGAGTTCGCTCTGTAAGCAAAACACAAATATCGAAGTTGCCTCGACATATTCGCGATGCAAACAAACACTATGAGAGCAAAAAAAGTATTTTTTCTTGGCGTTTTCGCCGTTTTGGCATTTACTGTCTGCTCGTGTTTTGGCGAGAGCAGACTTGAAAAGTTTGTCGAAAAACTCAATGAGGAATGTCCCACTTCGATGGGCGAGGCCGGCGAAATGACCGGCGTGGAACTCAAAGATGGCAACGCCGTTGTGAAGATGACTGTCAACGAGGAGATATTCAGTATCGAGGCTCTTAAAGCCAATCCCGAGCTGCTGCATAGTGCCCACGTGCTGAATTTCAGCAACCCAACGGACGAAATGAAAGAGTTCATCGACGAACTGAGACGTTGTGGCGCCGGCCTGACGTATGTCTATGTGGGAAATGTTAGCGGCAACGAGGTGTCGGCCACTTTGACCAGCCGCGAAATTAAGGAGCTGTCACGATCCAATGTCAATAGCGATCCCGACCAACAACTTGATGCGCAAATAGCTATCGCCAACGCTCAATTGCCTGTACAGATTGACGAGACAACGGTGATGAGCAAGCTGGAACGCGACGACGACTGCATCGTGTACTATTACGATGTCGACGATACCCAGTTTTCTCTCGACGCGCTGGAAGAGTCGAGAGACCTCCTTACGACATCCTTTATCGATAATCTGCGTCAGCAGAAAGAACAGATTGCCACCAAGGACTTTATCCGTGCCTGCATCCTTGCCGACGTCGATATCGCTTACTGCTACAGGGGTACAACAACGGGACGCGAAATAAGATTCTACGTCCCGATTGATTCAATTTGATGGCAAATGGCCTTTGGCCGTAGCCGGCTAAATGGACTGTGGCTCGTAGGTCACAGCTTGCAGATCGCGATTCACTTCTCGCTCTTCACCTTTGCGTATTCTTCGTTCAGGCCTTTGACAATCTCGTCGGTGATGTCCATCCCTTCGTTGCCATAAAGAATCGGACTGTTGCTGAACGATTTCGAAAGGATGATATCAAACTGCTGGTTCTGTGCGTTGTATTCGCGGATGAAGTTATAAACGGCATTGGTCATCTTCTCGCTTTCCTGCATCGTCTTTTCGGCTATCTGCTGGCTGTATTCGCCCTCCAGGTTCATCAGCCGTTGCTGGCGCTCGGTCAGTTCCTTCTCCTTGGCCTGCTGCTGGCTCAGCGTCATATTTTCGCCGCCGCCCTTGACGTAGGCTTCGTAGTCCTTCTGGAACTGCATCATCTGCTGCTTGTAGCTGTTTTCCTTGGCGGTCTGGAAATCTTTCAGCTGCTTCTGCTAGTCGATGGCATACTGATATTTAGCCATCAGCGTATCGGTGTTGACATAGGCTATCTTCACGCCGCCTTCACCAACGGCCACAGGGGCTTTGGCGTCGGCATTGGCCAGGTTCTTGCCACCCTTGGCACCGATGCCGGTGAAGTGGAAAATGTAGAGCAGAATAAGGCCAACGAGCAGTATGCAGTTGACGATGGGCAGGCACTTGCAGCCGCATTTCTTTTCGCTTTTGCACTCACAGCTTTCGGCTTCCTGCTTCGGCTCTTCGATGTTGTTGATTACTTGTTCTTCCTGATTAGTGATATTTTCTTCCATATTATTATAATTAAATTTCAACTTTCAACTCTCAACTTTCAACTTTCTCGACTTCCCCAATGGTGTCGATGGCGCGCTGCACGCGGCGGATGGTCTCGTCCTTGCCCAGCATCATCACCAGCGTCAGCATATCGGGACCCACGGTCTTGCCGACAACGGCAAGGCGCAGCGAGTTCATCACCTGGCCCATATTCAGTCCGTTACCGACGATGTAGTCGTCAAGCAGCGCCTTGTGGATGGCGTCGTATTCGAAGGGGACGGCGTTGAGGATTTCGATAACCTTGGCCATATGGGTGGTCATACCGGCTTTCCAGCGTTTCTTGATGGCTGCGGGGTCGTATTCGGTCGGGGCGACAAAGAAGTAGGAGGTGGTGTCCCACATCTCGCTGATGAAGCTGATGCGCTCCTTCATCATTCCGCATACCTTGACCACATAGTCGTGCTCGGCTTTGATGCCGTGTTCGTCGAGCGTGGGTTGGAACATTTGGGCCACCTCTTCGTCCGAGTGCATCTGCATATATTCGTGGTTGAACCACTTGGCTTTCTCGACGTTGAACTTGGCTCCGCTCTTGCTGATGTGGCTGATATTGAACAGTTTTATCAGGTCGTCCATCGACAGAATCTCCTGTTCGGTGCCCGGATTCCATCCCAGCAGGGCCAGGATGTTGACCACCGCCTCGGGGAAATAGCCGCGTTCGCGATAGCCGCTGCTCAGCTCGCCGCTCTTGGGATCGTGCCAGTCGAGCGGAAAGACGGGGAATCCGAGCCGGTCGCCGTCGCGCTTGCTCAGCTTGCCGTTGCCTTCGGGCTTCAGCAGCAGGGGCAGGTGGGCGAACTGCGGCATAGTGTCTTCCCAGCCAAAAGCCTTGTAAAGCATAACGTGGAGCGGTGCAGAAGGCAGCCATTCCTCGCCGCGGATGACGTGGCTGATGTGCATCGTGTGGTCGTCGACGATGTTTGCCAGATGGTAGGTGGGCATACCGTCGCTCTTGAACAAAACCTTGTCGTCCAGCAGGTTGCTGTTCATCGTAACGTCGCCGCGAATCAGGTCGTGGACCGTGATTTCGGTGTCGGCCGGAAACTTGAAGCGCACCACGTAGGGTTCGCCGCTCTCCAGTCGGCGCTGCACCTCGTCGGCCGGCAGGCTCAGGCTGTTTTGCATCCCGCTGCGCGTGTGGCAGTCGTACTGGAAGGTCTTCTTTTCGGCCTCGTATTCCTTGCGCTTGGCCTCGAGCTCCTCGGGACGGTCGAAGGCGTAGTAGGCCCAGCCGCCCTCAATCAGCTGGTCGGCATACTGGCGGTACATCGGCTTGCGGTCGCTCTGGCGATAGGGGCCGTAGGGACCGCCGATGTGAACGCCCTCGTCGAACTCGATGCCCAGCCAGGTCAGTGCCTCGATGATATACTGCTCAGCGCCGGGCACAAAGCGTGTCTGGTCGGTGTCTTCGATGCGCAGGATCATCTTGCCGCCCTGCTGGCGGGCGAAAAGGTAGTTGTATAGGGCGGTGCGCACGCCGCCTATGTGGAGCGGACCCGTGGGGCTCGGTGCAAATCTGACTCTTACTTCTTGTGACATTATTCTTGGTTGTTTTTATTCTTGATATAGTTTTAATTTATCCACAACGCATTTCTCGTCATATTATTGTGGACTCCGAAAAATATTTCCACAAACAGCAAAAACAATCCGAAATGGCATCTTTTATTATATTTAATTTGCTGAAAATTAGGCTGTAAACTTCTACTTTTGTGCATAAATACCTAATTGCTAGGGTCTTACTACACTTTCTCTGCCATATGTACGGTATTTGTACGGTATATGTACGGTATTTGTACGCTTTTTAACCGTACACATACCGTACATATACCGTACAAGTAGCGTACAACGCACAGTGGGTGTGTGGATTGCGGATGGATGATTTCCTGCTTCCTACAGGTGCGCTAGGCATCGGGAAGGTGCCTGAGGAGTTGATTATTTGTTTTTTCTTACCCAGCGGAGGAAATCCCACAAGGTCTCGTCGTCTTCCTTGCTGCGTTTTTTGGGCTTGTTTTTGAGGTCAATTCTGCCGTATTTGGCCATTCGTGCCTCGACCACGGAGGTCTGCCGCTTGAAGTATGGCGTTGCGTGTCCGGGGTTGCGCTTGATGGGCGATGGCAGAGATACTGCCAGTTGGGCAGCCTCGTGGCGCGACAGTTTGCTTGCCGAGTGGCCGAAATAGTGCTGTGCTGCCGCCTCGCATCCGTAGATGCCGTCGCCAAACTCTATGATGTTGAGATACACCTCCATAATGCGCTCCTTGCCCCACAGTTTCTCTATGGCAATGGTGTAGCCGGCCTCGAGGGCCTTGCGTAGGTAGCTGCGCCGATGGGGCAGGAAGGCGTTCTTAGCCGTCTGCATTGATATGGTGCTGCCGCCGCGTATGCGACGTCCTTGCTTGTTTTCGCGATAGGTCTGCTTGAGCTGCCCGATGTCGAAGCCTTTGTGGCGCATAAAGCGGCCGTCCTCCGAAGCTATGACGGCGGTGACCAGGTTGGGCGAGATGTCTTCTATCCTGACATAGTCGCGCTCGAAGTTGACGTCGCGCTCCTTGTCTGATAGCTGCTGAAAGAAACGCTGCACCATCAGGGGTGTCAACGGAGGATTGACCCATTTGTACACGACGGGCAGGATCAGGGCCAGGCCGATCAGCGCGAGGACTGTGATCCACACCACTCGCCAGACGCGTCTCAGCGCCGAGTGTGCTCGTGGCTCCTGCTGCTCTGCGCTGTCGAGAGGGTTGGATATGTATTCGTTATCTTCCATTTTTTGACGTGCCTTAAAATCAAAGTTTCGAAAACACCTTCTTGCCTCTTAGATGGTAGTCGACAAGGATGGAGCGTCGGTACACGCAGTCGACCTCTTTGGGGTTGATGGCTTTGCGCTTTGCATCGAGCGCTGGTTTCCACTGGCGGAACTGGCGGTGTGCCTTGAAGACGGCGCGGAATTCGCCACTGTTGCCTTTGAGCAGGAAGCTGAGGGCGGCGACCCAGTCGAGGACGATGCGGAGACCGATGACGCGGTGCAAACGGTTGTCGGGCAGGTTTTTGTAGAGCATTGCCAGGTTGTTGCGGAAGTTGAGCTGAGTCTTGAATGGCGAGCTTTTGGGCAGGGTGCCGCCGCCGACGTGGAAGACCTGTGCGTCGGAGGTGGCGACGATTTTGTGGCCTCGGTTTTTGGCGCGCCAGCAGAAGTCTATCTCCTCCATATGGGCGAAGAAATCGCCGTCGAGGCCGCCAAGTTCTTTCCATACCGCGGCGCGGACGAACAGGGCGGCGCCTGTGGCCCAGAAGACTTCGCGGGTGTCGTTGTATTGGCCTGTGTCACGCTCGATGGTGCTGAAGATGCGTCCGCGGCAGAAGGGGTAGCCCAGCTTGTCGATGAAACCGCCGGCGCCACCGGCGTATTCGAAATATTCGCGGTTGTCAAACATCTTGAGCATCGGCTGTGCGGCGGCAATTTGCGGGTCGGCATCCATCAGGGTCACGACCTTGCGGTCCCAGTCGGGCGTGACCTCGACGTCGTCGTTGAGCAGTACGTAGTATTCGGCGTCGACCTGTGCCAGTGCGCGGTTGTAGCCTTCGGCAAAGCCGTAGTTTTTGTCCATCTGTATCAGGCGCAGTGAGGGATAGTTCGTTTTCAGAAAGTCGATGCTGTCGTCGGTCGAGCCGTTGTCGGCGACGATGATTTCGGCGTCGGTGCTGCTGTTGGCCACTACCGATGGCAGGAAACGCTCCAGCATCGGGCGCCCGTTCCAGTTGAGTATGACTATGGCGGTTTTCATTTCAATTTTCAATTTTCAATTATCTTCACTGTTCCGTCTTTCATTATGCGGCCGTTGCGTGTCAGTTTCCAGCGGCGGTGGCTCCAGAGCCAGTATTGTGGGTTTTCGCGGATTAGCGTCTCCAGGTGTCGGGCGTAGTGCTCGGTGATTTTGCCTTCGGGCAGGCTGTTGGGGCTGTCGGTCAGCAGGTTGAAGCGTATGCTGTAGTGTCCGCGGCGCCCTTTGCGCACGTCGTAGATGAAGACGGGCATATTGTATTTGCGTGCAAAATGCTCGGCGCCAAAGAGGAAGGGGGTGTCCTGTCCGAGGAAGGTGGTCCAGAAGCTGCGATGGGGGTTGCTGGGCGACTGGTCGCTGAGCATCATATATGCTGTCGGCACTTGCCATCGGTCGTAGTAGGCCATCGTCTGTCGCACGTCGGTCTGGTCGACGATTTCGGTGCCGTAGCGCGCGCGGCGGGCAGTGATGAAGCGTCCGAAGCCTTTGTTGTCGAGCGGTTTGCCCACGCCGACGCCGTGGTGGCTGATGCTGTGGTCGAGCGAAGTGATCATATACTCCCAGTTGTTGTAGTGGGCCGACATCAGGACGACGCTGCGGTTGGCGTTGTAGTAGGGCTCGAGGATTTCGACGTTTTCGAGGCGGTAGTGTTGCCGCACCTTGTGGAGCGGGGCGCGCAGGTTGTAGATGCCTTCGGCCAGCAGGTCGCAGAGGTGGCGGTAGTATTGGCG
This sequence comes from Bacteroidales bacterium, assembly GCA_017517715.1. Lineage (GTDB taxonomy): Bacteria > Bacteroidota > Bacteroidia > Bacteroidales > P3 > Colimorpha. The sequence goes on from JAFWYO010000150.1 coordinate 21,664, forward strand.
TTCGATGCGTCGCAGCTCGGCGCCGCTTTTGTCGGGGAAGCACCGCTGCAGGTTGCTGCGCACTATCGTGAGGCGGTAGCGCGCTATGTAGTAGACCACGGGCCACAGCAGCGACGAGAGGCCGTAGAGCAACCACAGGGGCAGGTAGGCAACGGGAAGCAGGAAGTTGTACATAGAAGCGGAAAGCGGAAAACGGAAAGCAGAGATGTGAGGATGGTAATGGGTTGGATATCAGTAGCCGCGCTGGAATTGTTCGCCGACTTCACCGACGATGCCTTCTTCGAGTTGGTCTTGGCTGAGACGGCGTTCCCAGTAGGCGTCGCGCACCTCGCCTTTGGCATTGGAATGCAGCAGTTTGTAGAATCCTGAGCGGAACTGGTCCCAGAAGATGAAGCAGCGGTTGGCGTCGTCGCCGGTCAGGTGGTCGTAGCGCCACAGCTGGTAGGGCAGGTAGAAGATCTGGCCTTGTTTTGCTCCGGTATCGTGGTCGGTCAGTCCGACGGCCTCGTTGGTTTTGTTGACGGTGACACCCGAGCCGAAGTTCCTCATCGACACGAAGTTCTTTTCGTCGCGGACAAAGTCGGGGGCTCCGTACTGCAGGTATACGCGGCCGCGGTCGGTGTGGATGCCTTTGGTCTTTGGCCACGAGAAGTTTTTGGTGACGTAGTCGACGCGCTCTTTGTATTCGCGCCAGGCGCCGTCGGCATTGAGGGGGTCGCGGCGCACCCAGAACTTGTAGAGGACCAGCTGTTTGTCCTCAAGTCCGGGACGGTTGATGATGTTGTATATGTCGCGGCGTTCAATTTCGTTGGCGATGGGGGCCAGGGCTTCGATGTAGTTGTTCAGCTCGGCCTCGTTGGTCAGCGAGGCGGCGAAGGTCACCGATGCCGGGGTGTTGTCGATGGAGGATTCGAAACCGGGGTTGCTGCGGAAGAAGGGCACGCGCTTGTAGAGCAGCATATCGTTGTTGTGGTTGCGTATTTCGACGCAGAGGTTGTAGTTGCCCGAAGGCAGCTTGGAGATGTCGATGCTGCCGAAGATGGGGATGATGGTGTCGCGTTCCAGGCGCTGCACGGTCTGCGTGTATTCAAGCACTTTGCCGGTTTCGAGCACTTCGATGTGCGAGACGGCATAGACGTGCGCGTCGCGGACTTCGCGGTTGATGTTGTAAAGCTCGCAGTAATAGTTGATTGCGCTTATCTGCTCGGGGAAAAAGTCGTTGATGTAGGGCTCCATATCGTAGCCGCTGCGCGACAGGATGTTGGGCGTGACGGTGGGCGTGACGTTCGACATAGTCTGGACACTGGACAGCGCCGGGCGCTTGGTGTCGTAGTAGAGCGGCACCAGCTGGTCGATCACGGTAGGCTCGTCGTTGCTGTTTTTGTCGCGCATCTTGATTTGTATGTTGTATATGCCGTTGGGCAGTGCGAAACGCTGCACACTGAGGAAGTTGAAGCGTTCGGGCTCGGGGGTGGCGATGCGCGGACTGGAGACGTCGTATTTCTTGGCCATCACCATCGAATCGTCGACCGATGCAGTGATAAGTACTTCGACAGCAGCTTGATAGTCGTTGCCGTTCTTGACAAAGTTGAGGTTCCACGCGTCGAACGAAATATAGGTTTCGACATACGAGCCTGTGCCTTGCTGGTAGAATGTGGCATAGGAGAAGAGGGCCGTGAGGTGCTTGCCTTCGGCAGCGGCCATTTGTATTATTGTCATTGCGACGGCGAGAAGAAAGATGCGTTTCATTGGCGGTTTCGATTTATAGTTGATAATGTATTATAACGGATGTTGTTGCTATTTTATTGTTTCCACTATATATAAAATGTGGCGCTGCTACCGTATTTTGTGGTATTCAGTGGTTTCGCCGTTTTGCTCTACGGTGAGCTGTTTCGAGTTGAGGCGCTTGATGACGAGGGTGTCGCAAAAGTCGTACACGCGTCGGTTGCGGAACTCTTTGCCTTTGAGGATGAGGGCGTTGCGGCGCATTTCCCAGCTGTTGTACTGGTATGTTGCGTTGTTGATGGTAGCCGCTATGCCTTGATTGCCGCATTGGAAGCCGGTTTCGATGCCGTCAGCGTCGGTGACCCAGGTGCCGATGATGTCGCGCTTGCGGCTGCCGCCAAACAGGGCGTTGACCAGTATAGCCAGCAGGGCTATGATGACAGCTGCCGTTACGATGGTGTGTATGCCGTTGCGTTTTGCCATTGTATTTGTTTTTACTCTTTGAAAGGAATAACAAAAATAGAAGTTTTTTATTATATTTTGTTAGTTTTTTTTGTAGAATAATCTTTTTTTTGTATCTTTGCAAGACAACATTTCAGAAAGTGATTTTGTTTAGGTATCTGTAATACTGAAAAATAAAATAACAAACAATATGGAAAACCAAACAAAACTTAATGTACTGTTCGTCTGTCACGGTAATATCTGCCGCAGTCCGATGGCAGAATTTGTGTTGCGCCGCCTGCTGAAACAGGCGGGATGGGACGACAGGGTGGAGGTGGCGTCGGCCGCCACTTCGGACGAAGAAATAGGCAATCCGGTCTATCCGCTGGCCAAGCGGTCCCTTGCCATACGCGGTATCGGCTGCCGCGACAAAGAGGCGCAGAAAATCACGCGCAAAATGTTTGACGCTGCCGATTTCGTGGTGCTGATGGACAAGAACAATGTCGCCAACCTTGGCCGTATGTTTGGCGAACCGATGGGCGGCAAGGTCAAGCTGCTGCTCGATTTCCTGCCGGCCGACGACCCCAAGCACGGCGAGGAGATTGCAGATCCTTGGTACACACGTGATTTCGATACGGCTTATAACGAGATTCAGCTCGGCTGCCGTGCCCTGATGCACCATATCGCCGAGAAATTGGGGATAGAACAATAAAATATGTTGAAAATCACCTATGTTAGTGGGTAAATGAAAAATTTATTTGTCCACGTGGATTTTTTTTACTATTTTTGAAAGTTCAATCAAAATGCGAACAGAGTAAATAAATAATTAATAATCAAACTAATAATTAAAATTTATGCAACCAAAAGGTAACAAATACGGTGTTCACCGTGTACTTGAGCCGAAGGGCGTTCTGCCGCAGCCGGCCAACAAGATTGACAACAATATGGACGTTCTTTATGACAACGAAATCCTCACCGATGTCCAGACCCTCAATGTCGACTCCGCTTCGTTCACCGACATTATGAACTATGCCAAAGAGCAGGCCGGTGAAGGCGCCACCAAGGAACAGATCCTTGAAGAGGTGAAGAAAGAAATGCTCCTCAATGTCGAGCTGCAGGGCAAGCACCGCAACCGCCGCACCGGTTCGGGTGGTATGCTGCTTGGCAAAGTCGAGAAAATCGGCGACGCCCTGAAAGGCAAGATCGACCTGAAAGAAGGTGACCGCATTGCTACCCTCGTCAGCCTGTCGCTGACCCCGCTGCGCATCGATAGCTTCGGCGAAATCCGCCCCGAAATCGACCAGGTCGACATCAAGGGTAAGGCTATCCTCTTCGAGAGCGGCATCTATGCCAAGATTCCGGACGATATGCCCGAAAAGCTGGCCCTCAGCGCCCTCGACGTGGCCGGTGCTCCCGCACAGACCGCCAAGCTGTGCCACTATGGCCAGACCGTCGTCATCCTCGGCGCCGGTGGCAAGAGCGGTATGCTCTGCTGCTACGAGGCCAAAAAGCGCGTCGGCGTCACCGGCAAGGTGATCGGTATCGCCAACAGCCCCAAATCGACCCAGCGCATCAAGGATCTCGGCTTCTGCGACATCGTCGAAAGTGCAGCCGGTATGACCCCCGTCCAGGTCTATGAGCTCGTCGAGCGCCTGACCGGCGGCAAGATGGCCGACGTCACCATCAACTGCGTCAACGTCCCCGACCAGGAAATGACCGCTATCCTCGTCACCAAGGACGACGGCGTTGTCTACTTCTTCTCGATGGCTACCAGCTTCACCAAGGCCAGCCTCGGTGCCGAAGGTATCGGCAGCGATGTCAATATGATTATGGGCAACGGCTACACCAAAGGCCACGCCGAGTTCACTCTGCAGGAGCTCCGCGAAAGCCCGAAGCTGCGCAAGATCTTCGAAGAGCTCTACGCCTAAACGAATTCGGGAAATCAAATCCCGTCATTCAATTAAAAACCAACCTGCGGCAGGGGAAACCTTGCCGCAGGTTATTTAAAAATTGTAAAATGAAAATCAGACTGTTGTTAATTGTTTTGGCGGCAATGGCTGTCTCATCCTGTTATAGGCACAGGCTTGTAGAGCTGCCGTCCAGGATGATCCCTTGCAATGTTAATCCTGACGAAGTGTTCGGTGCACACTACACGGCCGCCGATTTCCAGATTTGGCCTATGGCGGACGATAGTATGGCTGGCATTGTTGCGGGCAGGGCTGTTCGCGAAAAAGGCATTTCGTCTGCGTCGAGCGGATGGCAAGTGATGTTCGACAATGCCGACACCGCCGAAGTGGGCTCGATAGCACGCGATTTTTGCGCTTCGCACCGCACCGGCGACACGGTATGCTGTTATGGCTGGGTGCCGGAGGGATTCGATACAAGCAAGAGTGTCTTAGTTATTGTGTGCGGCACAGCTCCTTTGATTGACGGCACTTCTGTGGCCAATGCTGGAGTGGAGTTGATATGGGATGAGCCTAATGTCCTTTTTGAATTTGCCCAAGAACACCACTCCGACTGGCAGCGCATTACGCGCGACAATGTTATGCGTTGCCTGCCGATAGTGCTCGGTGGGCGGATGCTGGCGGCACCGAGGGTGAATGCTGAAATTGCCGGTGGAAAATGCAGCCTCAGCGGATTGAAGGAAGAGGAATGCTGCGCAATTGCAACCATCCTCACTGCCGGTAAAGGTCCTGAATCACCAGCCCGGCCAAAGTAAAGCCGAAAATGGCGGTGACGTGCGACGTGGTGCCGTTGATTTGGGCCTTCGTCGCATTCCAGTCCTGCAGCGACAGGCTGTTGCCGGAATTTTCTTCGTCGCCGACTTCGCCAAGGTTCGGCAGCACTTCGGGACTCCACACGCATTTGAATTTGCGGCCGGGAAACCGCTTGAACTTGCGCATACGGCGACGCAGCACGGCAGCCAGCGGACAGCCGTCGACTTCCCAGAACTCGCTGACCGTCACCTTCGTCGGGTCCAGCTTCAGTGCCGCACCCATCGACGAAAAGAAGGTCGGCATACCCTTTTGCGCACAGCGCACGATGAGTTCCAGCTTGTTTTTCAGGCTGTCGATGGCATCGATGATGTAGTCGTAACTTTGCAGGTCGAAGCTGTCGGCCGTTTCGGCGCAGAAAATATCCTGAATGGCAGTGATTTCGGCCGAAGGGTTGATGTCCAGAAGGCGTTCGCGCATAGCCTCGACCTTGATGCGCCCGACTGTGCTGACCGAGGCCATAGCCTGGCGGTTTATGTTGCTGACACTCACGCAGTCGGAGTCGACAATCGTCAGGTGGCGTATGCCGCTGCGCACCAGGCTTTCGGCGCACCACGACCCCACGCCGCCGACGCCAAAAATAATGACGCGGCTACTGGCAATGCGTTCCATCGTGGCATCGCCAAGCAGTCGGATAGTGCGGTTAAGAATGGCTTTTTCGTTGTTTTCCATACAAATGGCCTAACGCCGAAACGGGATTATTATTGTGTGCGCCACCCAATTTGTCTTGCCGAATCGATTTTTCCCGAATCGGATGTCTGGAAATGAACCAAAAAGCCTGCCTCCTTTTTGTCGAGACCCTTTCCCGGGGCTTCGGCCCCGTTTCGGACGCCACCCTCTCCGCCCGTTCCTATATCGTTCCTATATCGTTCTTATATCGTTCTTATATTTTTATATAGGAACGATATAAGAACGATATAGGAACGATATAGGAACGGGCGCAGCGGGTGGGTGGCGGTCGTGCCGGATTGCAGGTTGTGCGCAGGCCTGTGTTTTTGGGATTTTCAGTCGATGTCGTCGAAGAAAATGCTGTACCATTTGCGCTTTGGTGCCGTTTCGGCTGTGGGGTCGGAGACGATGCCGAGCCGGCGGAGGGTCTCGTCGAGCCCCTGCTGGTTGTCGCTGAGGAGCATCAGCCGGTCGCCCGGATGGAGCGTGGTGCGGCCCGTGGGTACGAAATAGCTTTCGCCGCGTTTGACCATAATGGCGAGGGTCTTTTCGGGTAGGCGCAGATCCATCAGGTGGCAGCCGTCGGCAAGGATTTCGTCGGTGATTTCTATCTCGTTGGCCGACGATTTGATCTCCTCGGGAAAGTCGATGTCGAAGTCGGTGGAGGTGGCGCGCGTGTTCTTTTCGGGTGCCTCGCTCACCCCCAGCCAGCGTGCCATCAGCGGCAACGAGGTGCCCTGCACGACGAGGCTTACCAGCGTGCAGAGGAAAACGATGTTGAACATTGCATCGCTATGTGGCAGGCCGGCCGCGCGGCAGGTGATGGCGAAAATGATGGGAACGGCGCCACGCAGTCCGACCCAGGAAACGAAGAGGCGGTCGCGCAGCGAGTAGCGCCGGAAGGGCGCCAGAGAGGCAAAGACACTCAGCGGACGGCTGATGAAAATCATCACGAAGCTGATGACCAGGCCCGGGACGAGAACGTCCTTCAGCTCGGAGGGGTTGACCAGCAGGCCGAGAGTGAGGAACATTGAGAGCTGTGCCAGCCAGGTGATGCCGTCGAAGAAGTTGCGTGTCGAGCGCCGGTGGACGAACTTGCTGTTGCTCACCACCAATCCGGCGATGTAGACGGCCAGGTAGCTGTTGCCGCGAATGTAGTATGTGGCGGCGAAGACGAAGAAGGAGCCCGACAGGATGAGTATGGGGTAGAGGGCTATGTTGTCGATGTCTATCTTGTTGACAATCCATACTATGGCTCGTCCGAAGCCCCATCCGGCCAGGGCGCCGACGGCGAGCTGGACGATGAGCATAGCGATGGCGCTGCCCCACTGGGGGCTGCCGCCTTGCTGCACAAGGCTGATGAAAGTGAGCACGAGCACGTAGGCCATAGGGTCGTTGGCTCCGCTTTCAAGTTCGAGGGTGGGACGCAGGTTGTGCTTCAGGTTGAGGCCGCGCCCGCGAAGGATGGAAAAGACCGACGCCGAGTCGGTGCTGCTCATAGTGGATGCCAGCAACAGGCAGCCCATCAGGCTGATACCTAGCTGACGGTCGGCGAACAGATAAAGGATGACACCCGTCGTGACGGCGGTGAGAAGCACGCCGACGGTGGCCAGCATCACGCCCGGGCCGAGTACAAGCCTCACGTCGGCCACTTGGGTGTCAAGTCCTCCGGAAAAGAGGATGGCGCTGAGTGCCACGGTGCCGACCATCTGCGCCACCTTGATGTTGTCGAAATGGATGCCGAGGCCATCGCTGCCGAAGAGCATACCCACGCCGAGAAAAAGAAGCAGGGCGGGCACGCCGAAACGGCTGCCCGCCTTGCCGGCCAGGATGCTGGCAAAGAAAAGGGTCGAAAGGACCAGAAGGAAAAATTCTATTTGCATAACGGTTTGATATGTACAACGTCAGTGCCTTGGAGACACCTTACGTCGGCTGATGGCGAAAGGTGGCCGCTCTCGTCGTGCAGTGGCTGGACGAGGGCGATGCTGCAGTCGGTGCTGATGAGGATGCGCAGGCCGTTGTTGCTGCTGTTGACGGGGTGCAGCTTGCCGAGGGGCGCCAAGTCGGAGCCCGACAGGGCCTCGGTGGCTTTGTGGTAGTCGTCGACGGAGAGGTATACTTTGCTGTCTTTCATACGGTTCCCGGAGGTCTCATAGTGATAGAGCGCGCCGCTGAAATTCATTGCGGTGAGGATGATGCCCACGGCTGTGGCTATGAGCCCGACGGTGAGGCAGATGAGAGACGGTGCGTCGCCAAGATGCACCTTGGTGATCATTACAATTAGCGCTATGCCAACAGCGAGCATCAGGAGCGGTGTCAGTGGCGAATTGTTTTTGCGGGTGATTTTGCCGCTCTTGTCGGCGGCTATATATTCTTCGATTGATTGTATGTGTTCCATTGTTTTTTTATTTGATTTTGTTGGTAATTATTTCAGTAAGAGGGATGTAGTTGTGTCCCTCGACGCGCGTCAGCTGCGAATAGAAGACGCGTTCTTCTTTGTCGCTGTAGCGGACCAGTGCCAGCTCGGGAGTTGCCTGGGGCTTGATGGCACCAAGCGCTTGCTCGTCGCGGGCATGGAGTGCGTCGACCAGGGATTGTTGCGCGGCTTGGGAATAGTAGTTGTAGGTGGGTTCGAGCACGGCGTGCAGCTCGCGGCTGTAGGGGCGGCGCGAATCGCCGAAGAGGTAGAAGCACAGCGTCAGCAGCAGGCTGCAGGCTCCGATTAAAGCTCCGCCAATCAGGGCCGAAGCGACACCTGCCGACACGTCGGAGGCTTTGATATAAAGCAAGCCACACACGGCGCCGACGGCGGTCAGTGCCCATCCCGACCAGAGCGGTAGCAGCGTGTGGCGAATCTCTGGCAGACTGTATATTGATTTTCTGATATATTCCATTGAATGATAAATAACTAACTTGTTGTTCTAATTCTAAATCGCATACCGTTTCCGAATAATTGGCCATTAAAAATGAATGTCTGATGGCAATTGGTGCGATAAACTGTATGTGCGTCATTTTGTGGTGGTTGCTCAAAGATGACGGCACGCAAAAGAATCGTGCAGTTCAGATAAACAAACACCGCGGGAAGGTGAGTGCTCACATTCCCTTAAACATCTTGGAATGAAGGTGGAACAATCAGAGTCTGAGACAGCGCAACAGATAGATGTAGCCCCTAAGGGTGCGGTTGGGGCGAGGCAGCAGCAGGACAGCAGCCGTGGCGTAGATCCGTTGGTGGATGCCGCCGAAGGGAGCCGCGGCCGAAGGGCTGTGCGAGACTATCCGGACCGTGGAAGGTGGCGTCAGCGACGCCGCACCGGGAGCCGCCAAGAGGTCGCACATTCCCATTTCGCTCCATTGCGGACGCTCGGCAGCAGTTCGGTCAACCAATCGGCCGGTTGGCGAACTGTGCGGTTCGGCCTTGCAAGGCACAAGCCATAGCAGGGCGAGCAGCAACAATATCGGCTTCTTGAACTGCATCATTATTAATTAATCAATTTCGGCGTCCGTCGGGGGGCTGTGATGTGCCGTCAACTCTGTCGATGACAGCATAAACCCTTGCGTCCGCTATGTCGTTTTGAAGTTGCAAAAATACTAAATATTATTGATATGGCAATCGCTTTTTGGCTTTTTTTTGTGTGGGTGGATTGAAAAGTTTGATTTTGTTTCTTTTCGCACAAGTGTATTTTTGTCCTGGGCAATAAAAAATGTTATGGGACGTTTTTTTTATGAAAAAAACTGTCGTTGTCGTGTAAGATTTGCCACCATTCCGCGACTACAAGGAAAGAGAACATAAAATTCAGTCAAAAATGAAAAACATCAAGCTTTTCTATGCTGTCATTGCATCTACGCTTTTCGCCGCGTGCGACCCGGGTTATTATCAAGAGGTCGTTATCCATAATCTGTCGACGCATACCGTTAAGGTTATTCCGACGCCATCCGACACAGTGTATGTACACGACAGATGCACGCTTGCCCCGGACGCGAAGTATACGGTCGCAGATATAGGAGGAGTGGGAACGGCAAGCCGCTCGGAGGGCGAATCTTATATGGAATGGTATATGGGCGACAGTGTTGTATTCGTTTTCGACGACAATCGTCGTATAGTATACTACAAGGAGAACAGAGACGGCATAAGCCCATACAATTTCAATTCAGCCAATTACAGCTACGAAGAGAAGCTGAACGAAAAAGGTCCGTTCAAGGGCAATGCTGAATATGGCAAACTGACCTTTACGGTCACCGACGAGCATTACGATGCCGCCGAAAGCACCCGCTGACCGTTTTTTTCAGGTGTTGTAAACTCCTGAAAAACACCACCCGCTCCGCCCGTTGTACAGTATATGTACAGTATATGTACAGTATTTGTACGCTTCGAAAGCGTACAAATACTGTACATATACTGTACA
>JAFWYO010000151.1 GCA_017517715.1 Bacteroidales bacterium
CTCACCTTCCAGGAAGCCCTGGGCAAGAAACTCAAGATAATGGACCTCACCGCCTTCGCTCTCTGCGAAGAGAACCGCCTGCCCATCTACGTCTTCGATATGAACCGTCCGGGCAACCTACTCCGCGTGGTCAGCGGCGAACCCATCGGAACAGAAGTGATGTGAAAAAGCGGAAAGCGGAAAGCGGAAAGCGGAAAACGGAAATCTGGTACGCAGGCGCCTCGCCTGCGAAAAACCCAAAAAAGGAGAAATAATTCGTATTGTCCCTTAACTTCCCTTAACTTCCCCATAACTCCCTTTAACTTCCCTTAACTCCCCCATAACTCCCCTTAACATCCCTCTAACTTCCCCCAAAAAATAAAAACTTAAAACATTATCAATATATGAACGATTTATCAAAAGCTTGTATCGACGAAGCAAAACAGACAATGCAGAGTGCCATCAACTTCCTTGAAAAGGAACTGGCCAAAATCCGCGCCGGCAAAGCCAATCCCGGAATGCTCGACGGAGTGAAAATCGACTACTACGGAGCCCCCACCGAGCTCAGCCAGGCTGCCAACATCAGCACCCCCGATGCCCGCAGCATCGTCATCCAACCCTGGGACAAGAGCATCATCGGCGCCATCAACAAAGCCATCCTCGACGCCAACCTCGGCTTCACGCCGCGCCACGAGGGCGACATACTGCGCATCGTCGTACCCCCACTGACCGAAGAGCGCCGCAAAGAGCTCAGTAAGAGCGCCAAGAGCGAAGTGGAGAACAGCAAAGTCAACATCCGCAACGCCCGCCGCAACGTGATGGACAAAGTCAAAAAACTGAAAGACAAATCCGTACCCGAAGACGAGGTGAAGCAAGTCGAAAAAGAGATTCAGGACGTCACCGACAAGTTCATCGGCGAGTGCGACAAGATCTATGCCGCCAAAGAAAAAGAGATAATGACCGTATAATCCCTCGCGATTTGGACGTCGAAAATAGAAATTTTGACATACGTTGGTTCGACACGCTCGAATCGACCAACAACTACTGTAAACTCCTCGATATCAACTCCGTCGAGGAGTTTACCGTTGTTTGTGCCCGCCGCCAGACCGCCGGCATAGGCCAGCAGGGCAACGTATGGGTCAGCGAAGCAGGCAAGAATTTGACATTCAGCCTTATCCTCAAACCTACATTCATCAACGCCGCCGACCAATACAACCTCACGATGGCCCTCGCCCTCGCCGTGGCCGAAACATTGGAGCAGCAGTTCTCCGATCTCCATTCTCCGTCCTCCGTTCCCAGTTCCCCGTTCTCCGTCCTCCGTTCTCCGTTCTCCGTTCACATAAAGTGGCCCAACGACATCTATGTCGGCGACCGCAAAGTGTGCGGCATCTTGACCACCAATCATTTGAGCGACGGCCACATAGCCAGCTCTATCTGCGGCATCGGCCTGAATGTCAATCAAACAGTTTTCCCCGACTGGGTTCCCAACCCCACATCGTTGCTGCTCGAAAGTCCGTCGGGGCACAAACCGTTCGACCTCGACGCAGTCCTTGGCGCATTGCTCAACAACATCCTGCGCCGCTACAGCCAGCTGCGCCAGCCCTCCGCATTCGGCACCCTCCGTGCCGACTACCTGCGCCGCCTCTACCGCCTCGGCATCGAAGCCGACTACATCCACGACGGCCAGACCCTCCGCGCCACCATCACCGGCATAGACCGCTACGGCCACCTGCAGCTCACCACCGCCACCGGCATCAGCCTCAGCTGCGCAATGAAAGAAATCAAGTTCCTAATATAAAGCAACTTCCACCAAAAACGAGAAACGCTAAAGGCATTTCTCACATCTTTTCAAACGAGCCTTTGATGCCCTCACTATACGAGTCGACCGACTCGATGCAGTTGCAGGCGGGGTCGTAGTAGAAATAGGTCTCGTTCGTGCCCTTGCTGCGGCAGACATATTCAGTCAGAATCTTCTCCATATAAAGCGTGGCACATTCCACACCCAGATTCCACGCTGTGTGATATGCGTCGGCAGGTGCAATACGCTCAAAATGAGCCTTCATCGTCGCCTTGCCGTCGCGCAGCGAAGTGACGGTGCCGCGGAAGTTCTCCTCCAATTCGCGGTTGCGGAAATAAACCACATCCGACGTGTCGCGCGCATCGAGGTTCATCCACACGTTCAGCGACAGGTGGCGCAGCTGGTAATCATACGAATAGTTGGTACCACCGCGAGTGCTGAAACGGCTTTGGGCCGGTTGCAGATACTCTTCGGCCTCAAACTGGACAAAATTGACAGTAAAATGCTGGTCGTCTGCCACTGGCAACTTTGACGGGCTGTCGACAACAACCACCGGCACCTGCGAGCGGCTCAGCGCATAGAGGAACGCATTGCTGAATTGCGAAAGCAGGATACTGTCGTCCAGCTTGTCGAGAATGGCAGTCTTCGAAGCAATAACCGAGTCAATCTCGTGCTCCGACATAAACATAAAGCCGGCAATGTCGTTGAGCGAGCTGTTGGTGTGTATAACCTCCTTGGGCAGAGCGACATAAATCTGTTCCGTAGCCGTGGTTTTCTGCCTTGCAAACTTATTGATAAAAGAGTTGGCATAATAGAGATCGCTAGTGCATCCGGTAAGCAGCACTGCGGCAAGCATCAGTATGTATATACGTTTCATCATTCTTGAAAATAAATTATCCTCTTAACGGCCGTTGGCGAGTTTTATTGCGCACAAGTGCAAATTGTCGTCAAAAAGCACTTTTTGTCTTCATTGCTAAATATATTTATTCATTTTATATAAAGTTTCAAAACACTTTCTTATTTTTGCAAAATGAAATCGTCTAGCACGACAAGCAACAACAAACTATAAATCAATATAAAACAGTCAAAAAGAATGAAGAAGAAGAATCTGAAAGATGAAATTTTGTCCTATGCACTGGTGGCTTTGGGCAGCCTGATGTTCGCCGTGGGCGACGTAATGTTTGTCAATCCTTACCATCTGGCGCCGGGAGGTGTCTACGGTCTCGCCAACGTGTTCAACGCGCTGTTCGGATGGAAGATTTCGGTGGCAGGTATCTGTATGGACATACCCCTGCTTATCATCGGCACCATCGTGCTGGGTCCGCGCTTCGGCATCAAGACCATCGTGTCGGTCATCCTGATTCCGGTCTTCACCTACATCATTGAAAGCACCTACGGCTACGACCCGCTGATTGTCGACGACATATTCCTCAACACCGTCGTCGCCGGCCTTATCTACGGCGTCGCCATCGGCGTCATTTTCCGCGCCGGCGCCACCTCGGGCGGCAGCGACATCATTTCGATGATCATCCACAAATACACCAAGATTTCGCTCGGCGTCCTGGTGCTCATCGTCGACAGCCTCATCTCGCTTACCACACTGATTATCGGCGACATAAAGCTGCCCATCTACTCCATCATCCTCATCTATATTGAAAGCAAGATCATCGACCTCGTGGTCGAAGGCTTCACCACCTACAAGACCTGCTTCATCATCACCGACCAGATCGACGCCGTGAAAAACTTCATTATCAAAGATCTGGAGCGCGGCGGCACCTGCTTCCCCGGCATCGGCCTCTATCAGGGACAAGAGCGCAAGATGATCTATGTCACCCTCGACCGCAGCGACCTCGTCAAGCTGAAATCCAACCTGCGCCAACTCGACCCCAACGCCTTCGTCAACGTCATCGAAAGCTCCGAAATTATGGGTCTTGGATTCAAGGCTTTGCCCGAAGAATAATAGCCCGACGACGGTATGAAGGTCCTACAGCTCTGCTACAAACCGCCCTATCCTCCTGTCGATGGCGGCACCTTGGCGATGGACAGCATCACGCAGGGCTTGATGGACTTAGGCCACGAAGTGACCGTACTGACCGTCGAAAGCGACAAACACCCTGTACGCCACGAGCGGATCGGTGAAGAGTACCGCGAAAAGACGCATTTCCAATCCGTCTACATCGACCTCTCCATCCATCCGCTCGAAGCGCTCATAGCCCTTCTGTGCGGCGAGTCGTACAACGTCAAACGCTTCATCAGCAAGGACTTCAATGCAAAACTAACCGAAATACTAAGCAACAACCACTTTGACATCGTCGATGTCGAAAGCATCTTCCTGACGCCCTACGTCGCCACACTGCGCCGCCACAGCGACGCACGCATAGTGTTGCGCGCCCACAACGTAGAGCACCGCATCTGGCGACAGATGGCCGAAGGCACTCGCAACCCGCTGAAACGCTGGTATCTGAAAAAACTGGCACTGGCTTTGCGCCACTACGAGCTGGAGCACATCAACGACTACGACGGCGTTGCCTGCATCACAGCCAACGACGCCGCAACCTTCAGGCAGCTTGGCTGCCGACGCCCGATTGCCGACATACCTTTCGGCATCAACGTCAACGCCGCCGACGGCATCGTCCCCGAACCCCTCACGCTCTTCCACATCGGTTCGATGGACTGGATGCCCAACCAGGAAGGCATACGCTGGTTCCTTGAGGCCGTATGGCCACTGATTCACAGCCGTTTGCCACAGGTGCGACTCCACCTTGCCGGCCGCAAGATGCCCGACGACCTAATGGCACTCCACACCGACGGAGTCATCGTGGCCGGAGAGGTCCCCGATGCAGCCAACTTCATCGCCTCCAAGCAAATCAACATCGTACCCCTGCTGGCTGGCAGCGGAATGAGAGTGAAGATAATCGAGGCAATGTCGCTCGGCAAGACAGTGATTGCCACCACCATAGCCGCATCAGGCATAGAGTACACCGACGGCAAAAACCTGCTGTTGGCCGACACGCCCGAACAGTTTGTCACACAGGTGCAACGATGCGTCGAACATCCCGACCTGTGCAACGACATCGGCAACAACGCGCGAAAGCTGGTACTCGAAAAATATAGCAACCAGGCAATTACAAAAAGACTGCTCGATTTCTACAATAAATTGTAACAATCCTCGTTATTAATTTATTGCAGTTAACATAAAAAACCGATAACAAGATGAAAACAAAGTCATTCCGCAAACCGATAGTCCTCATCCTCCTTCTTGCTGCCGCCACATCGCTCTCGGCACAAATCAAAATTCCCGAAACCAACGTCAGCTTCGACTTCCCCTCCGGCGGATGGAAATACCTACAGACGAGCAAATTGAGCGAAAACACCGTCATCTACCTCTACTCCTACTCTGCCGACTACGTGATCGACAATTCGGGCGACACCATCATTCCCTTTATGCGCATCTACGTCCGCAAGAACTACGACGGCACCGTCTACGACTTGGCATACAGCCGCTTTATGGTCCAGCCCTTCCAGTCGCTCGACGAGAAGCTGCACCCCAACGGCATCCTCGAATACCTGGGCGCCTACACCAACGAGGACGACGGCAAAGACTACGAATTCAAGATGGTATACGTCAAAGACCGCAACAACATACTCGAAATACGCCTCGAAAGCACCGTAGACACCTTCGAAGAGTTCGAAAAGAACTTTGCCGAAATCATCAACTCAATAAAAACCAAATAACCACGCAACAACGAAACCACCACTACCGTGAAACGCTTCTTCCTTTTTGCACTCCTGTGCACAATGGCCTTTGGCATCGCCGCCCAGGAAACCTCCGACGACGAAGCTCAGTTCTCTAAGCAATACAACAAAATATACAAGAACTACGTCAAAGAGCCTGACAATGTAGCCAATATGCTGGCAATGGCCGAATTCTATGCCGACACCGCCAACCCGATGCGCAACTACGCCACTGCTATGAAATACATCGTCAATGCCGAAGAACGCTTCATCACCATACTCGAAGACCGCGACAAGTACCGCGAAGTCAGCCGACTGCTGAAACACAAAATCAACCTGCAGCTGCTGCGCCAAACCAAATACAGCATCATCCTCAAAGCACGCAACTACATCGACACCGAAGAAACCCTCGACGAAGCCACCCTCGACAACTACAGCGAAGCCTTCCGCAACGACCAAAGCACTATGCGGCTCATCGACTACCGCCGCCTGCAAAGCCGCTACCGCCAGGCCTGCAACGAAGGCACCCTGGCAGCCTACAAGAAATTCATCGACACCTATGCCGCCACCGCCGAAGGCGAAGAGGCACTGAAAGCTATCGCCATCGTCGCCGAACAAACCGTCGCCAGCGCCGCCACCGAAGACGAAGTGGACGCCCTCCTCGACGGATACCTCGACATCGAGACCGTCCAGACAGCAGCACAGCGACGCAAAAGCGCCATAGCCTATGCCGCCCTCAACGCCAACCCCTCGCCACAAGCCTACCGCGACTTCATAGCCAAATATCCCGGCAGCAACGAATACTCGCTGGTGCTCGAAAAGATGGAAAACCAGCTCCACGACCGCTTCAACCAGCTCTCTACACCACGCCAGTATGCCGACTTTGCGCTCGACAACCCCGACAACCCCCTGGCCGAACGCGCCATCGACGAGCTGAAACGCCTCATCACCGAACAGCGCAATATGGAAGCACTCCACATCTACCTCGACGAGTTCCCGCTCGACGTCAACTACAACGACATCTACCTCACCTACTACAACTGGCACACCGAAGAGGGCAACCTGGCTCCCCTCACGCTGTTCCGAGCCAACAACCCCGACTTCCCCTTCAATATGGCCCTCCAAAACGCCATCGACGCCGCCACACGCTACGACTCCATCGACATCTCGATGCCCTTCGTCGAAAAAGAGTTCAGCCAATGGGCCTCGCGCATCTACCACCTGACCGGCAAACGCCAGTCCTACGTAGGACTGCAGCGCACAATGCAGCACCTCATAGCAGCACGCAACTGGAAAAAAGCACAAGAGCGCATCGACTTCTTCGCCCTCAGTTTCGAAGACAACTGCGTCGACCAAGTCGCCGAGCTCCGCTCCATCCTCGAACAGCCCGACCGCGCCAAGCTCACCTACACCCCCATCGTGCGCCCAGCCTACGATATGGTCCACCCCACGATGCACCCCAGCGGCAAACAGCTCTTCTACAACCGCAACAACGCCGACGGCACCACCAGCATCCAGTCGGCACAGCTGACGCCAGCCAAGAAAAGCACCATCTGGAAAGGCACAGGCAACATCGCCTTCACCAACACCGAGAACCGCAACCTGCGCATATTCAGCTTCTTCGAAAACGGCGAAAAGATGCTGCTGGGCAAAGGCGGCAACATCCTGGTGGCCGAACACCGCCAGGAAGGATGGGAAATAATCGAGGCGCTGCCCGAACCCATCAACAGCCGCTATGACGACTTCGACGCCTTTATGCTGCCCGACGGCAGCGGCATCCTCTTCGCCTCCGACCGCCCCGGCGGACAGAACCTGCAGCCCTCGCACGCCTACTTCCACGGCGACACGGCCTCGGCCTCCGACATCTACTTCTGCCCCCGCACCGCCAAAGGATGGGGCAAAGCCATCAACCTCGGCATCGGCGTCAACAGCCCCTATATGGAATGCAGCCCCGTCCTCAGCGACGACCTGAAAACCATCTACTTCATCACCGACGGCCGCGGCGGCCTGGGCTACGGCGACCTCTACTACGCCACCCGCGACAACACCGACGACTGGCAGCACTGGACCAGGGCCACCAACTACGGCAAAGAGGTCAACACCGGCCACAACGAATCGTCGGTCACCCTCGGCGCCGACCACGCCACGCTGACCGTCTGCAGCAATAGCCACGGCCGCTACGGCGCCTACACAACCCCGGCAATGCACACCATCGACGACAAGATGCGCACCGTCAGCATCAACGCCAACACAGTGGGATTCAGCATCGACATCGTCGACGCCGCGTCGCAAAAAACCATCACCAACCACCAGAGCATAGCACGCCAAAGCCAGTGGCAGACAACACTCTATGCCGACAACCAATACCTGCTCTACGCACAATGCGACGGCCTGCTGATACCCGCCCAGCCCTTCGTCCCCGCAAGCCAAAGCAGCCTCAGCCCGCGCATCTACGACGAAACCGAGCTCAACGACATAGCCCGCCGCGGACAAAGCATAGCAATGCCCGGCATAATATTCGAAAACAAGCAGGACCGGCTCAAAAGCAGCTCAATGATCGAAATCACGCACCTCGGCCAGTTCCTCGCCAGCCACCCCTACCTCTACATCGAAATCATCATCAACGTGGCAGGCAGCGACGACACCGCCTGCTACAACCTCTCGCACTCGCGCGGACAATAACTGAAAACGCTCCTCGCCGACCGCGGCATCGAACCCGACCGCATCACCGTGTCGCCCTACGGCAACAGCCTCGCCAAGCAGGACAGCAGCGTCCCGCCCGTCAGCGTGCGCATCAACTTTTAAACTTTATTAACAATCGCCTGATGATTTCTTTTTCGCAACAACACACATTTGTTGCAAAAAAGGCAGTAATTTTGCACCGATTTTAACACAACGCCGGCAATGGAAAAACACAAGGTGATAACGTTTGAAAACCACGAACTACACTATCGGGACGAAGGTCGCGAACACGCCCAGACACTCGTCCTGCTGCACGGTTTTCTGCAAAATCTCAGCGTTTGGAGCTCGTTCACACTGACCTATATGCGCTATATGCGCGTCATCACCATCGACCTGCCCGGCCACGGCTACAGCTCCACCTTCTCCGACGTCCACACGATGGACTTTATGGCCAACGCCGTCAAAGCCGTCCTCGACGACGCCGGCGTAGACCAGTGCGTTATGGCCGGCCACTCACTGGGCGGATACGTCGCCCTGGCCTTCGCCGACAGCTATGGCTATATGCTCAAGGGACTGGCCCTGCTCCACTCGCACGCTATGGCCGATGACGCCGACAAGCGCGCCAGCCGCGACGAAGTGTGCCGCCAGGTGCACCTGAACCGCGCCGGATTCATCGTCGACTTCATCACCAACCTCTTCGCCGACTCGAAACGCGAATACCTGGCCCAAGACATCAAAGAACTGCGCGACCAATGCCTCGAAACGCGCGAAGAAGGCATCCTCGCCGCCCAGCGCGGAATGAAAGTGCGCACCTCGCGCCTGCGCACCCTGGCCAAGCTCGACGTCCCCGTCCTCTTCGTCTACGGAAAGCAGGACCCCCGCATCCCCGTCGAAGAAGGCCTCTCGCAAGCAATGATACCAGCGCGCTCCGAAGTGCTGCTGCTCGACGGCGTCGCCCATATGTCCTTTATGGAAGACCGCGACTTCGTCAAACGCCGCCTCTCCGACTTCGTCAGCCAATGCTACAGCTGATATAACGAAAACCAAAACGAAGACGAAAACGAAAACTAACGAAAACGAAAACAAACCCCAACCGCGGCCCCAAACCACCCAACCCAAACCCCGACCGCGGCTCCAACTCCAAAACACCCCCCCCC
>JAFWYO010000152.1 GCA_017517715.1 Bacteroidales bacterium
AACGGGCGGAGCGGGTGGCTCTCGTTTGCCGGACTGCGCCGCCTCCACAACAATGCTCTCCCCATCTGTTTAGACCCCCCAAAAAAAAGAAAAACCGCCACAAATGGCGGTTTTTATGGTTTTCTGCCTCTTCGGCAGCTCTGCCCAGCTCAAAGGCCGGCGGAATAGTACTGTATCTGCTCGGCGATTTTGTCCAGGGCCGGTCGCAGCTTGGGTTTGAGCATCATCGTCATCATCGGGTTGCCTCCCTCGATTTCGGCACGCACAACGACGTCGCACGAGGATTCGTCAATAGAACCGATATTCAGCTCAAGGCGGAACGGAAGGGGCGAGTTGCTGCCGGAGGCGGGCGAAATGGCGACGGTGCTGTAGGGGCTGCGCTCGGCGTACTGGAGGGTGAGCTGCACAAAGCCGGCCACCTTGAACGAGCAGGTGGTGCCGTCGGTCTGGAAATCCTCGACCTGTGGGGGCAGCAGGCGCTGGAAGCTGCGGAAATCGCAGGCAAAATTGTATAGCTTTTCGGCACTGCATTGTGCCGTCACTTTTTTCGATTCGGCGGTCATAAAGTTGAATGTTGAGGTCTCTAATCACTACTCTCCGTGGTCCTTCGACCACTGTTCGGGGTTCTGGCGCCACGTTTTGAGCGACTCGAGGTCTTTCTCCATTATGTATTCCTGGTCGCAGGCCACCTTGACAAGGGTGTCGTAGTTGGTCAGGGTGTGCAGATCGACGTTGGCGTCGGCAAAGTTTTTGGCAGCGACTTCAAGGCCGTAGGTGAAAATGGCCACCATACCCTTGACGATGCAGCCCTTTTCGCGCAGTGCGTGAACGGCGATGAGCGAACTTTTGCCGGTCGAGACAAGGTCTTCGACAACAACGACGGTTTGTCCGCTATGTATCTCTCCTTCAATCTGATTGGTGAGACCGTGCTTCTTCTCTTCCGAACGGACGTAGACGAACGGCTTGCCGAGTTCTTGCGCCACCAGGGCTCCTTGGGCAATGCCGCCTGTGGCAACACCAGCAATGACATCGACGTCGCCAAAGTTCTCGTTGATAACGTCGACAAATCGCTGGCGGATATAGGTCCTGATTTCGGGATAGGAGAGCGTCACTCGGTTGTCGCAATAGATCGGCGACTTGCGTCCGGAAGCCCACGTGAAGGGGTTGTCATTATTCAATTTCACTGCTTTGACTTGAAGCAGGAAAGTACTTGTTTGTTCGGCAGTTTCGTTCATTTTCTCTCTTATTCTGATTGTTGTTTCAAAACGCAAAAATACTACTTTTTAATATTCTGCAAATGCATTTTTTTAACTTTTTATCAACCATCACACCCAATTGTCGGACGGTCAAACACTTGCGCATTGATGACTCGCATTGTGGCGTAACTGGCCTGAAGGCGGTCGCGCCACTGCTGGGGGGCAAGCCAGAGGAGCTGGGTGATACCCTCTTCGGTTTGCGGCACTGTCGCCTGCGGTTCAGTCAGTTGCATTGTGTACCAGGTGGTCTGTTTGAAGTGCCAACCGCCATAGAGGTTGTAGATGTGGTATGTTTTGAGCGCCAATTGCCCAAGACGGATTGCCGTGAGGCCGGTCTCTTCGGCTGTTTCGCGCAGCGCCGCCTGAGCCAGTGTTTCGCCAGGCTCCACCTTGCCTTTGGGCAGGTCGCTGCGTCCGTTGCGCACCATCAGCAGCATCCGACCCGCATCGTCGGTTACGATTCCCCCCGCGGCCTTGACGTTGATGTAGTCGCGGTGCAGATAGTCCATCAGCCGCCGCGGGTTGCTGCATCGCACGGCAAGGTCTTCGGCCCCCTCGGTCAAAAGGCGGAAACACTTCTGCCAGTCGCTGTCGTCCAGCATCCGCAATTCACTATTTGGCAGAGTGGCCCCTTCGGGCAAAATATACAGGCTGTTGTATTGGTAATTTACAATCATTAGTCTCTTTTTTTCCCCTAATAACTTTTTTTTGACTCTTTTATTATCGTGTCCAGAAAAAAGTGTAAATTTGCACTTCGAAAAAAACACCGTTTTTCCCCCAAAAAGCAAGTGCAAAAACTGTCAAATGAGTGATTATTACTATGAATTGGCGCTGACTATGCTGCCCGGCATCGGATGCCGCTCGGCAAGGCAATTGCTCGACATCGTCCCTTCGGCGCAAGCCTTGTTCGGAATGTCGGTGAGCGAGTTGAGACAGATTTTCGGACAAAAGCGAGTCATCATCAATGCCATCAGGGAGCACTCCGTCTTCGCTGCGGCCGACAAGGAAATGGCCTTTATCGAAAAGAACAAGATAAAAATTCTTTACTATAAAGACCCTCTCTTTCCGCAGCGGCTGAACCTGCCGGGCTGCGTCGACTCGCCGGTGCTGATATTCACGCTGGGCAATGCCGACCTGAATCCACAACGCATTGTGAGTGTGGTAGGTACACGCAAAGCCACAAGCTATGGGCTGGACCTTACGCGGCAACTTGTCGACGGATTCCGGGGCGAGGGCATAACGGTGGTCAGCGGACTGGCACTGGGCATCGACGCCGCTTCGCACCAGGCCGCTCTCGACAACGGATTGCCCACCATCGGCATTCTGGCTCACGGCCTTAACCGACTCTATCCGCCACAGAACCGCAATCTGGCCAAACAAATGATTGCCAGAGGCGGAGCGCTCCTGACCGACATCAGGACCGACACGCCGATAACGCCCAGTATGTTTCCCGCACGCAACCGCATCATCGCCTCAATGTCGGACGCCACCATCGTCGTAGAAGCCTCAAAATCAGGCGGCGCACTGATAACAGCAAACATCGCCAACAGCTACAACCGCGACCTCTTCGCCTTTCCGGGGCGCATAGGCGACAAATACTCGGAGGGATGCAACGCCATCATTGCCGCCTGCAAGGCAATGATGATCCGCAACGCCAACGACGTTTTTGTCAATATGGGATGGGAGCGCAAAAGTAGCAACCAGGGCACGCAAACAACTATTTTTCCGAAACTTAACGACGACGAGCAGAAGGTCTATGACATCCTTGCCGAGCACAAGGAGATATCGGTCGACGAGATACAGAATTTTTGCGAACTCACGCTGCCCAAAATCGCCGCCGCATTACTCAGCCTCGAACTCAAAAACCTCTGCCGATGCCTCCCAGGCAAAATATATAAATTATCACTAGTGTCTCTTAATTATTGTTAAATTAATTTATAATATTCTTATGCATAGTGTTTTGAGCAACAAAACTTGTGTCCGACTTTTGAAATGCGTATATTATGGTCTGAATCGAAATCAGACCGGTTATGCATACAGGAAG
>JAFWYO010000153.1 GCA_017517715.1 Bacteroidales bacterium
AAGAAAGACCACGGCATCCCCTACAGCGCCGACGCCGCTATGGCCAAGCTTTTCGCCGCCGAGACCGCTATGGAGGTGACCACCAAGGCTGTCCAGTTCCACGGCGGCTACGGCTACACCCGCGAGTATCCCGTCGAGCGTATGATGCGCGACGCCAAGATTACCGAGATCTACGAGGGCACCAGCGAAGTCCAGCGTATGGTTATTGCCGGTAAATTGTTTAAATAATGCGTAAATGTGTAAATGTGGGAATGTGTGAGTCAGGCTGCGCAAGCGACTAACGCATTAACACATTAACGAATTAACACAATCAAGAAAAATGAACATAGTAGTTTGCATAAAACAAGTGCCGGACACTACCGAGGTGAAAATCAATCCCGTTACCGGTACTCTTATTCGCGAGGGTGTTCCCTCGATTATGAACCCCGACGACAAGGGAGGTCTTGAGTTCGCCCTGCAGCTGAAAGACAAATACGGTGCCCACGTCACCGTCATCACAATGGGTCTGCCCCAGGCCGAAGCCATCCTGCGCGAGGCTCTGGCTATGGGCGTCGACCGCGCCATCCTGCTGACCGACCGTCGTCTTGGCGGCGCCGATACCCTGGCTACCAGTAGCGCCATTGCCGGTGCCCTGCGTACGATGGATTTCGACCTCGTCATCACTGGCCGTCAGGCCATCGACGGCGACACCGCTCAGGTGGGACCGCAGATTGCCGAACACCTCGACCTGCCACAGGTGAGCTATATGGCCGACCTGCAGTACGACGAGGCTTCGAAGACCTTCACCGTCAAGAAACAGCTCGAGGACGGCTATCAGGTGCTCGAGATGCAGGCTCCCTGCGTCGTTACCGCCCTGGCCAGCGCTGTTCAGCCGCGCTATATGACTGTCAACGGCATCGTTACGGCTTTCGACAAGGAAGTCGAGGTTTGGAACGCCGACCGCATCAACGTGCCCGAGGACCATATCGGCAAGGCCGGTTCGCCCACGAGCGTCTTCAAGTCGTTCCCCAAGCAGCTCAAGCCCGCCGGCCAGACCTTCGAGGTCAGCCCCGAAGAGGCCGTCGAGTTGATTGTCAACAAACTGAAAGAAAAGCACATCATTTAATTAATGTGTAAATGAGTTAATGTGTGAATGAGTAAATCCGGCTACGCCAACGACTGACAAATTAACACATTAACGAATTAACAAATTGCGAAATAATATGAACTTAGCAGAATATAAAGATGTATATGTGTTTGCCGAGCAGCGTGGCGGCAAACTGCAGAATGTGGCTCTCGAACTGCTGGGCAAAGCCCGCGAGCTGGCCGACGCCAACCAGGAGAAAGTTGTCGCTATGCTTCTTGGCAAGGATGTCAAGCCCCTGGCCCAGACCCTTATTGAGCACGGCGCCGACAAGGTGTTGGTGGTCGACAACGACCTGCTGAAGGACTACCTGACCGAGCCCTACACCGAGGCCATAACCCAAATCATCACCGAGCAGAAGCCGAGCATTATGCTTATCGGCGCCACCACCATCGGCCGCGACCTCGGTCCGCGCGTCAGCGCCCGCAACCGTACCGGCCTTACCGCCGATGCCACCAAGCTGGAAATCAGCGACGACGAGGCTCACGAGTTCCGTATGACCCGTCCCGCTTTTGGCGGCAACCTGATGGCTACCATCCTCTGCAAGAACCATCGCCCGCAGATGAGCACCGTCCGCCCCGGCGTTATGCAGAAAATGGCCGCCGATGCCAGCCGCAAAGGCGAGATCGTCGACTACAAGGTCAATTTTGATACCCAGAAGATTGCTCGCGTGAAGCTGGTCAAGACCGTCAAGGAAGAGAAGACCGTCACCGACATCAGCGAGGCCAAGATCCTCGTCAGCGGTGGCCGCGGCGTTGGCACCAAGGACGGCTTCGGCAAGCTTGAGGCCCTGGCCAAAGAGCTTGGCGGCGAAGTGTCGTCGAGCCGCGCTATGGTCGACGCCGGCGTTATGGATGCCAGCCGTCAGGTGGGTCAGACCGGCAAGACCGTCCGCCCGGCCCTCTATATGGCTTGCGGCATCAGCGGTGCCATCCAGCACCTCGCCGGTATGGAAGAGAGCGAACTCATCATCGCCATCAACAAGGACAAGTTTGCCCCCATCTTCCAAGTTGCCGACCTCGGCATCGTAGGCGACCTCCACAAGATCGTTCCGATGCTCACCGAGCGCCTTCGCACTATGCAGAAATAATAGCATTTCAGCAAAAAATCACAAGCGAGGAGTAGCCCTCAGGGTCTGCTCCTCGCATTATAAAAAGTGAAAGAATGAAACGCACCAGCAAAATCATTGGCGGCATCGCCCTCATTGCCTTTGGTGTCGTGTGGGCCCTCGAGCTCCTCGACGTCATCAGCATCAGCCTCGAAGGCTGGTGGGCTCTTTTCGTCATCATACCCTGTTTCATCAATATCTTCAACGACCGCCACAAGGCCGGCGCCATCATCGGCTGCGGCATTGGCATACTGCTGTTCCTCGCCGCCCGCAGCATCATCCCCTGGAACGACATCTGGCAGTATATGCTCTGCCTCGTAGCCGTGGTATGGGGTGTCGAGCTCATCTTCTTCAGCAACAAGAAGAGCAGCGACCGTAAGAGCATCGCTGAACAGGCCGTTCCTGTCGCCTTTGATGGCAGCAAGCTGCACAAGGTAGAAGTCAACTTCGGCAAGCAGGAATACAGCTACGACGGACAGCCCTTCGAGGGCGCCGACGTGCACGTCAGCTTCGGTTTCGCGGGGCTCGACCTGCGCGATGCCGACATCCGCGACGGCGCCGTCATCAATGTCGACTGCAGTTTCGGCGGCATCCAGATCCGCCTCCCCAAAGGCGTCAGCATCAACAACGGCATCGACACCACCTTCGCCGGCGTCGACTGCGACTGCTGCACCCAGCCCTGCGACGGTGCCAAGACCCTCTACCTCAAAGGACACTGCAACTTCGGCGGGATAGAGCTCAAGTAGCTACCATCTAAACACAAAAAGATTGCGGCCCGCAGATTCACTGTAGGCCGCTGGCTTTTTGGGGGAAAGTGTATTTAAGCATATCTTTGGGCAAGGAGTGATCATCACTATTTATTAGCAATCCGCCGGTGACCTCTCGGCACCCCGTCGGTGGTTTCCTTCTTTATGCCTTCTTTGTGCCATCCTTGCTATCTGTTGCTTTAATTAACGCCCCCCATTAACGCATTCTCCATATTCTCTCGGCGACCATTTTATTTCAGCATTAAAGTTTAATAGCCGTTGAAAAATATTTTTTGTCAATTCAAAAAGATTGCGTATCTTTGCAGATTGAAATAAAAGACATATAACGAAACAGAAATATACAACCTAGATGGACTACGATAATAGTTTTATTTTACAGAAAAATGTTAACTGGTCTTTATTAAATGAAGGGCTAACCATACCCATTTCTGTCTATTCACGTTTTAATGAATGGGATGCATCCATTTTGAAACATGGATCGAGTAAGCAGATAAAGATACTTATTGACGGACAATTTTATGACACAATACTAAAGAATCAAAATTTCGACCAACAAAAATATTCTGGCCATAAAGATATAATCCAAATCCGATATTCACCCACCTCGCCAATAGTTGCCAAGTTGCAAAGTATTTTTCACGAGAGTTATTCTTATTTT
This sequence comes from Bacteroidales bacterium, assembly GCA_017517715.1. GTDB lineage: Bacteria > Bacteroidota > Bacteroidia > Bacteroidales > P3 > Colimorpha. Next base: position 3,657 of record JAFWYO010000153.1, read on the forward strand.
TCAAACCAGCGTCAACAGAAAGAAAATCATCATCGCCAGCTCGAGCTGCCATACGATATACATGAATATATCCGACTCTACCTCATGCCGAACTCTGATGTACTCTATATGGAATGTTGTCCCAATACCGAGTTTACACAAGTGGCCAACAAACTTAAAGATATACCAGAAGAACTATTTGAGCAGAGTGACGACGAT
>JAFWYO010000154.1 GCA_017517715.1 Bacteroidales bacterium
AACGATATAGGAACGATATAGGAACGGGCGGAGCAGATCCTTTTCAAAGCCGTGCCCATCCTCGGCGTGGCGTTGGGCAGTGCTTGTCCTTTTTGTCGCCAGACTAAAACCACATAAATGTTTGAGTGTGGGTTTGTTATTTGGCGTTGGCGTGTTTTTGTGCTATGTTTTTGAGCAAAGTGTTCCAGGCTTCGACGATCTTTTCTTTCTCGAAGCGTTTGTCGAAATTGCTTTTTGCCGTGTTGCCCATCGTTGTAGCCAAGGTGGGGTCGTCCCATAGCTGAACGACTTTTTGTTCCAGGTCGTTAATGTCTAATGGTTTGAACAATAGTCCACCGGCATTGCCGCTGTCCGGCTCGGTCATTAGGTCGCGAAATGCTCCGTGGTCGGGCGCGATGCAGCAGCGGCCTGTCGACGATGCTTCGAGCAGTGCGACAGGGAAGCCTTCGTAGCAGCGGCTGGGTATGACGACAAAGCGCGAGGCGGCATAGAATGCGGCCAGCTCTTGGCGGCCGATTTGTCCACACAATGTCACGTTGGGCAAAGGGTTGATTTTGAGTCCTTCGCGTAATGTGCCTGCGAAGCGGAACTGTATTGACGGATGGCGTCGTGCCACTTCGAGCAGCAGGTCGAAGCCTTTTTCTTCGCTCAGGCGTCCGCAGTAGGCCACGTATCCGTCGTTCGTGTTGTGGGCTTCTGCGTGTGGCAGTGGCTCTATGTAGTTGGGTATCACCACTATCTTTTTGCTGTCGAATCCGGCGGCTATGAGTTTCCGCTTTTGGAATTCGGTCAGGCAGCAGAAGGTGTCGACATTGTCGAGGTAGACCCTTGTGCGCCGCGCCACGGCGTTGCGCAGTGCATAGCCCAGCGAGCGCAGGCGGCTGTGTTCGCAGTTGTAGCGTATGCAGTCGCGTTCGTTGCCTTTCTGCAGGCAGTTTTCGCAGGGGCGTCCGTCGCGCAGGAAAAGCCCGGTGGGGCAGATCAGGCGGTAGTTGTGGACTGTCATAACGACCGGTATGCCTTGTTTGAGGCAGAGCGGCAGGACGGAGGGCGACAGGAAGGGGTAGAGGTTGTGGATGTTGACAACGTCGGGGCGGAACTGATGTAGTTTGCGTCGCATTGCGCGACGGCCCGAAATGCTGTAGATGCCTGCAAAGAAACCTCTTACCTTGCCCGTCAGGGTGTCGCGTTGGTGCTGCGACGAGCGCCGCAGGGTGTCGACCTGGTGTCCGCTGCGGGTCAGGTCGGCAATCATCCGGTCTACAACGGCTTCTTCGCCGCTGTAGCGTCCGTAGTCGTTATGGACGATGAGTATTTTCATCAGAATTCCACCACGTTGCCGCCGGCTTTACGTTGAGCCTTCATCTTCTCGAATTCCTTGCGCACCACTGGGTGGTCCATAATGATGACGGTTGTACGGTTGAGGATGAAGGGGTCGTAGTCGAGGATTCCGCCCAGATATTCGCATTGTATCTGGTCGCTGGGTATGCCGTATTCGATGACGAGCCGGTTCTTGACGATGTCGGCACGGTTGTGGCTGAGGAAGATGTTGCGCTTGACGGTACCCGTCTTGGAGTCGGCCGAGCCGTAGAGGATGAATTTGCGGTTGGGGTAGGCCTTCATAATGCGGGCCATTTTTGCTATCTTCATTTCCTCCTGCGGGCGGATGTCCCACTTGTCGAGGTCGAAGAAGACCATCTCGTAGGGCAGCAGTCGCTTGAGGAGGATGGAGTCGAGCGTGGCGTCGTCGGGTATGGGGCGTACCAGGTTGGCGTGGCTGGTGTCGTAGTAGGTTACCAGCGAGTCGTAGCGGTTCTGCGTGATGATGTCGTCGATGGTGTCGTAGTTGACCAAGACGATTGTGTCGATAACCTGTATCACGTCAAGGTCTTCGATCTGGACATAAGCCACATATTTGGGCAGTTCGCCGACGTTGTAGGGCAGGATGCCTTTTTCGACATAGTAGTTGCGTCGAGCCCTTTCGTTGCGCAAATTGAAGTCGTATGTCAAACCAACCATAACCGAAAAGTCAAGGTCGGGGGCCATAAATTCGACGTGGGGAATCCTTTCGCGGTCGAAATCGCCCTCAAGTATGGAAAGACGTACGTCGCTATGAATGTTAAAATGTTCGGTGATTGCGTATTTGGCAATGTAGCCGATGTGTCCCTCGTTGGCGAAGTTGGTGTTTTTGAATCCTTTATAATCGTCCGATGTCGAATAGCCGATAAAGTTCGAGAACTTTTGCGGATGGTTTTCCGAAAGGCCTATGCGGATGTTGTATCCGGCGTAGAGGATGTGGTTCCATTTCTTTTCGAGGTTTACCTTGTTGTACTTTTTCATAAACGAGAGGTTCACCATCAGGTCGGCGCTGAGTTTGAAGAAACGCCAGTCCTGGCGGAACAGGTTCTCGTCGTCGGTAGTCCAGTAGTATCCGCCCAGAGCGCCTTTGATGGTGTCGTTGCCCGAGATGAAAGTCGACGTGGACAGTCCTTCGCAATTGCCATAGTCTTGGGTCAATTTGCTGCGATTCTGCAGATAGCTGTCTTTTGAGATGAAGCCGTGCGAGTTGGCGAAGCCTATGCCTGCACGGATACCTACCATCGGGAAGACCCAGCGGCCGGCGTGCATCTCGGCATCGAGGGCTATATGGTCTTTGAATTTGCCCTTAAAGTCTTCATAACCAGCATACAGATGCCCGCCACCCTGGATGTCGAACATCCAGTTGTCCAGTAAGTGCGAACGAATCCAACCGACGTTGTGTTCGCCGCGGTTGCGTACGGTATCAGTCGACGATTTATAGAATTCTTCTTGCGAAATGGCTGTTCCGGCCATCAGCAGAAGTGATAATGCTAACAATATCTTTTTCATTAAAAAATGAGTTTTCGTTGTCTAATAATCAGTATGTTTGCTCGTAATCCGGATTGTGTTTACCGGTCTATCTTCACTTCGCCGCCGCCTGCCTGGCCGGTTTGCTTCATCTCGTTGAAGGCTTTCTGCACGACGGGGTGGTCCATAATGATCACCGTGCAGCGGTTCAGGTAGAAGGGTTTGTAGTCAAGTATACCGCCCAGGTATTCGCGACGCAGCTGCTCTTCGGGTATGCCGTATTCGCTGACCAGCTTGTTGTAGATGATGTCGGCGCGGTTGTGGCTGAGGAAGATGTTGCGCTTGACGGTACCGGTCTTGGAGTCGGCCGAACCGGTAAGGATGAATTTCTCGTTGGGGTAGGCCTTCATTATGCGTGCCATCTTGTCGATCTTCATCTCCTCGCTGGGCAGGATGTCCCACTTGTCGAGTTCGAAGAAAACCATCTCGTAGGGCAGCAGCTGGTTGAGCAGGATGGAGTCGAGCGGCTGACCGTCGAGGCTGCGTTTGCGACGGGCGTTGTCGGCTTCTATCGAGTCGAGCAGGTCTTGTATCTTCTTCTGCATTTCGGGGGTGGGGGTGTTCACCTGTTCGTATTTCAGAAGCGTGTCGATCAGGCTCATAGTGTAGGTCTCTTCCATCTTGACGTAGGTGAAGTGGGTCACTGCCAGTGCCGTGGTGTCGTGTGATTCGCGGTAGCGGAACTCGTTGCGCTCTTCTTCGGTACGGATGTGGAACTTGTAGAGCACACCGACGTGCAGGTTGGCAATCTGGTCCAGTCCGAAGCCTGATGATTCGACTCCCGACACCCATTCGCGGTCGAAGAGGCGCTCGATGAACGACAGTCGTGCGTCGAGGAACAGTCCGAGTCCGCTCTTGAAATTGTACTTGCAGATGTATCCCAGATGGGCTTCGCTGCGATGGTTGCGGATGTCGGCTTCGGAGAGTCCGAACTTGGTGTGGACACCGCCATAGAGGATGTGGCTCCAGGGCTTGTAGGGGTCGTAATGTTCTGCCCCTTTGAAGATGTCCAGATCGAGGAACAGGTCGGCTCCGGCATAGTAGTATTTCCATTTCTGGATGTAGAGCTCGTTGTTGTAGTCGTAATAGTATCCGCCTATAGGATTGCCGGTGACGGGGTCGGTGCCGCACTGGCCATCGCCGGCGGTGTTGACGTTGGGCAGCAGATCCTTGCTCAGGAAGCCGCGCGCATAGCCGTAGCCTATACCGCCGCGGAAACCGAACATCGGGAAGATGCGTCGTCCGAAATGAAACTCGGCATTGCCTGTCAGGCGGTCCATAAAGGCACCCTTGCGGTCGTCGGTGCCGTAATACAGCTGTCCGCCACCTTGCATCTCAAGGAACCAGTCGTCGAAGAAGTGGGCGCGTATCCAGCCAACACCGTGCTGGCCGTTGACCACGGCAGTGTCTTCGGAATGATAGGCACGACCTTGTGCCACATAGCGTCTGTCGTTGTTTTGACCCAGTGCTGTCAGGCAGCTTCCGGCCATCAAAACTAGTGCTAGTATAGTTTTTGTTTTCAATTGTAGGATGATTTTTATTGTTATTGACTAGTTTACTTCGCTATTTCTTGTTTTCATTTTCATTTTCGTTGCTGTCGGTGTCGCTATCGCTGTCGCCATAGCCGTAGCCATATCCATAACCGTAGCCGTATCCGTAACCATAGCCGTAACCGTAGCCATAGCCGTAACCGCCATAGCCGTAGCTGTGCTTGCGGATCTTGTAGTTGTTGAGGATGATGCTCATATTCTTCAGCTTGCCGGTCTGGTAGAACTCTTCGAGTTCCATCAGGATTCGACGGTCGGAGGTCTTTTCCTTGATGACAAAGAATGTGGCGTCGACCAGTCGGTTGACAATGGTGGCATCGGCAACGATGTCGATAGGCACGCAGTCGATGATGATGATTTCGTAGTGCTGGCGGGCCCAGTCGACGAGTTGGTCGAAGCGTTTGCTCATAAGGAGCTCGGCTGGGTTGGGTGGTATTGGGCCGTTGTGGATGACCTTAAGGTCGGGATAGATGGTGTCGCTTTCAATCAGTTCTTCGAACGATTCGTCCTGTGCCGAGAGGTAGGTGGTGAGGCCGTGTTTGTATTTCTCCTTTGTGCCGTGCCACGATTCGCGCTTACGGATGTCGGAGTTGATAAGCAGCACTTTTTCGCCTGCATAGGCAAACGACAGAGCTATGTTGTAGGCTACAAGGCTCTTGCCGTCGCCCGACATTGTTGAGGTCATCATCAGCACGCGTCCGCCTTTCACTTCGCCGTTCATAAACAGGATGTTGTTGCGGAGTATGCGGAAAGTCTCGTTGAATCGGTCTTTGCCGCTCTTGGTGATGATGCGGCTGCCGTCGCCCTCTATCATCGGGATGATGCCGGCCACGGGGATGGAGCAGTAGGCTTCGACATCCTTCTTGCTG